>NZ_CP023540.1:969863-1293151 GCF_003692615.1 Chryseobacterium sp. 6424
TACTGTCGGTGTAGTATTTTCGGTTGGGTCGGTTTCTGCGTTGGGTGATGTGGCTTCTGTTTGTTTCTTAGTTTGGTTCAGTATTTTATCAGCAGCACCGCTTAAGACTTTCAAGGCGTTCTCTCCTTTGCTCAGCGCGTTATTGGCAGAATCCAGGGTTTTTGCGACCTCTGTTCCTACGACGACATTGCGCGTGATTTTCTCAATTTTTTTATTGATCGAATCCAATCCCCAACCACTCGATTTTACGGTACTGTCGATGGTTTTTTTCTGTTTTTCAATTTCAGGAAGGATGACTTTTTTCGTAATGCCTTCCGTGTCGGTAATCGTTTTTGAAATAGAGTCGAGGGTTTTGATACCATTATTGGCTTTAGTAAAAAGACTGTCGGCTTTCTTTATATTATCGGTAGTTTGCTGTACAGTGCTTTTGTCGCAAGACAGCAACAGCATTGCCGAAAGTAGGGGAGCTAAAAAATTCTTCATAAGTTGTTTTTGTTTTATAACGCAGCTACTTCATCAAATGGTGTTCCTTTAAAAGCTATCATTAATGAATACAATTGATAATCAATTTATTGTAAAATTATTTGCTGGTGTTTTACAAAAAAATCTCCAGCCTGGCTGAAGATTTAATATTGATTATAGGTTTTTCCGGAATTCGCTGATGAAATGTAACTTCACGTTCGGGAATTTTTCCTGTGTCATGTGTATCGTAAACGATGAATCTGCCAGGAAGACGAGTTGCCCGTATTTGTCGCGCGCCATGAATCTTTGTTTAAGTCGCGCAAACTCTTTGAATTCCTCTGATTTCTCATCGGCTTCAATCCAGCATGCTTTGTGGATCGAAAGCGGTTCATACGTACACTTTGCGCCATATTCATGCTCCAGGCGGTACTGGATCACCTCGTATTGCAGCGCACCTACGGTCCCGATGATCTTACGGTTGTTCATCTCTAACGTAAACAGCTGTGCTACCCCCTCATCCATCAGTTGGTCTATTCCTTTGGCAAGTTGCTTGGCCTTCAGCGGATCATCATTGTTAATGTATCGGAAATGTTCCGGCGAGAAGCTTGGGATGCCTTTGAAACTGATTTTTTCCCCGGCCGTCAGCGTATCACCGATGCGGAAGTTGCCGGTATCGTGCAGTCCTACGATGTCACCCGGATAGCTTTCGTCAACCACTTCTTTTTTATCGGCAAAAAATGCGTTGGGAGAAGAGAATTTCATCTTTTTATTATCCCTAACCAGCAGGTAGTTTTCATTTCTTTTGAATGTACCCGATACAATCTTAACAAACGCCAGACGGTCACGGTGTTTGGGATCCATATTCGCATGGATTTTGAAAACAAAGCCCGTAAAATCCTTCTCTTCGGGTTTTACAAGGCGGGTTTCGCTTTCTTTGGGCTGTGGTTTTGGTGCAATGTCGATGAAGGCGTCAAGCAATTCGCGTACACCGAAATTATTAAGAGCTGAACCAAAGAAGACTGGTTGCAGGTCGCCCTTCATATAATCTTCGCGGTTAAACGCTGGGTACACAGACTGTACAAGTTCTACCTCTTCACGAAGAGTGGCTGCTGCTTTTTCACCAATTACCTCATCAATCTTAGCATCGCTGAGGTCATCAAATTTGATGGTTTCGCCTACTTTCTGTTTTTTTTCTTCAAGGAAGAGTTGGATGTTATTTTCCCAGATATTGTAAATTCCCTGAAAGTCGCTACCCATACCGATTGGCAGTGAGAGCGGACACACGGTGAGGCCCAGTTTCTGTTCTACCTCATCCAGAAGGTCGAAGGCATCCTTACCTTCACGGTCCAATTTGTTGATGAAAACCAGCATCGGGATGTTACGCATGCGGCATACCTGCACGAGTTTTTCGGTTTGTTCCTCAACCCCTTTTGCCACGTCGATCACTACGATGACGGAATCTACGGCGGTTAAGGTCCGGTAAGTGTCTTCAGCAAAATCTTTGTGCCCGGGTGTATCAAGGATGTTGATTTTGTGATCTCTGTATTCAAATGCAAGTACAGAAGTGGCTACGGAAATACCACGCTGCCGCTCGATTTCCATAAAGTCGGAGGTGGCCCCTTTCTTTATTTTATTTGATTTTACGGCGCCCGCTTCCTGTATGGCCCCACCGAAAAGCAGCAATTTCTCTGTAAGGGTGGTTTTTCCCGCATCGGGGTGCGAGATGATTCCGAAGGTTTTACGCCTTTCTATTTCTTTGAGGAGTGTTGACATAATTATTTTTAGCAGTTGCAAAAATCGTGTTTTTTTACCGAAAATGAAAACCGGATTATAAGCCGCGCTCATCACTTCAGCCTTTTTAAATTATATTTGCTGTAAATTACCTATGGATATGCAAAAACAGCCTTCGGCCTCTCATTTTACTTTCGATTGGATGGGGGCGCTGGTCCTTATTGGCGGTATGTTTGCCGGTACGATGCTGGTAGCTGTGCTGAATACTTTGTCTATTTTTTTGTTTAACAGAAACTTTCAGTACGAGGATTTTTACCTGATTATCGCCAATGTCGCAGGATTCTTAACCGCGATCTTCGCTTTTGATCATCTGATTGTAAGGCCACAAACTGGCCAGAAACTAAATTTTAATGTATCCGCTGCCAGCTTTTCGACTTATCTGCTGGTGTTCCCTATGATGTTTGGTATGATGCTGATCGCAGAATTTATTTCATCAAAAATCCCTACAACCGGAGCGTTTTTTGGGCCGTCTTATGAATTTTTCACTGAATTAATGGCTCAAATGACCAAGGATGAGGCCACCCTTATCGTACTCGCGGTGATTATGGCGCCACTTTTCGAAGAGATCATATTCCGGGGCATTATCCTTAAAGGGCTTATCAACAAAGGCATGAGACCTTTAATTGCCATCTTGCTTTCCTCATTAGCATTTGGTATAGTGCATGGTAACCCATGGCAGTTTGCTGGCGCCGTGCTTTTGGGCAGTGTGCTTGGCTTGGTATATTATAAGACCAAAACGCTGCTGTTGCCCATTTTACTGCATGCTTTTAATAACTTTTGTTCCGCATTGCTGATCTTTTATGCCGATACAGAAAGTTTTGCCGAAACCTTTAAGATATCAGAATATCTGCTACTCGCAGCTGGTGTGTCTCTATTTGGTTTTACCTATTATCTGTTCAGCAAGAAATTCAGTACTCCTGATTCCGAACCTAATCAATTATAAATAAAAATGGCTAAAGAACTGTTGATCGCAACACATAACCAACACAAGAAAGAAGAAATACAGCAGATTTTAGGGACTGATTTTACTGTAAAGTCGCTCACTGATTATGATTTGCATGAAGAGATCATAGAAGACGGCGAATCGTTTCATGCCAACGCCCTCATCAAGGCGCAGTATTGTTACGAAAAAACGGGGCAGCCGAGCATTGGTGACGATTCCGGACTTGTTGTGGAAGCGTTGGACGGCCGGCCTGGCATCTATTCTGCACGGTATGCCGGGGACCATGATTTTGCAAAAAATATGGCCAAGGTGTTAGATGAACTTGGCGATACCGAAAACCGCACGGCTTATTTTGTAACCGTGTTGTGCCTGGTAAACCAAAATGGCGTCCAGTACTTCGAGGGACGTGTGTACGGAACACTTACGAAAGACATCCGTGGGGAAAAAGGTTTTGGTTACGATCCTATCTTTATCGCAGATGGGGAATCGGTAACGTTCGCTGAAATGAAACCGGAGGATAAAAACCGCATCAGCCACCGCAGCCAGGCACTTGCAAAGCTTTTGGCTTTTCTCCAACAATAATGTCAACCCACATTTCGGGCAGTCACTGGTAGCGTAAACCTATTTTACACGCCAAAGATTTCGCTGAAAAAGTGTACTTTTGCCACTCGATATATTAAGAAACGATGTTAGAAAAAATTGATGATTTGCTGCTGCAGGTAGGAGCTTTCAATACTACCGATAAAGAAGAGATCGAGCAGTTCCGTATCCGGTTTAACGGAAAAAAAGGGATTCTGAACGATATTTTTGCGCAGTTCAAGACTGTGCCTAATGACCAGAAAAAGGCTTTCGGACAGAAAATCAACACCCTGAAACAAGCCGTGGAAGAAAAGCTGGAAACCCTAAAGTCAGCTTCTGCCTCTGCGTTTATTATTGAGAAGGAAGACCTTACACGTCCCGGTTTCCCCTCAGAATTAGGAACGCGCCATCCGATAAATATCGTGAAGAATAAAATCATCGATATTTTTAAATCCATTGGTTTCGCTGTAGCCGACGGCCCAGAGATCGAGGACGACTGGCACAACTTTACCGCGCTTAACCTACCGGAATATCACCCCGCAAGAGATATGCAGGATACTTTTTTCATTGAAACCCATCCTGATGTGCTGCTTCGTACGCATACCTCTTCGGTGCAAATCCGTTATATGGAAGAAAACCAGCCACCGATGCGGATTCTTTCCCCAGGCCGGGTTTTCCGTAATGAGGCTATTTCATCGCGCTCGCACTGTATTTTCCATCAGATCGAAGGACTGTATATTGATGAGCATGTGAGTTTTGCGGACCTGAAGCAAACCATACAGTATTTCACCACCGAACTTTTCGGTAAGTCTAAGATTAGGATGCGACCTTCTTACTTTCCGTTTACAGAACCAAGTGCCGAGGTAGATGTATATTGGGGCCTGAACTCTGAAACCGATTACCGAATCACCAAAGGCACCGGCTGGCTTGAGATTATGGGTTGCGGAATGGTAGATCCCGCGGTTTTACAGAACGTAAACATTGACGCTGATAAATATTCGGGTTATGCGTTCGGGATGGGGATTGAGCGTATTGTGATGCTCTTGTACCAAATGAGCGACATCCGTATGTTCTTCGAGAATGATAAAAGGATGCTGTCGCAGTTTCGCTCACTATAGATTTTTCATTTCAAACCTATAAGGTTTTTTAAAACCTTATAGGTTTAATAAGTTTATTCAGCTTAGCCTTTTTTCAGCCAGTTTTTTGCCTGGTTGTAGTCAATGTAATAGGTTAACTTCACAGATAAACTATTGACCATCGGTTCACTGAAAAGGCGCTCGAAATTCTTACTGAATCCAACGCGAGATTGTTCAAGGTAATTACCCACCGCGTTTCGGTAGAGTAGTGTGAGCTGGCTGCCCGGCGCAAACCACCATGAATATCTTACATCTACATTCCACGAGTTAAACGTGCCGTTTCTGTTTTCCGTAAAAAGTGTGGTGTCATTTACGCTGCCATCATTGTTCAGGGTAGAGAAATTTTTATAAGTTACCTCAGAGAAATAATGTCTGAAAGAAAGGTTCAGTGCCATGGTGTTATTAAAAGTATACTGTGACGATATCCCATTCTCGAATGTCAAACGGTTGCGCGTGCCCATGAAAATGTTTTCAGCATCTTTACCTGCGAATCCACGGTCGTTTTGCTGATAATTAATACTTGCGTTATAATAAAGTCTTAGCCTGTCAGAGAATTTGTAACTTGGGTTGAGCTCATAAATCAACTGATAGCGGCCTTTTTCATCAAACGCATAATAATCGATATAAGTGTTGAGACGGAATTTCTTACGACTGTCGGTATTGATGAAAATCCACGGGTTGATCATCGCCGGAACTTGCAGAAAACGGCCGGCCGTGCGTGGTTCGTAGATGTCATTTTCACCAAATGGCCAAATCATGAGCCCGCCACCAAACCCGAAGAAATTCTTGGTCTGCATATCAATACTGTTGTGGATCACGAACTCTGTAAACAGGTCATCATCTAAGCGGCGGTTATGTGTAAGATTCAAAGTGTACTGTAAAGTATTCAACCCACCTTTTGGCTGCAGATAGCGGTAAGAGTAGTTGGTGTTGATGCTGTGGAAATTCGTGCGGTCGAAATAACCGAGATCGCCAATGTCGTAATCTTTTGTGCGTACGAAATATTTAGCCCCGAAACGGTGTATGCCGGCCACTTTATTAAAACCTAAAGAGCTTTCATTCCCGAACTTTGTTTCATCATTCATCACGAAACTGCCTTTGGTGCCACCGTAATATTGGTACGTATTCTTCCTGTTTCTGATATCGAATAGCATCGCGGTAACATTGGCGTCGCGGAAACTGCCGTCACGCGTAACATTCGTATTCACAAGAGATACGGAGGAGTTACCCCTAAAACGCTGGTCCAGTACAAAAACATTATAATTTGCCCACGGTTCGGTAACTTCTTCACGGATGTCGCCGGTGTTGATATCGCGGATGGTGGCGGTGGTTTTTTCTGTAACGGCATTGAAGAAGCCAATGCCCAATCCTGCATTGGTGCGTCCTGAAATCTTTATCGCGTTGAAGAGTTTTACTTTTTCAGGGTTTTCCACAAATTCTTCGTCATTATTTAATCTGGCGGTTCCGGAAGGGCTGCCGCCGATACGCCTCGAATAGAAAAGGTCGCCCTTGCTGAAAAGCTCTGTGCCTTCAGTGAAAAAAGGCCGCTGTTCCTCGAACTGTACTTCAAATGGCGAAAGATTAAGCACGGACCTGTCGAAAGAAGTCTGGCCGAAATCAGGTATCAACGTCAAATCAAGGGTGAAGGCATCATTAATGCCGTATTTTAAATCCATACCACCATTGATGTTGGCGGCGGTTTTGCCATCATAATGGTTCAGATAAGTCGAAAGATAGGGGAGAAATGACAGCCTTACCGGCGGGTTGATGTTCTCAATGCCTGCCAATACGCCATCATACAGCATATAGCTTCCTTTTTCATTGTTCACGAAGTTCCAGTCATACATGGTACTGGTTCGGTTGACGAGCCTCAGCATATTGATGCCCCATTCCTGCACGTTCTTTTTGGGAAACCGAAGTTCAGAGTATGGGATCTTCATTTCGACTACCCAACCTTCATCGGTAATTTTCACGGCAGAAAACCACACGGCGTTCCAGCTGAAATCTTCCCCAAAATCGGTAGTGATTTTAGCATCTGCCTGCACACCCGCCGGTGTCAACAGGAATTCCAGACTTTGCTGATGGTCGTTATACCCATTAATGGTAACCCCGAAGATGTCATCATTTTCAATATTATCCCTTTCGGTAAGTTCTTTGGCAATCTTTGCAGGTTCGTGGTCGTACAGCGTCGCACCGAAATATATGCCGGTATCATCATAAAGTATCTTTACTTTTGACTTAAATAAATCGCTTTCAGCGCGGCCATTATTAGGTCTTCTTTCTACAAAGTTTTCCGCGGTGGCTGCTTGTTGCCAAATATCCTCATCCAGCACACCGTCAATTTTTGGGACCTCCGTAGCTTTTATGGCGCGTATTTTTTTTCTGGCAATGCTGTCGCTACTAACCGTTTGTGCAGAAAAGAGTGTGAAACTCCATAGAAAAAGTACTGAAAGCGAGCGGGATTTCATAGTTATTATTTTATTAATGATAG
The DNA here is from genome assembly GCF_003692615.1 of Chryseobacterium sp. 6424. NCBI lineage: Bacteria > Pseudomonadati > Bacteroidota > Flavobacteriia > Flavobacteriales > Weeksellaceae > Chryseobacterium > Chryseobacterium sp. 6424. The sequence continues at coordinate 977,266 of NZ_CP023540.1, forward strand.
GACAATGCGGACCAGCATATTGTTACAATACAAACAAAAAAATCCGGTCATAGGCCGGATTTTGTCGTATATTTTTAATATTTGAACTGGTTATTTTACGAATCTTAGCGGGTATTTTACATTCCTATACGAATCGATGCTGGCTCTAAGCGATCCTACGGCCAGTTCAGCCTTTATAGAAATTGGCACCAGGTTTCGGTCATTACTTACCCAAAGCGTTACACCTTCCTTATCCCGAAACACACGCCCACTAATGACCTGCGGAATAATCTTCAGGCAGTTGATGGTACCAAATTTAGTTTTTACGTTTTCGGTGCCTACTACTTTTAGTTGGAAAGGGAAAAGCTCATCGTCGATCCAGATGTTGAGTTTCCTTACACTTCCTACCTTTAAGTCTGACGGTTCCAGGCTTCTTAAATGATAAAAAGCGGACAACATGTCTTGGACACCTCTGACAGTTTTAAGGGTTTTTGTAGTGTTTTTTTCCTTATCGGTAAGTTGCAGCGTGTTATTGCTGTGGTTAAAAAGCGTTTCCAGATGCTGGGTATAACCACCTTCCTGTACATTCCTTACATAAAAACTGGGCAGGCCAGACCGTTCATTGATGTAACTTTCATAATGGTCTTCCACCTTGAAAAAGGCACGTACCGCGCCGGTAGTGCGCCCATAACCTTTTACGTAATAATGTGGTTGGCCCTTATATGATGTTTTGGTGGCCGAAAGTGTCGCGGTTCCGGCATTCAGCACCCCATAGTGAATTCTGTAGTTGAGAACCTCACCAGACTGAATGTTATCAAGTTTTTGGGAATAGATTAGGGAGAAAAAGAAAAGCCCTAATAGACTAAAAAATTTATTCATATCCTATGTTTTGCAAAAAATTTGCCATACTATATCACCCTACTTTTTGACACTTTTTTGTGTAGCGTTATGCCCTTTATACCCCTTATGCGTGGCTTTGCTTCTTTTATTTTTCTTAAATTTGGCGATTGAAACAAAATATTCACTAATGATTACAACCGATATATTGATTATAGGAGCAGGGCCTACAGGGCTTTTTGCTGTATTTGAGGCAGGTTTGCTGAAAATGAAATGTCACCTCATCGACGCGTTACCACAGCCAGGCGGACAACTTACAGAACTCTACCCAAAGAAACCTATTTTCGATATACCAGGCTTCCCATCAATTAACGCCGGGGATCTTGTTGACAACCTGATGGAGCAGATCAAGCAGTTTCAGCCCGGTTTTACCCTTGGCGAGACTGCACAGACCTTAACTAAACTTGAAGACGGCACTTTCGAGGTCATCACCAACAAAGGTACCGTACATCACGCCAAAGCGGTAGCTATTGCCGGTGGACTGGGGACATTTGAACCACGGAAACCAGCCATCGAGAATATCGCTGAATACGAAGAAAAAGGCGTGGAATATTTCATTAAAGAACCAGAGCATTTCCGTCATAAGAAAGTGGTGATCGCAGGTGGTGGCGATTCTGCCCTCGACTGGAGCATCTTTTTGGCCAATGTTGCCGCAGAGGTTACCCTCATCCACCGCCGTAATGAATTCCGGGGCGCGCTGGATTCCGTAGAAAAAGTGCAGGACCTGAAAAATCAGGGCAAAATCAACCTCATTACCCCCGCAGAAGTTACCGGTATCAAAGGAGAGGGTAAAGTTACCGCGATTACCATCGAAAAAGATGGCGAAACGTTTGACCTGGAGACTGATTACTTCATACCATTGTTCGGTCTTACACCAAAACTCGGCGATTTGGCTAACTGGGGCCTGGAGATTGAAAAAAATGCCATCGTGGTAAATAACGCGCTTGATTATCAGACCAATATACCCGGTGTTTACGCGATTGGCGATATCAATACCTATCCAGGGAAACTTAAACTGATTCTCTGTGGTTTCCACGAAGCTACGCTGATGTGCCAGAGTGTGTATAACATGCTGAATCCCGGGAAAAAATATGTACTGAAATATACCACGGTAAGTGGAGTGGATGGTTTCGATGGCAGCCGAAAAGAAGCGGAGAAAGCTGTGGTAAAGAAGATTGATTAAGGTGTCTTTTCACAACGTTTAAAAAAGAGTCAATCCATCACAGAAGTCTACCAAACACCTGCATATATGAACGGGATATTGGTAGAAATGCACCGGACACCTAAAGAAATGAACCGGACGCTTGTAGAAATGAACGGGACGCTTGTGGAAATGGACCGGACACCCGCAGAAATGGACGGGACACCCACAGAAATGAACGGGACGCTTGTTCTGCCCATTTATTTAGATAAAAACACAATAATTATTTGATTTATGTGCTGCATTTGTAATTTTATGGTGTTAAATATAAAGATTTAATAAAACCAAAACCCGAAACCGAAACATCAGTTTCAGGCAATATAGATACAAGGATAATAATCAAGGAAAAGGGATAATCAATGGTGATGGTAGTAAAAAGACTTAAAAATTTACTTGCTTAGAACAGCGTGTAGGATTAATCCATAATTTAAAAATTCATAATTAAAATCATTCAATGCAGGATATTAATTTAAAAATTACCGACCGGAATGGGGATACACACGAAATCGTAGCGCCCACCGACATGTCGATGAACCTGATGGAGGTCATCCGCTCCTTTGAACTTGCAGATGAAGGTACGATTGGGGTTTGCGGCGGGATGGCGATGTGCGCTTCCTGTCAGGTTTACATTACCGGCGGTGCTGAAAAACTGGTGCCGATGGATGCGGAAGAAGACGCTATGCTTAGCGAAGCTTTCCATGTGGAAGATAATTCAAGACTTAGCTGTCAGATCCGCATCAGTCCAGAGATTGATGGCTTAGAGGTGGCGATTGCACCGTATCCTTAGAATTAAGATTCCTTAGAAAAATAAATATCCAGAACGCATTGTTCTGGATATTTTTATTTAATTATCTCTTAGGGATTTCTTTCAGGATTTCTTTCAGGAAGGACCAGAATTTCTGTGCTGAACTGATGCTCGCACGCTCATCCGGTGAATGTGCGCCACGTATTGTGGGCCCGAAACTCACCATTTCCATCTCGGGATAGTTCGCGCCGATGATGCCACACTCCAGTCCCGCGTGGCCCGCTACAACATGAGGTTTGGTACCGAAATCTTTTTCGTAGATGTTTTCCATCAGTTTTACAATTGCCGAGCCCGGTTTTGGTTTCCACCCAGGATAGGATCCACTGAACTTCACATTCATCCCAGCCAGTTCAAACACCGATTTCAGTTGCTCAGCAACCGCATATTTGGTAGATTCTACCGAGGAGCGTGACAGGTTAAGGATCTTAAGTTCGCCGTTTTTAAGTTCTACACGAGCGATGTTGTTAGAGGTTTCTACAAGGTCTGCCACATCAGGGCTCATTCGGTACACACCATTATGTGCGGCTTTCAGTGCAAGAATAATATTTCGGGAATCTTTTTCTGATAGGGCTTTCTCAACCGAAGTGCTGTGTTCGATATTGATGGAAATATTGGGTTCGACAGCGGAAAATTCTTCTAAAGTAGCGGCTTTCAACGCGACAGCCTGGTTGATGAACTCTTCTGCGTTACGAACGGAAACCACTGCGTTCGCTTCGCGCGGAATCGCATTCCGGAGGCCGCCGGCATCGATGGTAACAAGTTGAATGTTTTCATTTTCAATACCCGTGTACAGCAGTCGCCCGAGCAGCACGTTGGCGTTGCCAAGTCCTTTGTGGATATCCATGCCAGAGTGGCCGCCCTGTAATCCTTTTATTTCAATCTTTACGATTTGGCCATTTGCCTCTTGCAAAGGGTAAGATTGTGTAGCCGTAACATCTATGCCGCCTGCACAGCCGATATCGATTTCGTCATCTTCCTCCGTATCCAGATTCAATAGGATTTCGCCTTGCAGCAGACCTGGTTTCAGACCAAAGGCGCCAGTCATCCCTGTTTCTTCATCGATGGTGAAAAGTGCTTCAATACTGGGATGCGCGATGTCTGTACTTTCCAAAACTGCCATCATGGCTGCCACGCCCAGACCGTTATCCGCGCCCAGTGTGGTGCCTTTGGCTTTCACCCAGTCGCCGTCTACCTCCATTTCAATTCCTTGTGTGGCAAAGTCGAACTGTACATCAGCGTTTTTTTGGTGTACCATGTCGAGGTGCGATTGCAGTACGACGGTTTTTCGGTCCTCCATACCCGCAGTCGCAGGTTTTTTTATAAGCACGTTTCCGGTGTCATCTACGGAAGTTTCCAGCCCGAGGTTCTCACCAAAATTCTTAATGAAAGCAATCACCTGTTCCTCTTTTTTTGAAGGTCTTGGTACGGCATTCAGCGCTGCAAAATTTCTCCAGATGGGTTGTGGTTCTAGTCCTGAAATATTCATATCATTATATTGTTTTAATGTTAGCAGCCGCATTCGCCAAAGATCGGCGTAGTTACTTTTTCACCGCTGCTTTTGTTTTCTACGGTTAATTGGCCTTCAAATATCATCAATTCTTCTTGGGCACTCAGTTGTTTCCCACTCATAGTCACGCGATATTGGGCGTTTTCAATGGTCTTCTTGAAATTTGAGGGGTCGAAATCGCCTTCGTTCATGGGGATCTTCACCAGTTTCCCGTCCAGTTTAAGGTAAGCGCTGCTGCCGTAATCATCTGCGTAAATGAATTGCTGTCTTTCAAATTCCTGTTCGTCTTTCGCGAAGTAGCAAGAGCAACCTTCCACCTCGGGCGGAATGGCAAAGGTTTCTAAAAGTAGCGTGTCTTTGGTAAAATCGCTGGTTTGGATACTGTCCTGAAGCATTACCGATAAAGTGTCGGCAGGTATGCCGGAGATTTCATTAGATTCTTTGCTACAAGCCACAGATGCTGTCAATGATGCGATTATGAGGAATTTTAAGACTTTCATTGATGAAAATTTTAATAAAGATCCAAAGATAATAAATATTGGCGCTATGACGGTGGAGATGCAGGTTCACCTTTAGAAATCAATTGTTATTTAGCAGTTTCTTAACAGTTGTCGCTGCCTGATTGTTTGTACTTTGTATAATTAAAAAACTATTTTTGTGCGATGGATTATCCAAGTAAAGTATTAGCCAAAGCAGTTGAAGAAATTTCCGGACTTCCCGGTATTGGTAAAAAATCGGCACTGAGGTTGGCACTCCACCTGTTGAAGCAACCCGACAGCCAGGCCATTTCATTGGGAGACTCGCTCAAGAAACTGGTGATAGATATTAAATACTGCCGTAATTGCCATAACTTTTCAGATGCTGAGATCTGTGAAATCTGCGCAGATGAACGACGAAGCGACGATGTATTGTGCATCGTAGAAGACGTACGCGATGTGATGGCGATAGAAAATACGGGTAAATACCGGGGTAAATATTTGGTTTTGGGAGGTAAAATTTCGCCGATGGAAGGGGTAGGACCCAGCCAGCTAAATATTTCATCCATTGGGAAGAAACTTGAGAACGCCACGGTCAAAGAGCTTATATTCGCGCTCAGCGCTACGATGGAAGGTGATACCACGGCTTATTACATCTATAAAAAGTTTAAAAATTCGGGCGTGTCATTTTCCACCATTGCCCGCGGTATTTCAGTTGGGGATGAACTGGAGTATGCTGATGAGATCTCCCTCGGCCGCTCTATACAGAACCGCCTGCCGTACACAGAAAAAGACTAAGGATTATTCCCCGGAAATCGTTATTTTAGCCTTGCCAAAAATGGTTTTCTTACCGTGATTTCTGTTATCATCCCTGTTTACAACGCCGAAAAAACCCTTGAAAAAGCACTGCTGTCTGTAAAGAAACAGACGTGGGACGGTGTTTTTGAAGTCATTGTAGTTAATGATGGCTCTACAGACCAAAGCGCTGAGGTGATCGCGCGTTTCAGAGCACAGCATCCGAAGATGAACATTCGTGTAATCCATCAGGAAAATGGTGGTGCCTCCAAGGCTCGCAATGCAGGTTTACAAATGGCCAGTCACGATTTTATCGCGCTTTTGGACGCGGATGATGAATGGCTCCCAGAGAAAACGGAAAAACAGTTGAACTTGCTCCTTGATGCTCATTTGAATATTGATTTTCTGTCGTGTCTGCGCGTAGGAGACCGCATCCGTTTCCCCTATCGGGTGGGCAAACATCATCTGGCTGCTATGACGTTCCGGAAACTGATGTTGCGTAATGGCGCGCCTACGCCAACCGTGATCTTCCGGAAAGAGATCTTGCGGCATACCGGTTTTTTTGATCCCAACCAGCGTTACGCGGAAGACCTGAATTACTGGCTGCGGATATCACTTAATCACAAAATGTATATTCTTGATGACTCCTTGGTCATCACGGGGGCAGGTAAACGTTCATTTGGCGTATCGGGACTTTCAGCGAATCTGCGGGAAATGGAGCGTGGTTTCCAGAAAAATCTGCGGGGTATGCGGGATCTAGAAGCCATCAGCAACGTAGCGTTTTTATCGTACAGGCTGTTTTATAAATTAAAGTATCTGGTGAGATTGGCTCGTCACAATTTTTATAATCTGTTAGGGAAATGAAACTATCAGTCATCATGGTACATTATAATGTGGCGGATCTGCTGCGAAAATGTCTTATTTCAGCTGAAAAATATCTGAAAGGCATCACCCACGAAATCATCGTGATTGATAATGCTTCGCCGGATCATTCGTGGCAGATGCTTAGGGATGAATTCCCACAGGTGAAATTTATCGCCGCAGATGAAAATCGCGGTTTTGCGGTAGCCAATAATTCGGCCGCCAAAATTGCGGAGGGCGACTATCTGTTGCTGCTGAACCCTGATACAGAATTTGAAGGAGATGATATGCCCGAAATTTTAAATTTCGCGGATGCCCAGAAAGATTTGGGCTGCCTTGGCGTTAGGATGCACGATGCTTCAGGGCAGTTTCTGCCAGAAAGTAAACGGTCGGTGCCGGATATGTTCAATTCTTTCGAGAAGCTATTTACAGGCTTTCGCCGACAGCAAGCAAAATCCTATTACCGAAATGATGTCCCGGAACATGAAATTGCTGAAGTAGAGGTAATTACCGGTGCTTTTCTACTGATAAAACGCGAACTTTATCTTGAAGTTGATGGTTTGGATGAAAGTTACTTCATGTACGGTGAAGACATCGACCTTTGTTATACGCTGCTGAGGAAAAATTATAGCAACTGGTATTACGGTAAAGCCTCTATCCTTCATCATAAAGGCGAAAGTACCGTGAAAGACGCGGTGTATCTGCAGCGTTTTTATGGCGCGATGCAGATTTTCGTGGATAAATACTACAAGGAGACCAAACCGTTGCAGCACTGGCTTCTGTCGGTAGGTCTTCAGTTTCGCCATTATCTTGAGAAAAGGAAACTGCACAAAAAAGAGGCATAAACTTTATACCTCTTCAATTATTATATCTTTTAAATAATCTCTTATTTTGCGGCTGCTGCAGGCAGCGTAGCCGGATTATTGGTCCCCGGTGCGGTTTGCGGTGCAGATGTCTCCTTCTGTACAGGTGCTTTCGGTATCGCGATGGAAGGCTTTGCAGTAAGGATGACACTCAGTAGGATTAAGCCAACGATGCTTCCACCCAAGATCCATGTTGCTTTTTCCATAAAATCATTGGTACGCTGTACCCCGAACTGTGCGGAGGATGTACCGCCGAAAGTACCGGAAAGTCCGCCACCCTTAGGATTCTGTGCCATAATAATGATTATTAGCAGAACGCTAAGAATGATGATGAGGATCATGAATAATGTAAATATTGTGCCCATTCCGTTTTTTAGATTTTCGAACTGCAAATATAATTATTATTTTTAAAATTGCAGTTTATTTATGCAAAACTGCGGTCATTAATATAAATGACTGTAATCCGATGTTATACTTAGGCCGATGGGTATTAATTTTTGTTATTAAAGATAAAAAATGTTTTAATTTGCCTTATGAAAAATTTTCTCCTTAATCATGTGAGTTTTGATTCATTAACCACACTTTTCAGTCAGGCACCCGTAGCATTGGCCATGTTGATGGGAGAAGAACAAATCGTAGAAGTTGCCAACGAGCAGATCCTCGAACTTTGGGGCAAAGACCGTAGTGTAATTGGGCTGCCGATTATAGAAGCGCTCCCCGAAATTCGCGATCAGGGTTTTCCTAAAATCTTGAAAGATGTTTATCGAACCGGTATCCCTTTTAAGGGGAATGAAGTATTGGCCGTACTTATCAAAAATGGCATCCCTACGGACTGTTATTTCGATTTTGTGTATTCACCTATTTATAATGAAGGGGTAGTTACCGGAATCAGCGTGGTCGCAACAGAGGTGACGGATAAAGTACTCTCGGATAAAAAACTTCACGAAAGTGAACTCCGCTTCAAAGAATTGCTGCTGATTTCAGATTATTCTACCGCAATTTACCGTGGTCGCGATTTAATTATTGAATTCGCCAATGATAAAATGATTAAAACCTGGGGTAAAGATGCCTCCGTAATCGGTAAAAAACTTGAAGACGCCATCCCCGAACTTGCAGGGCAACCATTTGTGCAGATTCTACAGAGTATTTACGAAACCGGCGAAACCTATATCGCACAGGAGGACAGGGTAGATCTGGTGGTAGATGGCGTTCTACAGACCTTCTATTACAATTTTTCATACAAACCTCTTCACGATGCTAATGGTGAGATCTATGCCATCATGAATGTCGCTGTTAACGTAACAGAATTGGTAAATGCACGCCAGAAAGCCCAGTCTAATGAATATGAATACCGCACGCTCGCCGAAGCGATGTCACAAATGGTTTGGACAGCCAAGCCAGATGGCAAAATAGACTTCTGCAGCCGCAACATGAGCGACTTGTTTGGGTGCAAAGAAATGGAGATAGAGGATTTCGATTTTGGAAAATTCATACATCCTGATGATCGGGCAAAGCACCGCCTCCTCTGGCGCAATGCAGTCGCCACAAAAAAGAATTTTGAACTCGAATACAGGCTTTTCAGTAAAGCCGCCGGGCAATATATTTGGTACTTAAGCCGTGCTACGCCTGTTATTGATGATGAAGGTAACATCATAAAATGGATTGGCACCGCTACAGATATTAATGAATTTAAAAACCTCGTTTCACAGAAAGATACTTTTCTTGGTATTGCCAGCCATGAACTTAAAACACCGCTTACTTCCCTGAAACTTTATGCACAAGTCCTGGAAAGAATGCTGAAGAAAAGCGGTGATGAAAAAAATGCAGAATTCGCACATAAGATGGATATGCAGGTCGTAAAACTCACTTCCTTAATCGCTGACCTTTTGGATGTTACAAAAATAAATGCCGGTAAGATTCATCTGAATGAACACCTGTTCAATTTCGCAAAACTGGTGGAAGAAACGGTTGAAGAACAACAAATGTCCACTTCTCATAAAATTGAAGTCTACATGGAAAGCGAGGGTATGGTTTTTGCTGACAAAGAACGGATTGCCCAGGTCATGAGTAATTTAATCTCCAACGCAATCAAATATTCACCCGAGGCACAACGCATTGTGGTACAAACCAAAGCAGACGGCAATAACATCATATTCTGTGTGCAGGATTTTGGTATCGGTATGCCCGCAGAGAAGATCCATAAAGTCTTCGAGCAGTATTATCGTGTGAGTGGTGATGAGGAAAATACGTATCCGGGATTGGGCTTAGGACTGTACATTGCAGCACAGATTATAGAACGATCCAATGGTAAAATCTGGGTGGAAAGCGAGCTTGACAAAGGATCAGTTTTCTATTTTTCGCTGCCGCTGGCCCAACCTTAACTTATGATGCAAAGATGAATTCAAAGAAAATTGTAATTGTAGATGACGACACGGCGATCCTAGACTCGCTATCGGTAATGTTGGATTTTGAAGGGTTTGATGTAAACGCTTTCGAGCGTGGATCAGAGATATTTCAGTTCGTAGAATCTGTTTCCAAACCAGATCTCATTATGCTTGATATTTGGCTCTCCGGCGAAGATGGCCGTGATATCTGTAAGAAATTAAAAGAAAATGAGACCACTAAGAACATCCCAGTCGTGATGATGTCAGCCGCGCGTGGACTCGAAAATACGGCTTACCATTCTGGCGCAAGCGCGTTTATTGCAAAACCTTTTGAGATTGAGGAAGTAGTGGATAAACTGCACCAACTGACTTCCTGATTTCTGTCTATCAAACCCGAACTACATCGAAATTGAAAGATGTAGTAAAATTCATCTGGAAATTCGAGTTTAAACGGTATTTAAGTTTCTTGGAGATCTCAGTAAGTAGATTAAAATAATCTGTTTTTGCCAAATCATCTTCAAAAAGTTTCTGATTGTTCAGTTTAATCCCCGAATCATCGAACCTGATATATTCCAGACCATAATGCGCGTGAAGTTTCTCAAGAAATTTCAGATCCTCTAAAGAAAGTATATTTTCAGACATGGCTAATTGTTTTTAAGTTAGAATCTTAGCTTCAATTTTTATGCCTTTTTTAAGAAATGATAACACCTTTTTAAGATTTAAGCTATTCGTTCTCATGCACCATATAATCCATAAAAAAAAACGGCAGCCGATAAAAGCTGCCGTAATCATCTAATTCTTATCAATCATTATTTAAAATCTGTATCTTTTGCCTGATTTACCTGATAAGATGTTACGCTGAACTCTACCGGCATACCAGCCATGTTCTGCGCGATTTTATAAGGCATCAACACTCCCGATACTGTTTTGAAGTCAGAGAAGGTGGTAGGTACAGTCATTTCTCCCTGTGGGCCTTTCTGTACTCTGGTTTCTCCGATTTTCAACCCAGATTTTACGCTGTAGTAATAGGTAGTTGTACCATGCTTTACGGCGTAAGCATCCTCGTTATTCACTTTTTCGATACCGTTAAGCTTATAATCGGCGAATTTTGTAAACATCAGTTCAGGGAAGAGTTCGCCTGAGGCAGCAAACTCCTTCTTCATGTCGTCTGTTAAAGGCATTTTTTGTCCTTGTGCTTCCATATATCCGTCTTTGCCATCAAACGTAATCTTCTGAAGGGTATTTCCCATCATTTTAACCTCCATTTTCGTTTTCCCACCTTTTGCGCGCAACATATTCATTTGGATATCCATGCCCTGTACTTTAGCGGAAGCATCTGTAGTGATGGAGTTTACCTTTTGTACCGCAGCCAGGCCACCAATTGCGTTGATGTACTTATCAGCTACCGTTTGTAGCGTGATGCTGGGATCAAGTGTCTTTGTGGAGGGTTTGGCTGTTGGGTTGGCTTCAGCATCGTAATAATTCACGGGGTAGCCCAGTTTTTCCAGACTTTCGGTGATATCGGCGCCTTTACCGGCCACGAAGATGCGGCTTTGGTTTTGCAGGATGTTCTTTTTCGCTGCTTCAGATACGTCTGCGGCAGTTACTTTATCAATAGATTTCAGATAATTGGTGTAGAAATCCGCAGGTAAATTCTGCACTTTTTCATTTACTGCAAATCTTGCAATGGTGGCAGGGCTTTCAAGCGAGCGAATGAAGTCCCCTTTCAGTTTCGCTTTTGCGTTGGCTAACTCGTCAGGCTTTACGGTAGAAATCTCCCGCAGTTCGTTCATGAATTCTTTAACAGCTTTATCGGTGACTTCATTCCTTACGCTGGCATTTGCAGTAAATCCTGGGGTATATTTGCTGGCAGTGAGGGATGAATAGGCGCCATACGTGAAACCGTTTTTCTCGCGAAGGTTCATGAACAGTCTGGATTCGCCACCGCCACCAAGGATGTAATTAGCGATAATGGATGGAAAGTACTGCGGATCATTCATCTTTAAAGTATGGATGTTCCCTACCGAAACTACCGATTGTACCGCGTTGGGCACATCTACGACATTAATTTCTGTTCTTGCCAGATTGGTAGCCGGCTCCAAGGCTGCGAATTGTGTCCCGGATTTTTTCCAGTTTGCGAATGCCTTTTCAATCAGTCTTTTGGCATCATTGTACTTTACATCACCAACTACTACCAGATAGGCATTATCTGGCGCGTAGTATTTTCTGTACATGTCTTGTACATCAGTAAGTTGCACGTTTTGGATCGTGGCCTCGGTTTCAAATTCCCCACGCGAGGTGTTTTTACCATAAGTGAGCGCGTTAGACACCCGCATGGCGATAGCACTTGCATTCTTTTCATCTGCTTTAAGGCCTTCAATCATTCTTTCTTTAGAATTCTGGACTTCTGTTGCTGAGAATTTAGGGTTCACGATGGCATCAGCCATTAAACCAAGCACTTGCGGGAAATATTTTGAAAGTGTGTTGGCGTTGGCACCTGCTGAAGAAAAGGAGAGGTTTGCGCCCAGAAAATCAATTTTTTTATTGAACTGTTCTTTGCTCAGCGTGGTGGTTCCGTTTCCTAATTGGTCGGCCATAATTTGGCTTACTCCTGCAATTTTTCCTTCAAAGATGGGCGGGCGGTCCATCGAAAGGCTCATGTTCACGCGGGGTAATTTATTGTTTTCGACTACCATTACGGTAAGTCCGTTTTTCAGCGTGAAGGTTTTAGGCTTAGTGATGTTGATGGTAGGGGTAGGGCCGGGTTTGGGCATCTGGTCCTTATCGATGGTCTGTGCAGACAGCGTGCCTGAAATTAAAAATGCTGCCGCGATATATTTAAAGTGGTATTTCATGGATTATTTTTTTTCAGGTAGATAGTTAATGACTACTCTTTGGTTAGGGTTTAGGTATTTTTTAGCGGCGTTCATAAGGTCCTGACGAGAAACTGAACGGTAAATGTCAAGCTCTTTGTTGATTAGATTGGTGTCACCCAATAAAACGTGGCTGGTCGCCAGTGATGCTGCAATACCCTGTATGGAAGAGTTGGCGTTCACGAATTGATTTTCGTATTGATTCAGAAGTTTTTGATAATCTTCTTCTGAGATTAAAGTTGTTTGAAGTTTCTTAATTTCCGCATCTATGTCTTTCTGAAGCGTATCTTTTGTGGTGGCGCCCATCGGAATAGCGAAGAATGCAAAGATGCCGGCATCTTCGAGGCCCATGTTAAAGGCCTGTACCTGGAGTGCTTTTTTATCCTGATCTACTAATTTTTTATAAAGCACCGATGATTTTCCTTCACTTAGGTAAGAGGAAAGCATGTTAAGGGTATAAGCGTCTTTCTCTTTGTTTGATGGCGTTCTGTACGCGAAAACATATGCAGGAAGTTGGATGTTCTTATCCGTGGCGGTAACTTCTTTTTCTTTGGTAATCGGTTCGTCTTTCGGGAAGTTTTTCGGGTAAACGGTTCCTTTTGGGATGTCGCCATAGTACTCGTTGATCCATTTCTTCGTCTGTTCTGGGTTGATGTCGCCGGCTACCACCAATGTGGCGTTATTTGGTACGTAATATTTCTTGTAGAAATCCTGGAACTCTGAAAGTTGTGCAGCATTCAGATCTTCCATGGAGCCAATGGTCGACCAATGGTAAGGGTGTTTGGTAAAGAGATTGTTCTGTACTACTGTAAATAGGTTTCCGTACGGTTGATTGTCCATCCGAAGACGTTTCTCTTCTTTCACCACCTCGCGCTGGGTATCTACACCAATTTGGTTAATGGTGCCGCTTTTCAGTCTTTCGCTTTCCATCCACAGGCCAAGTTGCTCGTTGTTGGAGGGGAAGGTTTCATAATAATAGGTACGGTCGTTTGTGGTATTGGCGTTGTTTGTTCCGCCGTTGGCAGATACAATTTTAAACCAATCGCCACGCTTGATGTTCTTGGTTCCTTCAAACAGCAGGTGCTCAAAGAAATGTGCCATTCCCGTTCTGCCCACGGCCTCATCTTTTGCGCCTACATGGTACATCACACCGGTAGTCACCACGGGAGCAGAATTATCCTGATGCAGGATTACGTGCAACCCATTGGGGAGATCATATTCCTCAAATTTAATTTGCTGTGCGTACGCCGTAATCCCAAGGAATGCGGCTGCGGCAGCAGAAAGAAGTCTTTTTTTCATAAACTGTAAAATTTAGTTAATTGGTACCTGTTAACCCTCTAAAGTTACATTATTTTTTCACTTCTGCGTATAAATTAGTGTTTGATGTAAATTGATCTCAAATATCCAAGATTCTTCGTTTATAGCTAAAGATTTTACAATGGCTGCATCGTCATGCTTATTTCATTTAAAATGCGTATCTTTGCACTTGAACAAGGCAGTTCTGCGATTTTCATCCGTTATAGTACCGTATTCCTATCAGTTTTTTATCCGCAGCGCCTTTATGTTATTCCGAAATATCCACCGCGATACCTTCTGAAATCACCGCTTCACGGAAGCTGAATTTATAATCAAAAAATTTTTAATACTACAATATTATATGGCAGATTCTTTCTCGAAAAAAGAAAATTTAAAGAAAAAACAACAAAAACAAAAGGAGAAATCCCAAAAACGCGAAGAGCGTAAAAGCAACAACAATAAAGGCAAAGATCTTACGGAGATGTTCCTGTACGTAGATGCCAACGGTCAGTTGACTTCTACACCGCCAGACCAGCAAGAGCGCGAAGGGGTAAACCTGGATGATATACAGCTGGGCGCAGCGCCTATTGAGGCAGAGGAAACTGTAAAAACAGGTATCGTTACCTTCCTGAGTGATAAGGGATATGGTTTCATCACCGAAAACAATACCAAGGAAAATATCTTCTTCCACGAAAATAACTGTGCGCAGGAAGTGAAGAAAGGTAACAAAGTATCCTTTGAAAAAGAAAAATCACCAAAAGGATTTTCTGCAATTAACATCCAGCTTGTTAAATAAACTGCGGATCATCCTCAGCACGAAAAAAAGCTCCGCACGGAGCTTTCTGTATTTCAGCAAGTCAGCACATGATTTTATAGCTTTGACTTCGCTGGATATTTCACTAAATTTGTTGCCCAAAAATTTTTGCACAGATGGATTATTTGAAAGGATTAAATGAAGCACAATATCAGGCCGTTACCACACTTGAAGGGCCGCTGATGGTGCTTGCTGGCGCCGGATCCGGGAAAACCCGGGTGCTTACGATGCGTATTGCCCACCTGATTACCAACCTGGTAGATCCTTTCAACATTCTTGCCCTTACCTTCACCAATAAAGCGGCGAAGGAAATGAAGGAACGTATCGCTAAAGTAGTAGGGCAAAGTGAAGCCCGATCACTTTGGATGGGCACATTCCACTCGGTATTTGCCAGGATTCTCCGTAGTGAAGCTCATTATTTGGGGTTTCCCTCCAATTTCACGATTTACGATTCCCAGGACTCACTTAATGTGCTTAAAAAAGTCTTGAAAGACCAGAATATTGATGCCGACCTTTATAAACCCAAAAAAGTATTGGCTCGCATCTCTAATTATAAAAACAACCTCATTACGGTAAAAGCCTATTTCAACAATCCGGAGCTTATCGAAGGCGATGAGCGCGCGAACATGAAGCACATGGGCACCATTTACCAAAAATATGTAGAAACCTGCTTCCGAAACGGCGCGATGGATTTTGATGATCTGCTGCTGCGGACCAACGAATTGCTCACGCGTTTCCCGGAGGTCCTGGCAAAATACCAAGACCGTTTCCGGTACATATTGGTTGATGAGTATCAGGATACCAACCATTCGCAGTACCTTATTGTAAAAGCGCTTGCTTCAAAATTCGAGAATATCTGTGTGGTAGGCGACGACGCGCAATCTATCTATTCCTTCCGTGGCGCTAATATCTACAACATCCTTAACTTCAAAAAAGACTACCCGGATGCCGTAACGGTTTCGCTGGAGCAAAACTACCGTTCCACCCAAAACATTGTAAATGCAGCGAATGTTGTTATAGCCAAGAACGTTCAGCAGTTTAAGAAAAACGTTTTCAGTGATAATGAAGAAGGCGAAAAGATAAAAGTTTACCGTTCACTTTCTGATGCTGATGAGGCTAATTTCGTAGCGTCCAACATCTGGGAGCTTCACAATTCACAACAGCGCAGGTTTACAGATTTTGCCATACTGTACCGAACCAACTCACAAACGCGTGCGTTTGAGGATGCTTTAAGAAGAAAAAACATCCCATACCGTGTATATGGCGGCCTGTCCTTCTATCAAAGGAAAGAGGTAAAAGACCTACTGGCTTACCTGCGGCTTCTGATTAATGAAAACGACAGCGAGGCACTAACCAGGATTATTAACTATCCGGCACGCGGCATTGGCGAAACCACGCAGAATAAACTCATTGTTTTTGCGGACCGAAAAAATGTTCCGGTGACCGAAGTGCTTAATAATTTAGGGCATTATGCACCAGAACTTGGCCTGAATAATGGGATACTGACCAAACTTTCAGATTTTTGGGCGATGATTAAAGCTTTTCAGGTCATGCTGAAAACCGAAAACGCCTATCATGTAGCCATGGAAGTGGCCAAACGCAGCGGACTTATTAAATTTCTGAAAGATGACCAAACACCTGAAGGAATTTCGCGCGTAGAAAACGTGCAGGAATTGATGAACTCCATGCAGGGATACATCGAGGAGCAGCAGCAGTTGGAAGACGGCGATCCATCATTATCAGGGTTTTTGGAGAATATCGCGCTCTCGGCCGATACCCAGAACGATAAAAAAGAGGAAGGCGACCAGGTGTCGCTGATGACCATCCACCTTTCAAAAGGACTTGAATTTCCTGTGGTACATTTGGTTGGTTTAGAGGAAAATCTTTTTCCAAGTTTTATGAGTACTTCCACCCGCGAGGAAATAGAGGAAGAGCGGCGGCTGTTTTACGTTGCCCTTACCCGCGCCGAAAAGCAGGCGTACTTCACTTATGCGGTACAGCGTTTCCAATGGGGGAAAATTACCGATGCCGAACCTTCGCGCTTTCTGAGTGAAGTGGACCAGGAATATCTGGAGTTTATAAATCCGGCCGTGGAAAGCCGTTTTGTCAATCATTCGGGGCTAAAGTCAAATATTTTTGATGATGGACCGGCTGAACCTAGATCTTTCCGCAAGAAAGATGATAAAAAGACCATCCAGCGCAGTGAACCACAACCCATCGCGCAAAACCTGAAACCCGTGGCTACCGCAAGGATCATCAACCCAAGTGGCGCTTCCTCAGAAAATATTGAAGTAGGCGACCAGGTCCGTCACGACCGTTTTGGGGTAGGTGAAGTGTTGTTTTTAGACGGTACCGATCCGCAGAACATTAAGGCAAAAGTGAAATTCCAGCATGAAGGGGAAAAGAATTTAATTTTAAAGTTTGCGAAGCTGACGAAGATTTAATAGTGGCAATGCGAAGCTGCACGACCAAAGCTTTTACCTCACCAATTCATCAAACAACCGCTCGAATGTTTGATCCAAATCCGTTGTTTTCCCCGGGTGTGGGCGCGAGGTCTGGATCACCGAGCTGCGCACTGCGGTAAGCCACCGGAATCTCTCGGGAATATCGAAACCAGCGATTTCGCCGCCTGTCTTATCACCGTTCGCCACCTGACGGAAATGATCAAGGTTTTTCTGTACCTCCTCATAATCGAGTTTTGAATGCATGAGTTGAAATTTCTTTGGGCACAGATGAAATTCAGCACGGATGTATTTTGCTTTTTTTGAAAACATTACCAGCCCGATGTTAAAAAACTCTTCACGCTCTACCTTCGGTACAAGGCGGATCACAGCGTATTCGTAAATTTTAGGCTCTTGCATTTTTTGCTTCGTTTACAAAGTTAGAGGAGTTTGCCAGGCGTGTCATCAGGAAGTTGAAATAAATATCCTTTATTTCTTCGGGGGAATCTTCAGTATCGTCCCATTCGAGCCATTCTGACGGGATGAGGTCTACAATCTCGCGCAGATTGTGTTCATTCAGAACCGATTTTGCGAACGTATCGGCCTCATCAAGCGCAGCAGCCTGCGACAGCAATACATGGTCTTTAATGTAACTGAAGGGGCTTAACGCGTGTCTTTCGAAATTCATCCACGAATGATGGAAGTAGAAGGATGCGCCATTATCAATCACCCAAAGCTCCTTGTGCCACATTAGCAGGTTCGTGTTTTTATGTGTACGGTCGATGTTCGTGATAAACGCATCAAGCCATACGATTTTTGAAGCCAGTAAGGGATCAATTTTTACCGAAGAATCGTAAGCGATTGCGCCTGAGAGAAAATGCAGCGCCAAATTCAGTCCTTCGGAGAATTTCAGCAGATCCTGAATTTCTTCGTCTGCTTCGGTCCTGCCGAAATCCACATCAAGATGGGCAAATACCAGCTCCGGAATTTGAAGTCCGAGAAGTTCTGCGATTTTGCCGCCTAAAAGTTCAGAGATCAACATTTTTACGCCATGGCCGGCACCGCGGAATTTCAGGACGTATTTAAAATCGTCATCCGCCTCAGCAAGCGCAGGCAGCGAGCCGCCCTCGCGAAGTGGCAGTATGTAGCGCATCACAGTTACGGTACGCAAAGATAAATCGTGGCTCATGAAACAAATCTACTCATTAAAAATTAATCGTTGTGGTAAGGTTTTCCCTGCAAGATTTGGTCGGCACGGTAAAGTTGCTCTACAATGAAAAGGCGGATCATCTGATGCGTGAAAGTCATTTTCGACAGCGAGATTTTCTCGTTCGCACGCTGATGGATTTCTTCAGAAAAACCGTATGCGCCACCGATGAATAGAGAGACTTTCTTGATAGAAGAATTCATCCATCCATCAATCTTTGCGGCAAATTCGCGGCTGGTAAACTGCTTGCCTTTTTCATCGAGCAGGATAACAAGATCCGTACTTTCGGTATGTTGAAGAAAGAGTTTTGCCTCTTCTTTTTTCAGCAGTTCGGGTGACAGGCTTCTGGCGTTTTTGACATCAGGTATCTGGATGAAGTCGAAGTTCCAGTGCTTGGGCAAGCGGTTTTGGTAGTAGTGCACAAGTGCGGTGATTTCTTTGTCATCGGTTTTGCCGATACACACTAAATTGATTCTCATTTCTTACCTTTGGGCCTGCAAATATAGATTAATGGGCATTAAAACTCCTAAATTCCTGCTGAAAATCCATGCGTATCTGGATGACTTACACATCCCTTTTTTGGGCATTTCGTTGTGGAAAATGTTTGAAATTTATGGGCAGGGAGTTTTCAAGATGCAGATCGGGCGCAGCGCGGCGAGTATTTCGTGGAGTTTTTTTCTGAGTCTTTTCCCCTTCATTCTGTTTCTTCTTTCTTTACTGCCGTATTTGCCACATTACGATAAGCTGCAGTTTTATATTTTTGAGGTGCTGATGTACAATATCTTTCCGGCACATATTCAGCAGGATATTACTTCATATATTCAGGGATACATCATCCCGAACATGAAGAACATTAGCAACCTGACGATTATTTTCGCGATGGTTTTCGCGGTGAACGGTACGCATTCGCTCATCAATGGTTTTAACCTAAACACCAATCTGCAAAGAGGTGTAGTGAAGGAATATCTGGTGGCGTTTGCGATTACCATTGCTTTTGTGATACTTATTATTGCCTCGCTGCTGGGCGTGTATTACAGTGAGGTGGTGCTGAAGCTCTTCACCCCAGAAATCAACATCTCGTGGTTTGTGAAGAACATGAGCAGGATTATCGGTTTTATTTCGTTTCCGGTATTTTATCTTATTTTGCTGGCGCTATTCTATTGGGTGGGCTGTCTTAAGATTACCTCTTTCAAACAGGCATTGCCAGGTGCCATACTCACCACGGTACTTTTTGTGGTTCTTACTTATATCTTCGCCATCTATGTGCGCGATTTTGCCCGCTATAACGTACTGTATGGCTCTATCGGGACCATCATTCTGGTAATGGTATGGGTGAATATTAACATCATTCTTATCCTTTTGGGTAATGAACTGAATATTGCCATTAAAAAGGTTCGTGTTGAGAAAATGATCGCGGATGAAATGATCGGTGCCACTCAGAATTTCGCTACCGAATTACCCGGCTTGGATGATCCCGATGAGGCGCATACCATCAAAGCCTAAATATCTTCTTTGTTTTTCTTCCCAAGGATTCTGAGGATTATATATCCGCTGAAACCTGCGATCAGGGAGGCGACGAGGATGGCAAATTTTGCCTCATCCTGTATTTCCGCATGACCTTTGAACGAAAGTAACGCGATGAAGATGGACATCGTGAAGCCAATACCCGCCAGCAACGCTGTACCGATCATCTGTGGCCAAGTGCTTCGGATAGGTAAACTGCTTATTTTTAATTTTATGGAAAGCCATGAAAAGAAGCTGATCCCAACCATCTTTCCTACCACAAGCCCAAAGATGATGCCGTAACCCAAACTGCTGAAAAGTCCTTCTAACATACCGGCTTTGAAGGTGATATTCGTGTTGGCTAGCGCAAACAAAGGCATAATAAGGAAGTTAACAGGCAGGTGTAATTTTTGTTCGAGTTTTTCAAGTGGGGAAATCTCGGTTACTGAAACATTTGTAGGAATGGTAAAGGCCAGCAGCACCCCCGCAATCGTCGCATGAATGCCCGAATGATGCATGAAATACCAAAGCAACAAGCCCGGAATGATATACAAAATGTGTCGCGTAACTTTTAGATAATTCAGAAGGATAAGCACCAGTACCATTACAGCACTCAGCCCCAAATATTCATAATGCAGTTGATCCGTATAGAAAAGGGCGATGACCACAATTGCCCCCAGATCATCTACAATAGCCAATGCTGCCAGGAATATCTTAAGTGAAACCGGCACTCTTTTGCCAAGCAGCGAGAGGATCGCAAGCGAGAAGGCAATATCGGTGGCCATTGGGATGGCCCAGCCTTTTGCATAAGGTGTGCCTTGATTGAATAAAGAATAAATCACCGCAGGAACTACCATCCCGCCTAACGCCGCCACAATGGGCAAGGAGGCATTCTTAAAACTCGAAAGTTCCCCTTCCACAATTTCGCGCTTGATCTCGAGGCCGACCAGTAAAAAGAAAATCGCCATCAAACCATCGTTAATCCAAATGCTGAGCGCATAATTCAGTCCGAAAGTGTTGGTGCCGACAGAAGTATCCAGAAGGTGTTGGAAAGATGTAGCCCACGGCGAATTTGCAATGAGCAATGATGTGATCACGCAAATGATCAGTAAAATACCGGAGGACTGCGAGCTGTGCAGGAATTTCTTGAAATAATTGGTAATCAGCATATTGTATATTAAAGTCGTTTTACGCGCGAAACGCCGTTGATGTTTTTCAGTTGTTTGAAGGTTTCCTCAAGCTGGCTCTTGTTGCGCACTTCCATATTGATGTTGCCGATAAAGATCCCGTTGTTAGATTCTATCGACATGCTCTTCATATCCATGTTCATGGAGTTGCTGATGACCGCCGTGATGTCATTAATCATGCCCATACGGTCAAGTCCTTCGATTTCGATCTTTATCCTGTTTTTGAAGCTTTCTTCATTCACCCATTTAGCAGGCAGCACCCTGTAATCGTACTGCGCGCGAAGGTTGATGGCGTTCGGGCAATTATCGTTATGCACTTTTATACCATCAGAAATAGTAATGAAACCAAAGATTCGGTCGCCAGGGATCACGGTGCAGCATTTCGAGAAGGTATAGTTCATCTTTTCTTCATCCTTCCCAAAAACGATCAAATCAAGATTGGTGTCCGGCAGGCCGTGGAGGACCTCGTTCTTGGAAGGTGACTTGCGAAAGCGCTGAATGAAGTTGCTGAGTAAGCCTTTCCCTTCGGTATATTTCTTAATATCGCTGATGTCTAAACTGCCGTTCTGGAAACTCAGGAAAAGGTCCTGCGAGGTTTTCAGGTTGAAGAATTTCTGCATTTTATTAATCTCCTCATCGTTGAAATTAAGTTTTGCATGGCGCATTTTCCTCTGAAGAATTTCTTTACCCTCTTCAGCGAGCGTGTTTTTTTCAGAATTTAAGATAGCTTTAATCTTCGATTTGGCCTTGGAGGTAACTACAAACTCCAGCCAGTCGGCTTTTGGCTTTTGGTTTTGCGAAGAAAGGATGTCCACCTGGTCCCCATTCTGCAAAACGTAAGAAATAGGCACCAGTTTACCGTTCACCTTTGCGCCGAGACATTTCGTCCCAAGATCTGAGTGTACGGAAAAGGCAAAATCCAGCGCGGTAGAACCAATGGGTAAGATCTTGATCTCACCTTTTGGCGTAAACACAAATACTTCTTTGGAGTATAGGTTCAGCTTGATGTTATCCAGCAGTTCGGTGGTGGTCAGTGATTGTTGATTTTCTAGGACTTCACGTATTTCTGTTACCCATTTCTCGAAGTTTTTTTCGTCAGAATTCTGCCGGAAACCTTCTTTGTATTTATAATGCGCAGCGACGCCCTTTTCAGCAATATCATCCATCCTTTCTGAACGAATCTGTACTTCAATCCATTTCTTATCAGGGCCCAAAACGGTCAGGTGAAGACTTTCGTAACCTGTAGATCGCGGCCTCGAGATCCAGTCGCGCATCCGCTGCGGATTGCTGTGATAGAGGTCTGTAACGATAGAATAGATTTTCCAGGCCAGGAATTTTTCGTTCTTGGCATCAGAACGGTAAATGATCCGGATCGCGTAATTGTCGTAAACCTCATCGAAGGTAACACCCTGTTTGAGCATTTTCCGATAAATCGACGAGATCGCCTTCGCCCGCCCTTTGATGGAGAAGTTAAGTCCTTCCGCACTCAGTTGTTCAGATACTTCTTTTTTAAACTCTTCGATGTAACGTTCGCGGCTTTCCTTAGCAAGCTCTAGTTTTCTCGAAATGTCGTAATAAACTTCCGCATTATTGAACTTCAGCGAAAGGTCTTCCAACTCAGATTTAATGTTATACAGTCCCAAACGGTGCGCGAGTGGTGCGTAAATATATACCGTTTCTGAGGCAATTTTTTTCTGTTTATCCGGCGACATGCTTTCCAGTGTGCGCATGTTGTGCAAACGGTCGGCGATCTTAATCAAAATCACCCGGAAATCTTCGGATAATGTCAGCAGCAGTTTACGGTAATTTTCAGACTGTATCGAGATGTTCTGGTGGTTCATCACCGATATTTTCGTGAGCCCGTTTACGATGTTGGCAATCTTCTCGCCGAACCGTTTCCGCAAGTCCTCATAAGTATAATCTGAGTCTTCTACCACGTCGTGTAACAGCGCGCACGCGATGGATGTGGCACCAAGACCGATTTCGTTGGCGACTATTTTTGCCACTTCAATCGGGTGATAAATATAAGGCTCACCTGTCTTTCGCCGTTGGTCTTTGTGGGCATCAAGGGCGATATCGAACGCCTTGCGGATCAGTTTGTTCTGTTCTTCATCAAGTGTTCGGTAGGTGTTGGAAATGAGGTCTTTATAGCGAGCGAGTATTTCCTTATTTTCCTGTTCTAGATCGTAAACCATGTAAGAAATTGCTTTGATGTAACGAAAATATGTAAAAATAGAGATTTTTTCAGGGATTTGACTTAAAAATCAATGCCAAACCCAAATTAAACAATAGGTATGATGGATTTTTGTTGACGCAAGTATATTGGCGCTTTACTGCTGAACCCAAAATTTTTAAATCATTATATTTGAAAATAAAAAATACATGAACCGACTGATTTTTATTTTCCTACTGCTGACGCAGGTTTTATCTGCACAACAGATCACCGAGAAATTAGCGCAGGCAACCCAAAATCTTCTAAAGACATCCGCCGCTTATTCCGCGAACATTTCTGTTTATGTAGCAGATGCAGAAGGGAGGCTCGTGTACGAATATAATGGCAATCAAGGACTTTCATCGGCATCTACACAGAAGATCTTTACGGCTGGGGCAGCATTGGAAACCCTGGGCGCAGATTATAGATATACCACAACGGTATCTTATGACGGTAAGATCTCGGGTGGAAGTTTAAACGGCAATCTTCTTATCACCTCGAATGGTGACTCTACACTGGGCAGCTGGCGCTACGATGGCTACAAGCCCGAAGATTTCAAAAAGAAACTTTTGGCGGCATTGCAACAGCACGGAATTAAAAAAATTACCGGTAATTTAATCATTGATGATACGTATTTCGATTTCCAGACGGTGCCCGGCGGCTGGCCCTGGAACGACCTCGGCAACTATTATGGCGCTGGCGTCTGGGGCGTAAACTGGCGCGAAAACCAATTTGATCTTCAGATGAACGGTAGAGATATGAAGTCGGTAAACATTGATCTACCACATGTAAATTGGGTGTCTGACCTTAAAACCGGCGGGACTTCCGACCAAAGCTTGGTCTTTACGGCGCCTTTTTCTAATGTAGCCTATATCAACGGCACGCTGCCAAATAAAAACATGACCGTTTCGGGTGCGACACCCAATCCGCCACTTTCGCTGGGAACGGAAATCCAGAAATGGCTTCAACAGTCGGATATTGAATTTAATGGAGAAATTACCACCGGCAACCTTCAACGCATTGCTGGACAAACGGTTCACACATCAGGCGGTCCTAAAATCCTCGAATATCAATCGCCCACTTTAGATAAGATCATCTACTGGTTTATGCGTAAAAGCGTGAATCTATACGGCGAAACTTTAATTAAAACTTTAGGGAAAGAAAAGATGAACGACGGTAGTTTTGCCGCGGGGATTACCTATCTTAAAGACTTCTGGAAAGGTAAAGGCATACATCCCGCGATGATAAACTTCGCGGATGGGAGCGGACTGTCACCCCAAAACTATGTATCGGCAAAGGCTGAAGTGCAGGCGTTATTGTGGAGCAGCAAACAGCGTTGGTTTACAATTTTTCATGATGGCTTCCCCACCCAAGGCAACGGCATGAAAATGAAAAGCGGGACCATGAAAAATACGAAATCCTTTGCAGGTTACCATACCACCAAGGACGGTAATAAATACGTGTATGCGGTGATTCTGAATAATTATCAGGGCGCGGACATCACCGAGGCCTTATATCGAATCCTAAATATTCTGAAGTAATGAAGCGCCGGAGTTTTCTGTCAAAGATCAATAACTGGGTGATTTATATTCTGCTTACCTTGGCCATAACAGCAGTCGTAGTCGCCTCAGTGGTGTTGATCGACTATTTGCGGCGCGAGGAAATTAAGCGTATCGAACTTTTTGCGACCGCGATGAAATATCAGCAGGAAGAGATCATTGAAGATCCTATGACGCTTGACCTGCTGCTTCAGATCAGTAAAACTAACAACACGATCCCGGTAATCGTCACCGATAAGAACAAAAACCCCATAGGGACAGATTTTCAGAAAAATATCCCCGAACACGTACAAAAAGATCCCCAAAAAATGCGCGATCTGCTGGTGAAAATGGAGAGATCCTACCAACCGATTGAACTGCAGATGCCCAACGGGAACAACCAGTATGTTTTCTATATGAACTCTACTTTGCTGAACAACCTGCGGTATTCACCTTACATCTTGGGGCTTTTGGTTTTTGCTTACATTTGGTTCTCCTTCTGGTTTTTGCGCACGATAAAGAAGACTGATGAAGGCTATGTTTGGGCTGGCTTGGCAAAAGAAACCGCACACCAGATCGGCACGCCGCTTTCCTCGATGATTGGGTGGATTGAGATTCTTCGCATGGAAAACGAAAACAGCGAAGGCGTGCGCGAAATTGAAAAAGACATCAACCGCCTGAAAACCATCTCCGAAAGGTTCTCCAAAATTGGCTCGGTACCCGAACTGAACGATCTGAATATCAATGAAACCTTACAGCAGAATTATGATTATCTGAAATCCCGGATCTCCACCAAAGTACGCTTTACCCTGGTGTTGCCGCACGAAGAAATCCTGATTCCGCATAACCGTATCTTGCTGAGCTGGGTGATTGAAAATATCGTAAAGAATGCCGTAGATGCCATGCGCGGCGAAGGCCGCCTCGAAATCTGCATGTACGAAAAAAACCGCTCTATCTTTATTGATTTTAAAGACAGCGGAGCAGGAATGACGGGCTACCAGGCCAGCAACGCTTTCAAGGCGGGTTATTCTACAAAAAAACGTGGCTGGGGCTTAGGCCTCTCACTGGCCAAAAGGGTGATTAAGGAATATCACCGCGGCGATATCCGCATCGCACACACCGAAGTAGGGAAGGGCACTACTTTTAGAATCAGCATCAAGAATACCTGAGAAACTATTTGACGGACTGATATTTCACATAATAATTATCATCAAATTGTACAGGTTGCAAATTCATTAGTCTTACTGTTTGCCATTTGTCTGTCGGGGTAATCATTTGAAAGTCATTGATTTTCAATGGAATATGCAGGTTCTCTACTGCGTTAGTGTAGCGGAAGTTCAGTTCATTCCCGCGTTGCGAGTATTCTAAAACAGGGACTTTTGTCGTTCTTAAATATTGATTGAATATACTGGACAGATCAATCCCCGAGTGTCTGGAGAAGTAATTTTCAATCTGCTGCGTGGTAACCGTTTGATGGTAAAACTCTTTGCCCAAACCTCTTAGTATCTGCCGGAATTTGTCATCATTCCCAATAATCTGGCGGATCGTATGCAACATATTGGCGCCTTTATAGTACATATCGCCACTGCCCTCGTTTCTTACGCCGTATGTGCCGATAATCGGGATGTCGTTGGCAATATTACGGCGGATGCCCTGTACATACTTCTCTGCGGAAGCTTTATCCATATATTTTTCGGTGAAAAGCGTTTCGGAATAGCTGGTGAATCCTTCATGGATCCACATATCAGCTTGGTCTTTGGCGGTGATGCTGTTGGCAAACCATTCGTGCCCGGTTTCGTGGATGATGATGAAATCCCAGTTCAGGCCCACGCCGGTGCCGGAAAGATCGCGGCCTAGATAGCCGTTTTCATAGCCGTTGCCGTAAGCGACATTGCTCTGATGCTCCATACCCAGATAAGGCGTTTCGACCAGTTTATAAGAATCTTCATAAAAAGGATATGGGCCAAACCAGTACTCGAATGCCTGCATCATCGGTTTTACTTGCTTAAACTGTTTTCTTGCCTTGTCTAGATTGTAGTCCAGTACCCAATAATCAAGGTCGAGTTTGCCTTTTTCACCGTCATAAATATCTTTAAAATTGACATATTTACCAACGCTCGGCACGATGGAATAAGCATTAATCGGGTTTTTAACTTCCCAGACAAAGATGTTCTTATCGTTCTCAGTGGTTTTTGAGATCAGACGGCCATTTCCGACGCCAGTAAGGTCTTTGGGTGTGATGATCTTCATCACGATGCCCTCATCAGGTTCATCACTCCAGAGGTCTTTAATAGGAAGCCACACCGAGGCGCCAATGCCTTCCTGGGCCACACTTACAAAGGGATTTCCGTTCGCGTCCTTGGCAAAAACCCAGCCGCCATCCCACGGGGCGTTTTTTGCGATCACCGGCTGTCCCCAATAATCTATCGTAAAAGTGTGTGTTTCGCCTTTTTTATAGCTTTTCTTGGTTTCAATAAAGATGAAATCCCCTTCGCGGCGTGCGCTGAGTTTGCTATCATCAGAAATGAGTCGGTACGCCATAGGTTGCTGCAGATCTATCTGAAATACGGGGTTCTGTACCTCTTGGGTAATTTCAAAAGTGATTTTATTGCTGCCCGAAACAGATTTTTCATTAAAATTAGGCTCAACAGAAAGCTCGTACTTCTTAACATCCCAAAAGTTGCGGAAATGCGTATCCGAGCCTTTCAGCGTGTCCTGTTTAGTGAAGTTCTGGGCCGGTAAAAGTCCGGACAATAAGATAATAAGCAGCGTGGTTTTTCTCATCTGAAATGATTTAAGTCAAAGATAATCAATTTTTGTTGCCATAACATAACCGTTCTTAATCATAAAAAAAATCAGTATTTTTGAAGAAATTTATCATCAATGAATATCAGAATACTGCTTGTCTGTTTGGTTTTTACGCTTTTTATATCATGTAACAAAGACAAGGAAATCCTCAACAGTCTCAACGATTATAACCTTTCCATGGAAAGTAGCGGGTACCGTTTCGGTGACAGACTGAATTTGCCTAAGGAAGTGACAGATCAAGCGGAGAGCATTTCGATAAGTTTCGGTGATAAAGAAACCAGCAATTTGGTTGTTGATCCGCAGTTTTTTACCCTTGGTGATAACGCTGTGACATTCATCATCAAACTGAAAAATGGCGAAATCCTGAATCAGGATGCCACGATAAATGTTTTTGCAAAGAATCCTGAGGCCAATATCGCATATGAGATCATCAATGAATATCCGCATGACCCGGAAAATTTCGTGCAGGGATTTCTGACCGAAGGAAATACAATTTATGAATCCGACGGGCAGCAAGGCTCATCCAGAATCCTGAAATATACTCTCGGAAGTACCGAGCCGATAGCACAAACACCACAACCGGCCGAAATATTCTCTGAAGGCGCAACGATTATTGGTGATAAAATTTACCAACTCACCTGGCATCATAAAAAAGGCTATATCTATAACAAAAGCGACCTAAGCTTAATTGGCGAATTTGCGTACCCAAATGTAGTGGGTGAAGGCTGGGGCCTAACATACGACGGCAAGAATCTGATACTGTCTGACGGTACCAAGAATATCTACTTCCTTGATCCGGCCAATCCTTCAAATGTGGTGCGATACATATCCGTGGCCGGCCACGCCGAAGCTTATGACCGACTGAACGAACTGGAGTATCACAAGGGTTTTATCTACGCCAACGTGTGGCAGAAACCTATGATCCTGAAGATCAATCCGGCTAACGGCGAAGTGGTAGGAAAGTTTGACTTTACGGAGATCGCGAGAAAACATACCACCAACGAAGACGATGTACTGAATGGCATTGCCTTTAAAGGCGACAATATGCTGATTACCGGGAAGTACTGGGACAAAATCTATGAAGTGGTGATTAAATAATCCCATGAGACCACTGTTTTATATTCTGTTGTTGTGTAGTGCTCTGCTCGGTGCGCAGCAAAAAACGCCGCCGCCTTTACCACTGGTGGGCATGCAGGATTTCTTTGCTGATGACTATGGCAATTTCTATATTTACAAACCGCAGGATTTCAGTTTTACCAAATACGACGCTGCGGGACGTGTGCTTGCCAAGCAGATGTTCGCGCTTCCGTTTCGCATACAATCGGTACAAAATCCACTGAGTATTCCGGCTTTTTCGGAAAACGCTCAGGAACTCCGCTTTTACGACCATCATCTCAATCTCGTTCAAACCATTAGTTTCCGGCAGAAGTTTGGTTTTATAAAGATGGCGTATGCCGAAGATCTGCAACAAATCTGGCTGATGGATGAAGGCTCGAAACAACTGCTGCAGTATAATTATCGCGATGATAAAGTGGTTTCTTCACTACCGTTTTTTGCTGTTGCCAGCCCAGTGCTGGACCTGGTTGTGCATGATGGCCTGGCTTATATTTTAACGCAATCGGGACTTACGGTCCTCAACATGAAAACCAGCTATGTGACGGCTTACCCTTTGGCGCAGCCACGAAAACTCATGCGGGAAAACTCCAGCATCCTCATTTTTGAGAAAAACGCGGTCTGGCAAGTGGGAGCCGCAGGTTTAGCGCTTCTCTACCAAGGTGCTGAAGACGCGATTGTGGATAAAAATTCAGATTCTTATTTTGAAATCAGGGGGAACAAACTATATCTTTACCCCATCAAATCATAACACTGTGGCAGGCATTACTGCAGCGGCGTCTTATGAGTCAATCCTTAATTTTTTTCAACATGCATATTGCAGTAACAGGAAATATTGGTGCCGGAAAAACCACCCTTACCACCATGCTGGCTAAACATTACAAATGGCACGCACAATTCGAAGATGTAGACCATAACCCATATCTGGAAGATTTTTATGCGGATATGAATAAATGGAGTTTTGCGTTGCAGATCTATTTTTGGGCAGCCGTTTCCGTCAGGTAAAAGAAATTCGCGACAGCGGCCAGAACATTGTACAAGACCGTACCATCTATGAAGATGCCCATATCTTTGCCGAAAACCTGAATGATATGCAACTGATGAGCGACCGCGATTTCAGTAATTACTCCTCGCTTTTCGAGTTGATGAAGAATTTTGTTTCGGCACCCGATTTGCTGATCTATTTGAAATCTGATGTTCCGAACCTAGTGAAGAAGATTTACAAGCGCGGGCGGGATTATGAAGCCTCGATTTCCATAGATTACCTCTCGAAACTTAACCAGAAGTATGAAAAATGGATCTCTGGCTATAAGGAAGGAAAACTGCTCATCATTGAAGTTGATGATCTGGATTTTGTGGAGCGGCCCGAAGATTTCGGCCTCATCCTTGAAAAAATAGAAACCGAACTGCACGGTTTGTTCTAAAAAAAAGTTGAGCGATGATAAAAGTTCTATACCACGGCTCTTGCTCGAAATCCAAAGCCATTCTAGAGCATCTCGATGAAAACAATGTCGCCTTCGAGATCATTGATTTTATTGAGCAACCTTTGTCGCCAATGGAAATCAGGACTTTGCTTAAGAAATTGAATGCAGGTGTGCAGGAGTTGATTCGTAAGAATGATAAGCTCTACAAAGAAAAATTCGCTGCAAAACAACATTCCGATGAGGAATGGATTAACGTTCTGTCCGAAAATCCATCGCTGATTCAGCGGCCAATCCTTATTAAAGGTCCCATTGCGATGATTGGCCGACCAGTGGAAAACGTACGGTTTTTTATTGATAAATAAATTAGTGGACCAGCTCTTGTAACGCCTCCGAAAGTTTAGTGTATTTAAAACGAAAGCCCAGCGTCTTTATCTTATCATTAGAGGCGCGTGTACCTTCCAAAATAATGCCGCTCATTTCTCCCAGCGCCATTTTCATGATAAATGCAGGTATTTTTACCGGTAAAAAAGTTTTACCCGAAGTTTTTGCTAAAGATTTCATGAAAACTTTGTTGGTCACCACATCATCAGCTACCGCATTTATTTTCCCCTCCACCGAAACATTTTCCAAAGCATAAACATACATGCGAGCCAAGTCTTCAGCATGGATCCAGTTCATCCATTGTTTACCCGTGCCCAGCGCGGAAGCCACATGGTAATCGGTTGTTTTTTTTAACAAAGGGAAAGCGCCGCCATCTTTTGCCAACACCATGGCTGTCCGTACGCAAACTACCCGTCTTGCAATATCCTCAAAATCTTCCGCGGCAGACTCCCACGCAACACACAACTGCGAAAGGAAGTCATGTTTTAGGATGGGAGATTTTTCCGTTAGGATTTGATCGCTGGTTACTGTGCCGTAATAATTAATACCTGATGATGAGATGAAAGACTGCAAGTGCACATTCTTCTCCAGACAATATTTTTTAAGCAACGCGGCAGATCGTACACGACTTTCGTAAAGTTCTTTCCTGTAACTGCCAGTCCATGGTTTACTGATGTTGGCGCCGGCGAGGTGTATGATGGCATCCAGGTTTTCAAAAGCGGCTTCATCAATGTAATCCTCAGCGATGTTCCAGTGGAAGTTTTCGGGATTTGGTGTTTTTTTGCGCGTCAGCAGGCGTACAGTATGTTTCTTTTCCTTCAGGATTTTGATGAGGTATCTGCCCACCAGTCCGGTGCCGCCTGTGATGAGAATGTTCATACCTTAAAGCATCATTACGCCGGGGATTTTACCGACTTCCCTATAAATATTAATAACCTGCTCCGCATCAAGCACAAACGCGCTGATGCTGATAGAGGTGTATTTTCCGTTTTTGCTTTCACGGGTGTTCAGCGTAAATTTAATACCGTCGAACACACGGTAAATCTCCGTATGACGTGATTCTTGATTGGTAATAATGAATTTAAAAAGGTAATCTTCCGGGAAATCATGGGTAGCCTCCAGCTTTTCTTTTAGTGAAGCGTAGAAGTCATCTGGGTTTGTCTGTTCCTGGTTATCTATGATATTAATCATGTTTTCATTTAAATTTTATAAAAAAATTCCGGATTTACCGGAACTTCAAAATTAAGCAATAATTTCTATCTGACACTGTTCAGAGAATTCATAATCGTGGCAGAATTCTGCTGCTCATGGCTTTCAATAATGTTGAATAAGCCGTTCACCATCTGTTGCGATGCCAACCTGCTAAGGCCACTGGTGAGGGTAGAACTTGAATTTTGGCTGCCAAACAGCCCGCCCAATACATTAGTACCAGCCAATGCGGAGTTTATGGAACTTATAAGTCCGAATTCATTCAGTTTGGCATCCACTTTTGGCGCAATGGCTGCTATAAGCTGCTCGGAAGTCCTTTCACGCAGGATTTGTGTGGCGGCACCGCTGCCTCCCTGTACAATTCTTGCGGCATCCTCTGCGGTGAGGCTATTCACGGCGTTTACCAGAATTGGTCTTGATGTTTCTACGGTAAATGCTGCGGCGCGTGCAATATATTCCCTTTCTTTTTGTACCAGTGATGAGAGCCCAATTCGTTCGAGTGTGTTGTTTAGATCACGCAGTTGCTGTGGAAGCGCTGCATCAATAAGCTGGTTAGAGAGGAAACTGTTTTTATCGCTAAAAATATTTAGCCCTTTGGTAATACCGCCCAGAAGAATCTGCTTAAGAACTGCCAAGCCTACACTGGAAGTGGCTATGGCCAGACAAGACTGGGTAGTGGTTCCTAAAGTGGCCACGGCCATGGTTGCGACCAAAATTGTGTGTTTTTTCATGTTGATTATTAAGGTTAAAAACTCCTTTTTCAAATACTGAGCCAAAGGGAAAATATTGAAATATAGGGTTATACATAATATTTTTAAAAATAGAAAATATTTCCAAAATTAATTTCTAACTTTGAGTAAATATAATGAGAAAGGCACTTGCCGGCTCATGCTTTTATAAAAACAAAAACTACTATATGAAACACAGTATTTTAAGGGTCCCCTGCATGGTTGCAGTATTTTATTTCGGGATGAATGTAAATGCACAACAAACACCGCGGGACACCGCCAGCCGTGAGCAGCAAATTGAAGAGGTGGTAGTCATAGGGTATGGTACAGCCAAGAAGCGTGATCTTACCGGTTCTATCGTGAAGGTTTCGGGTGCTGAAATAAATGATAAGCCGGCATCCAATCCCGTGAACTCTTTGCAAGGGAAAGTGGCAGGTCTTTCCATTGTGAACTCTGGGCAGCCCGGCTCTCAGGCGGACGTGAGAATCCGTGGGACTGTAACTATCAATGCAACACAGCCAGCATATATTGTAGATGGGGTGTTTGCTAATAATATCGACTTCCTGAACCCTGCGGATATTGAATCTATGGAAGTGCTTAAGGATGCCTCTTCACTGGCGATCTTCGGTAACAGAGGTGCGAACGGAGCCATTATCGTGACGACAAAAAGAGGCCGAAGCGGGCGTACTACTGTTAATTTGACATCTTCTATCGGTGTGAAATCCTTCGACAACCGCCCTGATATCACCAATGGTGATGAGTTCCGCCTACTGTATAATGAAGATTTGGTAAACCAAGGGCTTCAACCGTATGACTTCAGCCTTTTTAACGCAAACACCAATTGGATTGATGAGATTGCGCAAAAGGGCGGTATCATCAACCAGCATAACGTAACCGTATCGAATGGTAGTGATAAGAACAGGATGAGCTTCTCCTTCGGGTACCATGATGAAGAAGGGTCTATAAAGTACGAAAAGTACAGCCGTATGACCTTTAAATTTAATGATGACCTAAAAATCAGCGACAGGTTGCGGATGGGCTTTGGTCTTACAGGATCATACGCTAAGTTGCCACAGGTTCGCAGTTTTGGTTCCGCGCTTAACGCGACACCGGTAGTTTCAGCTCTTAATATGACGCCGGGTGATTATTATGGCTATTACAACTCGCTGCCACAGCAATTGGGTGCCGCACAGATCGCCAACCCACTGGCTGATATTGAAGGCCACCGCTATACCCAACTTAATAAAGATATACAGTTCAACCCGAATGCCTATGTGGAGTTTGATATTTTAGATAACCTGACTTTCCGGTCCAATTATTTTGTGAATTACCGCAACTCATTTGGTCGCGGATATCAGCCGGTATTTGATATTTATATCCCAGAAACCAATAGTGTAGCGCCATTCTCTGGCAGACAGCTTACTTCTATAAACCAGTTTGAGAACAAAAACTTCCTTTTCCAGCAAAACCAGTTATTGACGTATAAGAACCGTTTCGGTAACCATGATCTCACCGCTTTATTAGGTTTCGAGACTATTGCTGAAGAATATACAGGTATGAGCGGTAGCGTAAGAGGAAGCCTATCAAGTCCGCTGGGGCAAATCCCTAACAACCCGCGTTTTTGGTATTTGAATACAGACTTTGGTGATACAGCGACAAGAACAGCCAACAGCTCTCAGGTGAAAAGACGCCAGGCATCGTACTTCGGGCGGGTTCTTTATAATTACAGCAATAAATATATGCTGAACGCTTCTTACAGATACGATGGTTCTTCTGTACTGGCGCCGGATAACAGGTTCGATTCTTTCTGGTCAGTAGGAGCCGCGTATGAAATCTCCCGTGAGAATTTCATGGAGGATGTAACGTTTATTAATTATCTTAAACTGAAAGGTTCTTACGGAGATTTGGGTAACCAAAATGTGCCATATAATTACTTCGGGTATTCCGTATTTGTACCGGGAGGCACAGGGGTATTTAACGGGAATCTGTATCCTGCCTTTGTGCCAGAATATGAAGAAACCACAGACCTGCGCTGGGAACATCTAAAATCTTATGAATTTGGCTTTGAGTCTCAGTTATTCAGCAAGAAGTTGTCTTTGGAGGCAGTTTACTATAACAGAAAAACTGAGGATTTACTCAACGTAGTAAACTCCAATCCACGTATCTTTATGAATGCCGGTAACATCGAAGCTAAAGGTTTCGAATTCTCTGCCGGTTGGAAGGATTCCGTTAACGAAAACTTTAACTGGTATCTCAACGCAAACCTTACCACTACCAAAACCAATGTAATCTCTACACTGAACGAGAATGACCGCTTATTCTACGGACCGTCTATCTATCAGCCAGGTTCACCAATGGGCGCGTTTTATGGGTATATAGTTGAAGGCCTTTATCAATCTTATGCTGATATACTTTCAAGCCCTGCATCAACCATTGGGGATGTTGCCCCGGGGGATTTCAAGTATCGTGATGTGAACGGTGATGGCAGAATTACCCCTGATGACAGAACGGTCATTGGTGATCCAACACCAGATTTTACGTATGGTTTCACATTGGGTGCAGATTATAAAGGATTCTTTATTGATGCAGATTTTTACGGAGTATATGGTAATGAAGTATTCCGTGGTTGGGGTAACGGTAACTCATTTGCGCCATTCAATTACCGAAGCGAAAGGCTTGAGCGCTGGACTGGACCCGGGACATCCAACTGGGAGCCACGCAGCTACACCGCTACAGGCTACAACCGCGAAAACTCTACATATATGATCGAAGACGGAAGTTTCTTCCGGATCAGGAATGTGCAGGTAGGTTATAACTTTAACAAGAGCCTGATTAGTGGGCTAAGTTTGGAGGCGCTTAAAGTTTATGTAAACGTACAGAACTTAAAGACCTGGGACCACGTTAACGGATTTACGCCAGAATCAGGAGGTAGCGCCACATCATTCGGTGTAAATGGCGGTGGTTATCCAAACCCGCGAATCGCAACTTTTGGCATCAACGCAACTTTTTAAATAATACAACATGAAAATAATATCAGCAAAAAATCTAATCCTTTTAGGTGCACTTTCCGTTGCAAGTTTTTCGTTTCAGAGCTGCGCAGAAGACTGGCTCGATCTAAGGCCGGAAGGACGCCCTACCATAGGCGAAGTGCCAGTGGGCGGATATGAGGCCAGTGCATTCGGACTTTATGCGAGTTTACGTACCGAAAGTGGTATGAGCGATTTTACATATCTGTGGACACACAGCATCCGGGCAGATGATAATGAGAAAGGCAGTAGCCCAGGCGATGCCGCGACTGATGGGAACGTATTTAATAACTTCGCGTACGTGGCCACCAATGGCCATATCAGAAACGCTTGGAACGGACCTTACAAGATAATCTTCGCTGCCAATGAACTTATTAATACCGCGACAGAGTCGGGCAGCACAGTGGAGGGGACATTGGTGAACATCGCGGAAGCGAGAGCCATACGTGCATACTGCTACTTCCAGTTACGCAGAGATTTTGGCGAAGTACCGATCAACCTAAAATCTATTGACGTCCCGGCAGATGAGATCGCACCTAAAAACAGCATCGCTGAGGTGGATGCGCAAATCATCAGCGACCTCATGGCAGCGCGTGACGTGCTACCGGTACAGTGGGCAAGTGCCTACCGTGGCAGAGCGACCAAAGGCATGGCTAACAGCCTGTTGGCTAAAATGTACCTGCTGCAGCGCAACTGGGCAAAAGCATTAGAGCACTCCATGGATGTAATAAACTCCGGTGCCTATATGCTGAACCCATCTTACGATGCAGAGTTCACCAAAGCAGGTAACAATTCTTCCGAATCTATCTTTGAAGTTCAGAAAACCTATGATTTCGCTACTAAATATTCCAACAATTATTACGAAAGTCAGGGTGTTAGAGGCTCCGGAGTCTGGGATTTAGGCTGGGGTTTTAATGTTCCTTCGGAAGGCTTGGTTGCTGCTTATGAGACAGGCGATCTACGTAAGAAAACCACCATTCTACAGTCCGGTGGTCCGGATATCTATAATACAGCGAATTTAGTATTACCTGCTGCGCCACCTTTGGTACAGCAATATTGGAATGGTAAAGCTTATACTTTACCATCTGAAAGACAACAATATGCCGAGAACAAAAACCATTGGGAAAACATCAAGCTCATCCGTTACGCTGATGTATTGCTGATGGCTGCCGAAGCCGCTAATGAACTGGGGCAGATTGGTACAGCAACTACCTACGTCAACATGATCCGTACCAGAGCTGGCTTACCCGCAACCACCGCTACAAGCCAGGCGGCCATGCGCGAGGCCATCAAGCATGAAAGACGAATTGAGTTCGCTATGGAGTCCGAAAGATTCTACGATCTTGTACGCTGGGGCGACGCACCAACCGTATTGGCACCTTATGGCTATACCGATAGGAACAGGTATTTCCCAATCCCACAGGATGCGATTGATAAGTCCCAGGGAGTTTTAGTTCAAAATCCTAATTATTAATTTTTTTACCAATGAAAAATAAAATCAAACATATTTTTGGCATCATGGCCCTGGCATTCATCGGTTTTTCGTGCCAAGATCTGGACCGTCCGGAGCTAGGCGATTATCCGAAAGATGCCTCTGAACCGGGTGGCCCACTGAAATTTTACGCCGCCTTCGACGGTACTTCCGAAAATGTTTTAATGAATGCTGTTGACAGTGTGCGCGCGAAATTCCCGTCTAATAATCCATTGAAATCCATCGATGGTATTAAAGGAAAAGCTGTCCAGGGCGAGAGGTATAAATATATCAAATACTCCAGCGCGAACGATTTTGCACAATCAGCAGGTAGCTTCACCGTATCAGTCTGGGCCCAGAAATCTCAGATGCAAACAAATCATATCTTCAGTATGCCTGCTGCGCAGGGTTATCACTGGTCGGGTGGTTCAATGTTTTTGTTGACCGAAGGATCTGTGGCATCACCAACGGTTAAGTTTTTCGTGAAAGACAAAACCGGAGAAAAATGGTTCGAATGGTTGAACGCAAACAGCCCAACAGGCATCTATAACGGGCAATGGCACCACTTAGCATTTGTTTATGACGGCAAAACCTCTACCATGACGATGTATGTGGATGGGCAGGCGCATCCGTTCAAGCCCGTTTGGACCAACCATGGGAATATCGTTCTTGAACCTTCTAAAATCACCGGTTTAAAAATTGGTGCAGGACCGCAGGAATTTACTGCACAAGAGATTAGTAATAATGGTGATGACTGGCTGAAGAATTCTTTTGTCGGGGGGATAGACCAGTTCCGTATGTATTCTACGGCACTTTCACAAGCCGAGATCCAAACTTTATTCAATCAAAAAAGATAAATGAAATCTAATTTCAGAAACTTTTTATTTGCAACTGCCATACTTTTCAGTTATGGCAGTTGTTCTAATGGGCGGGACCCCGAACCAGTCGTAGGACCACCAGCGCCGCCACCAGCAACAACGGTGTACACAGATGCACAAATCATAGAAATGGTTCAGAAAGATGCACTGAAGTATTTCTGGGATTATGCCGAAAGTAACTCGAAACTTGCAAGGGAGCGTTATCATACCGATAATCCGGGAATGGATGCGGGAGTAGTTTCTACCGGAGGTTCTGGCTTTGGCCTGATGACAATACTTGTTGGTATTAAAAACGGTTATGTTCCGAGAGCTGAAGCGGTTTCCAGACTTGGTACCGCACTCAGTTTCTTAGAAGATGCCGGCCGTTTTCATGGTGCCTGGCCTCACTGGCTGAATGGCGCTACCGGGAAAGTGATCCCATTCAGCACCAAAGATAATGGTGCCGACCTGGTTGAAACTGCTTTCCTCGTCCAAGGATTACTCTGTGTACGCGAATATTTTAAAAATTCAACCGATACTGCCGAAAAAGCGTTGAGCGACAAAGCAGATGCCCTGTGGAAAGGCGTAGAATGGACATGGTTTACCCAAGGCGAAAATGTGCTGTATTGGCATTGGTCTCCTAATTATGATTTCCAAATGAATCATCAATTGAGAGGTTTTGACGAAACACTTATCACGTATGTGTTGGCGGCGGCTTCACCTACCTATCCTATTTCAAAAGAGGTCTATCAGGGTGGTTGGGCCCGGAATGGCGCAATAAAAAGTTCCGCATCACAGTACAACATTCCGTTAGTCGTAACTCATAATGTACAAAACTCAACCGTAGGACCGATGTTCTGGTCACATTATTCGTTTCTTGGGCTTGATCCGCAAGGGCTGTCTGATGAATATGTAAATTATGGGCAAGCTGCGGTAAACCATGCAAAGATCATGCATCAGTACAGCGTGAACAATCCTAAGAACTGGAGGGGTTATTCCGCGAAAAACTGGGGCCTGACGGCAAGTTACACCAGAAACGGAGACGGGACTACCGGATATGCCGCGCACCAGCCAAACAATGATTTGGGTGTAGTTTCACCTACAGCGGCCATTTCAAGTTTTCCCTATACACCTGATGAAAGTATGGATTACCTGCGTTTCCTCTACAATGAGAATTATTCAAGATACATCGGGGTCGCGGGGCCATATGATGCCTATTCCGTGCA
Source organism: Chryseobacterium sp. 6424 (assembly GCF_003692615.1). Classification (NCBI taxonomy): domain Bacteria; kingdom Pseudomonadati; phylum Bacteroidota; class Flavobacteriia; order Flavobacteriales; family Weeksellaceae; genus Chryseobacterium; species Chryseobacterium sp. 6424. The sequence continues at coordinate 1,016,348 of NZ_CP023540.1, forward strand.
TTATAACTGGGTGACGCCACGCTATCTGGCCATCGACCAGGGACCAATGGCACCTATGATTGAGAATCATCGCTCATCATTTCTATGGAACCTGTTTATGAATGCGCCCGAAGTGCGTCAAGGATTGCTTAAGTTGGGGTTCCATTCTACAAAATATGGGTTTTAACCAATAAAAATTTATTAATGATCAAGAAATTTGCATATATAATTTTTACAGCGGCACTGGCGTTTTCGTGCAATACGCTTCCTATAGACTCCACGACCGCGCAAGTGCCTGTAAAAATGACCGATGAACAACTGATGGACCGTGTGCAGCGCGATGCACTTAAATATTTCTGGGATTTTGCCGAACCCAACTCTCTAATGGGCCGCGAACGTTATCATGAAGACGGTATCTATCCTCAGAATGATGCTCATGTGGTTACTACCGGCGGTTCCGGTTTTGGACTGATGACTATTTTGGTAGGTGTGGAAAGGGGATTTATCCCGCGTGATGAAGCGGTGAAACGCTTAACACATATCGCAGATTTTCTGGCTAAAGCAGACCGTCATCATGGTGTTTGGCCACACTGGCTCGATGGTAAAACCGGGAAAACAGTTTCTTTTGGCAAGAAAGACAATGGTGGCGATATCGTAGAAACAGCTTTTCTGATAGAAGGCATCATTACCGTTCGAGAATATTTTAAAAACGGAAACACCGCAGAAAAAGCACTCGCTGCCAAGATGGATGAACTGTGGAAAGGGGTAGAATGGAGCTGGTATACCAAAGGCGGCGAAAAAGTACTCTATTGGCACTGGTCACCAATCAATGGTTGGGAAATGAACCACAAATTGCAGGGCTATGATGAAACGCTTGTTACCTACATCTTAGCGGCTTCGTCCCCAACTTACCCGATTGATGCCGAAACTTTCTACCAAGGTTGGACGCGTAACGGGACTTATCTAACCGATCGGAAAACGTACGGCCTGCCTCTTTATGTGAAGCATAATGGCGCAGAAGAATATGGCGGCCCGATGTTCTGGGCACATTATTCCTACCTGGGGCTTGATCCTACTGGCCTTTCTGATCGCTTGGTAAAAAACTATTTCGATCTCAACCGAAATCATGCCCTTATCCAATACAATTACAGTATAGAAAATCCTAAGAATTATAAAGGATACGGCAGCAATTACTGGGGACTTACCGCGAGTTATACACGTAATGAAAATGGAAGCGTAGGTTACCGGGCGCACAATCCGAAAGAAGATAACGGTGTGGTAACGCCTACAGCGGCGCTCAGCAGTTTTCCTTATACCCCGAAAGAATCCATGGGTGTTCTTCGTTTTCTGTATGAAGAAAAGCCCCAATTCATTGGTTCTGCCGGGCCATACGATGCGACTTCCGTGCATTATGACAATTGGTTTACGCCAAGATATTTAGCGATCGACCAAGGTACAATCGCCCCGATGATCGAGAATTACCGGACCGGCCTTTTATGGAAACTCTTCATGAATGCGCCTGAAATTAAAGCCGGACTAAAGAAATTAGATTTTAAATCTACCAAATACAAGTTCTGACATGAATGTTTTATTGAAATCGCTGTTTTTTATTGCCTTTTTTTCAGTAAGTCTTACAGCACAGGAAATCAAGGCCAAATTTCAGAAAGAGGTAAAGAAAGTTCAACAAATAACTTACCTGCTGGATTATCCTCAGAACACCAACGCAAAAGTGCCGCTCATCGTCTTCCTGCACGGCTCTGGGGAACGTGGCACCGACCTGGAAATGGTAAAGGCGCACAGCCCGTTTACTTATAAGAACCTAATTAAGGAACCCGTGGCGATCTTGGCGCCCCAATGCCCGCCCAATGTTTGGTGGGATACCGAGGCCGTATACCACCTCATCAAAGAAATTCAGCAGAAATATAAAATCGATGAATCGCGCATTATACTCACCGGTCTTTCCATGGGCGGTTGGGGCACGCTGAAATTAGCGATGGAGCATCCGGATCTCTTTTCAGCCGTGGTGCCCGTCTGTCCGCCGGTTGATCGTTTATTCAAAGTACGCGCGGCTCAGTACAGTAATTTGCCGATGAAAATCTTTCATGGCGGTAATGATGATATTGTTTCACCCATGAACGCTATTGAAATCTATCAGGCAATCCGTAAAACAAATAAACAGGTAGAACTCGTCATTTTCCCGGACGATAACCACAACTCCTGGGATTCCACCTACTCCAATCCGAAATTATATGAATGGATGCTGGCCCAGAATAAGAATAAAAATTAAAGTTAGAAGAATATGAAGAAACTTGTATTAGTCGCAGCATTAGGGCTGGCTCCCTATTTTTTTGCGCAGGAAATGGTCAACAAGCCCGTTCAGGCTTATCAGACCGAACAGTACAAATCGAAGAAAAAAGCTTTTGTAGAATCACTGTTGGCAAAAATGACGGTTGACGAAAAAATTGGTCAGCTTAATTTACCAAGTGCCGGGGATTTCACTACCGGGCAGGCACAAAGCTCCAACATAGGTAAAAAAATAGAAGATGGCCTGGTAGGCGGACTCTTTAACATTAAAGGTGCCGATAAAATACGTGCGGTACAGAAAGTAGCTATAGAAAAAAGCCGCCTGAAAATCCCTTTGATCTTCGGGATGGATGTTATTCATGGGTATGAGACTACGTTCCCCATTCCGCTCGGTCTCGCAGCTTCCTGGGATATGAATCTGATACAGCAATCTGCACGCGTAGCAGCAAATGAAGCTTCTGCCGACGGTATTTCCTGGACATTCTCGCCGATGACGGATATTTCTCGCGAGCCACGTTGGGGCCGTATTTCTGAAGGTTCAGGCGAGGATCCTTATCTGGGCAGTGAAATCGCCAAGGCCATGGTATACGGGTATCAGGGCAAGGATCTATCACTTAGCAATACCATTATGGCTTGTGTGAAACATTTTGCGCTTTACGGTGCAGGTGAGGCTGGTATGGACTATAATACGGTAGACATGAGCCGCGTACGCATGTTTAATGAATTTTTCCCTCCATATAAAGCAGCTGTGGACGCCGGGGTAGGCTCGGTAATGGCATCATTCAATGAAGTGGATGGTATGCCGGCGACCGGAAACCGTTGGCTTCAGACCGAAGTTTTGCGTAACCAGTGGGGATTTGATGGTTTCGTGGTGACAGATTATACCGGCATCAACGAAATGGTAGATCATGGTGTTGGCGATTTGCAGCAAGTTTCAGCGCTAGCGCTTAAAGCAGGTATTGATATGGACATGGTAGGTGAGGGGTTCCTAACCACTCTAAAGAAATCTTTACAGGAAGGCAAAGTAACCCAAGCAGAAATTGACTTAGCCACAAGACGTGTGCTGGAAGCCAAGTATGACCTGGGACTCTTCACCGATCCTTACCGTTATGGTGATGCGAAATTGGCAAAAAAAGAAGTCTATAGCCAGAAAAACCGTGATATTGCACGCAACGTAGCCGCACAATCCATGGTTCTTATGAAAAATGAGAACAACGTATTGCCATTAAAAGCAAATGGCACTGTAGCTGTTATTGGCCCATTGGTTAACAATAAACAAAATATGACAGGCACCTGGAGTGTGGCTGCACAACATGCCAATTCTGTCACTTTAATGAAAGGCCTGCAAGATAATTTCGGTAAAAATGTAAAATTTATCTCCGCTAAAGGTGCAAACATCGACTATGATGAAAAGCTCGAAAACATCTACGCTGCCCACGGGAAAATTACAGACCGCGATAACCGCCCAAAAGAAGTGTTGCTGAAAGAAGCTGTAGATGTGGCAAACAAGGCCGATGTAATTATATTGGCAATCGGTGAGTCTGCCGAGATGAGTGGCGAGTCATCCTCAAGAACCGAAATTACCATCCCGCAATCACAGATAGACCTGCTGCACGAACTTAAAAAAACCGGTAAGCCAATCGCGATGGTATTGTTCACTGGGCGCCCGCTTGCACTTACCAATGTGAAAGATCTACCCGATGCCATCCTGAATGTTTGGTTTGCCGGTTCAGAAGCCGGTAACGCCATCGCAGACGTACTTTACGGTAAAGTGAATCCATCAGGCAAATTACCCGTTACGTTCCCAAGAAGTCTGGGCCAGGTCCCTATTTATTATAACCATAAGAACACCGGCCGTCCACTAAGTCAGGAAAAGGTTGATAAATGCGAGTATGAACGTTTCCGCGCCAATTATATGGATGAGTGCAACACGCCGCTTTACCCATTTGGTTACGGGCTAAGCTATACGCAGTTTGCGTATTCGGATATGAATGTTACCAATACCAACCCGAAAGGCAACCAAACCATCCAGGCAAGTATTAACCTTCGGAACACTGGTAATTATGATGGTGCAGAAGTGGTGCAGCTATACATCCGTGATATCGTGGGCAGCAATACACGTCCGGTAAAAGAGTTGAAAGGTTTCCAGAAAGTCTTTCTAAAAAAAGGTGAAAGCAAGAGAGTGACCTTCACCATAACACCGGAGGACCTGAAGTTTTATAATCATGAACTTAAATACGACTGGGAGCCCGGCGAGTTTGAAATCATGATCGGTACCAACTCTGCGGAGGTACAGAAAACCAAAATAAACTGGTCTAAATAATGCTTAATAAAAACCGCTTTCTGTAAAACGAAAGCGGTTTTTTTTGCCGGTTTATTATTGGTAAATTTGTGGTCATTTTATCTTAAAAAAAACAAATCTGTAATGAGAGACAAATTCATCAAATGGGGCATCATTTTGCTGGTGGCGGTCTGGGCCATTGCATTGCTCATTAAAGCACATTATTGGATCCCCATCCTTCTTACCTGCATATATGCGTTAGGTATCTACAACAGTTTCCAGACGAAACATGCCATTCTTCGTAACTTCCCGGTTTTAGGCTATTTCCGGTATTTCTTCGAAGGTATTTCACCCGAGATGCAGCAGTATTTCATCGAACGCGAGACGGATGGGAAGCCATTTCCGCGTAACGAACGTTCTGCCGCTTACCGCCGTGCCAAAAACATCAGCGATACCGTGCCTTTCGGTACGCAGCGCGAGATCAACCACCGCAAATATGAAGGCATCAAACATTCTATCTATGCAAAGTCTCCCAATGAAGAATTGCCGCGCGTTTGGGTAGGTGGCGAGCAGTGTACACAGAAATATCATGCCTCATTGTTCAATATTTCAGCGATGAGTTTTGGTTCATTAAGCGACCGCGCACAGATCTCACTGAACCGGGGCGCAAAAAAAGGCCAGTTCTTTCATAATACAGGTGAGGGTGGTATTTCCCCTTATCATTTGGAAGGTGGCGACCTTTGCTGGCAAATCGGTACAGGTTATTTCGGTTGCCGTGATGATGACGGACGCTTTTCCCCTGAAATCTTTAAGAAAAATGTAGCGTTGGATAGTGTGAAAATGATTGAGATAAAGATTTCCCAAGGTGCTAAACCAGGGCATGGCGGTGTATTGCCAGGCAGTAAGAACACGCCAGAGATTGCAGCGATTCGCCACGTGAGACCTGGTATGACGATCATTTCGCCACCCTCACACTCAGCGTTCTCGGATGCGGCCGGTTTGCTGAGATTTATCCAGCAACTGCGTGAGCTTTCGGGTGGTAAGCCTGTAGGCTTCAAACTGTGCATTGGTGATACCAAAGAGTTCGAAGATATCTGTGTACAGATGAATGTCTTGAAGATCTATCCGGACTTTATTACGGTAGATGGTGCAGAGGGCGGTACCGGTGCGGCGCCACCAGAATTTTCTGATGGAGTAGGGATGCCATTGGAGCCTGCACTTATTTTTGTGAACAGAACCCTCAAAAACTTTAATCTGCGCGATAAAATGCGCATTATTGCAAGCGGAAAAGTACTTACATCACTCGATATCCTGCGCGCTATAGCAATGGGCGCGGATATGTGTAACAATGCCCGCGGTTTCATGTTTGCACTTGGCTGTATACAGGCTTTGCGTTGTAATAACAACAATTGCCCTACCGGTGTGGCCACACAGGATAAAATGCTGATTAAAGGACTGGATGTGACTGATAAAAGCGAACGTGTATATCATTTCCATAAAAACACGCTGAGGACGTGCAATGAACTGATTGCGGCTGCGGGAAGAAGTTCTTATGAAGAAGTAGATGCCAGCATGTTTATGCGTGGTGATGAGTTCGACCATCTTTCGGATGTCTATTTCCCGGATATCTTAGGAAACGTGAAGGAGAGGCAACGCAAGTACTAAGCCCTTCTTTACACTTAGGAAACTGAAACAACTACTGTTTCAGTTTTTTTATGGGTTATAGGCACAAAAAAAGTCCGGTAAATATTTACCGGACTTTCTTTGTATATGGAAGATGGTCTTAAGCTTCTTCAGCTGGAGTTTCCTCTTCTTTCTTAGGCGCTGGAGCGGCTTTTGGAGCAGCAGGCGCTGGTGGAGCGTCAGATACGATTTCAAACTCGAAAGCGTGCTCTACATTACGGTGAAGACGGATGTTCGCTTCTACCTTACCAGTTCTCTTGATCGTGTTTCCTGGGATTTTGATGTATTTCTTATCAACGCTTACCCCTGCTTTAGAAAGTTCTTCAGAAAGGTCAGCATTGTTGATAGAACCGAAAAGTCTGTCACCTGAACCTACTTTAGCAGCGATGGTGATGCTTGTTTTCTTCAGTTGCTCTACAATCGCGTTAGCTTTTGCAACCAATGCAGCTTCTTCTTCTTTTCTTGCTTCAAGAGTAGCTTCCAGAGCAGCTTTGTTTTTTGGTGTTGCCAATACTGCAAGTCCTTGTGGTAAAAGGAAGTTTCTTGCGTAACCTGGCTTTACGCTTACGGTATCAAACTCAAGTCCTAAGTTTTCTACGTCTTTTTTTAAGATAATGTCCATTGTTGTTGTCTTGTTTAGATTTTAGAGGTTAGAAGCTAGAGCTTAGAAATTAAAAATAAGAAATGAATCGTAGATCTAATGGCTAATATCTAAAGTCTAATATCTAAAACAGTTAGAATTAATTATTATTCAGCAACAAAAAGCCAAAAGCTAGAAACTAATGGCTAATTGCAGTTTTGTTTATTTTAATAAGTCAGCTACGTAAGGCATCATTGCAAGGTGTCTTGCTCTTTTGATGGCTGCGGATACTTTTCTTTGGTATTTCAAAGAAGTTCCGGTGTATCTTCTTGGTAAGATTTTACCCTGCTCGTTTACGAACTGTAATAAGAAGTCTGCATCTTTATAATCTACATGCTTGATTCCGTACTTTTTGAATCGGCAGTATTTTTTTTCAGATTTTGTATTGATGTCAAGCGGTGTAAGGAATTTTACTTCAGATTCTCCACCTGCTGAGGCTTGTTTAGCCATATCGTCTATTGCCATTGTGTAATTTTTTTGTGTGGGTTAATAAATTAAGCTTTCGCAGATTTGTTTTTAGCTCTTCTCGTTACAGCGTACTCTACCGCATGCTTATCGAGCTTTGTTGTAAGAAAACGGATAACTCTTTCGTCACGTTTGAAAGCAAGCTCTAAATCTGCAACCACAGTTCCTTCACCTTTGAACTCAATCAGCGTGTAGAAACCATTCTTCTTAAGCTGGATTGGGTAAGCGAGTTTCTTCAGTCCCCAGTTTTCCTTGGCAACGATCTCGCAATTGTGTGAAGTCAATAGATCTTCGAATTTTTGTACTGCTTCCTCCACCTGAGTATCAGACAGAACGGGAGTTAAAATGAAAACAGTTTCGTAATTGTTCATAATGTTAAATAATTGGTTAAATATTTCGAGGTGCAAAAGTAGCGATTATTTTTGGAAGTCGCAATCTTTCAGTATAATAATGATGAAGGATTTGGGATGTGTTTGGAATGAAAGCCAATAAAACTGCTTTAATATAAAAAACACGGTGAAGCAGGGAAGATTGTTAAAATAAAAACGCGGGTCTTAAAACCCACGTTCTTATATATTGAAATCTTTTGCGGTTACTTCTTCAGTTTGATTCTAAGGTTTTTCAGCATGTCCTTTGTCATCGCTGTAATGTCGAAATCATAGGTTAACCCCCAGTCTTTCTTAGCGATGCTGTCGTCAATCGATGCCGGCCAGGAGTCCGCGATAGCCTGTCGGAAATCAGGTTCGTAATCAATCGTGAAATCGCTCATTTCTTTTTTGATTTCTGCCGCTAACTGTGCAGGCGTAAAGGACAAGCCTCCCAGATTATACGACGTACGTACCGAGAGCTGTTCTTTGGGCGCTTCCATCAATTTCAGTGTCGCATTTATCGCATCATCCATATACAGCATTGGCATAGCGGTGTTTTCCGAGATAAAGCTGGTATATCTGCCACGTTCCACAGCCTCGTAGAAGATTTCTACCGCATAATCTGTAGTGCCACCGCCCGCAGGCGTTTTCCACGAAATAAGCCCTGGATAACGGATGCTGCGCACGTCAACACCAAATTTATCGTAGTAGTACTCACACCATTTTTCGCCGGCCATTTTCGAGATTCCGTACACGGTGGTAGGATTCAGTACTACCTCCTGTCCCACATTTTCTTTCGGGATGCCTTTGCCAAATACCGCGATGGAGCTGGGCCAGAAGATTTTTTTCAACAGGCCTTCCTTTGCCATTTCGCAAAAGTTAAGCAACGGCTCAATATTCAGTTTCCAGGCGAACAGCGGTTGTTTTTCAGAGGTCCCGGAGAGCAAGGAAGCGAGGTGGTACACAGTGGTAATTTCATAATCTTTCACAACCTGACGTACCAGTTGGGTGTTGGTGACATCCATTCTTTCATAAAATCCTGCTGAAGTAATGTTTTTGTCCCAACGGTCAAGTCCCGAAGCTATTACGTTTTCAGCGCCGTGCAGCGCTACTAATCTGTTGGTAAGTTCGGTGCCGATTTGCCCCAGGGCACCGGTGATAAGAATTTTTTCCGTGTAGGATTCCATGCTTTTATTTAGATTTAAGCAAATTTAACAAATTAGCGCGTATAAGAAAGAACTACCCCCGTTTTTTACAGACTTTCACGAGTGGCGACGCATTGAAAGAACTGGGGGAATCATTTTCCGGCAAGTTTCTTCAGCATCCCGTTAAATATGAGTCCATGAAAAGGCAGTACGGAATACCAATAGAGCCGCCCCGAAAGTCCCAAAGGACGAAAAGTAGCTTCCTGATGAAGGATGCCGTCTTTGATTTTAAACTCCAGCCAGGCTTCACCCGGAACTTTCATTTCGGCAAAAAGCAGCAGCCTTTTTTCGCCTTTGTCGGCATACAATACGCGCCAGAAATCTACGGAATCACCAGCCTCCAGATGGTTGAGGTTGCGGCGCCCCCGGCGTATGCCCACGCCACCGAAGAGACGGTCGAGGAAACCGCGCATCCGCCACAGAAAATCTGCGTAATACCAGCCGGTTTTACCGCCAATACTGAAGATTCTTTCCGTGGCTGCCGCTTCATCGTTCACTTTCATCTGCCGAATGTCTTTAAAACAACCTTTCGACGGAACTTCCAGATACTGCCATACATTTCTGGCATGAAAAGGTCCTGAAAAAGAGTCGTACCAACTTGAAAGTACATCGTTTTGTTTAATTTTATCAAAAGCCATGGCGATGGCTTCCTTGTAAGAGAATAGCTGTATGCCAAGTTGTTCGGCCAGGTGGTTCTCCTTGGCGATGACGTCCACCTTCATGCTGTCAACCAGGTTTTTTGCGAGCGGATAACTGGTGCTGGTCAAGAAATACAACCAATAGGATGAAAAACGTGGCGTCATAACCGGCACCAGGTAAATGCGGCGTTTCAGGTGACGGGCTTCCGCGTACTGCAAAAGCATTTCGCGGTAAGACAGGATATCGGTACCCGCAATATCGTAGTTTTTATTAAACGTAAATGTTTTCCCCAAAACGCCCACCAGAAACTGTATGACATTCCGGATGGCAATTGGCTGGCAACGGGTTCGCAGCCATTTAGGCGCAATCATAACGGGTAGTTTTTCTACAAGATCGCGGATGATTTCAAATGAAGCGCTGCCAGAGCCTACAATGATGCCTGCCCGAAGGCTTGTGAGTGCATATTTTTCGCTTTGCAAAGCTTCTTCTACCTGTTTGCGCGACTGTAAATGTTTAGAAAGCCGTTCGGTATTGATGATGCCTGTGAGGAAAATGACTTGGCGTACATTCGTTTTTTCGAGGGCTTTTTTAAAGTTTAGGGCCGATAAAGTCTCTTTCTTACTGAAATCCCCGTCATCTGAAGACATAGAGTGGATCAGGTAATACGCGACATCTATTTCTTCCGGAATGTTCTGAAGCGTATGCTCATCCAAAAAATCATTCTCGATGATTGTTAACAGATGCTGCTGATTTTTGAAGAGTTTTGTGCTGAACCTGTTGCGGTCGCGCACCGAGCAGATGACTTCGTGGCCTTCTTCCAGTAGCTGTATCAATAATCTTTTGCCAATGTAGCCTGTGGCGCCGGTGAGAAAAATCTTCATGCCGTAAAAATCTTTGATAATATCTTGTAGCGACTTTCAAAAATGAATTTCACACGGTTTTTAACGGCTGCGCCAGCCAATAAATCGCCCAACAGTCCCATGGGGAGCTTATAATTGACGATGTCGGTCATTTTAACGGAACTATCTGAAAGTTCCTCGAAATGATGTTCATGATGCCACATGGCATAAGGCCCAAACCGCTGTTCGTCCACAAAAAAGGCATGTCTTCGGTTGTTGTGCGACTGGGGAGCCTTAAGGTGTGTGATTTCTGTAATCCAGTTGTTTTTAATGAAGGGCATAATACCGATCTTATATGTAATGATCTGGCCAGCATAGGTTTCGGTTACCGGTTTATTGGTAATGCTGAAGTTCATCTCTGCCGGTGTAATACGGTCGAGGTTTTGTGGGACAGTGAAAAAGTCCCAAGCTTCTTCCATGGAAATAGGCAAAACCTGCGCTGATGTGAGGGTGTATATCCCCGACTGTTTTATAATGTTACATTCCATGGTTTGTTGGGGTATCCCATTTCTTTTTAAGGTATTCGAAAAGCAACACAATGCTGTATAGCAATGTATAGCAATAGAAACTGTCTTCAAGCGGCATGGTGCCTACCCGGATTCCTAATATTTCCTGAGGATCGTAAAACACCACAGGATTTTCGGAGTAATTTCCAGTCAATGCATTATTAACGAAGTAAAAAGGAAGATAAATGATGATGAAACTAAGGTAGAAGCGTTGCGCGTCCTTCCAGCGGTAAATCAGTTGGCCAAGCATCAATACTGCGAACAGGCCGAAGCTGCAGAGTGTGTAGATCTTATCGGTATTCATTACCGCTACAAGTGCAGAAACTATGAATAAAATAAGCGAGATCCCGAAGGTTATTTTCTCGTTTAAAATAATTTTAGGGTAAAAATATTCCAGCGCGTAATGTATGAACACGCTTGCATAAGGGATCAACAGAAAGAAAAGCCATTCTTCCAATGGTAGGTTAAAGATTCTGAAACCTATTAGATATTGGTCATTAAACCCCCAAACATCATTTACGGTGAAGTAAATATCCCAGGCGATAAAGAATAATCCTACCAGAAGTATCGAAGAGAAATATGCTTTCCAGTATTGTATGAAATGCATCCTTTTCCGTTCAAAACTGAAGATGAATGGTATCGAAAAACTTAAAACATCAAGTAAAAGATAGTAGTATGACTCCAAGATTTATTTTTTTACGGTAGATAGACGTGCTTCACGAAAATATTTAAACGGAACGAACAGCATCCCGAAACATTCGCCATCCTCTTTGTCCAGATGTTTATGATGGATTTTATGCGCTTTCCGCAACCCTCGGAAATACCAATTATTGGTCTTATCAAACCATTTGAAACGGCGGTGGATCAGCACATCATGTACCAGGAAGTAGCAGATGCCGTATATCAAGATGCCCAATCCTACGAAGAACATCCAGTTCACTTCTCCACGGCTCCCAAAATAGAACAGCAGGATACTCGGAATAGCAAAAATCACAAAGAAAAAATCATTCTTTTCAAAGACATGCGGATAGCCCGGCTGATGGTGGTCTTCATGAAAATACCAGCCCAAACCGTGCATGATATATTTGTGTGTGAGCCACGTAATCCCTTCCATTCCTACAAATACCCCAAGGGTGATGAGGATGAAACCAAGTGTTTCCATAGTTTAAATCTTAAAATGGTTTTTAATTCTTTTTATCAGCTCCTGGTCGGTAGATTTCTTATATTCAGCCAACATAAAGGCTTTATCGCTTTTCAAGTCTTTATTATAACCTAAAAATCCGGGCGCGCGCTCCTGTGTCATAAATCTCAGGAAGCGTATTTCAAGATTCGCAGGCTCCTTTTTGGCAGCGTTGTCTAGTGCGGTCCGTCCTTTTTTGAAGTATGAAAATTGACGCATCGGATTGCTGCTGTGTTTTGCGAGCATAAAGTTCCCCATGGCGTAAAAGGCTTCATGGATGGGTTTCTTGGTAGCTTCAAAAGCTTTTTTCGACTTATCCACTAAGCTTGCTGCTGCAGTTTCAGAGTCGGCACCTTCCTGCATTAAAGCCCGGTAGGTGCTCACATCTTGTGCATTAACAAATAAATATAAAATTACAGCAAATAGGGTAAAGGTCTTTTGTCTCATTATACCAGATTTAGGTTTTTATTCAGCATCATTTCCCCGAAAAGATAAATATTGCGGGCATTTGATACACTGATTCTTTTGTGAAGCAGCGCTTCAGGTTTAGTCCGGCGGATTTTTTTAAACAAATTGATATAATATTTATAGGCCATAAAAACCGCGATTCGGCTCGAGATCGGCAGCATTTTTATGCCTTTAAAGGCGTGCTCGAAGTCTGCCGCGATGTCTTCTTCAATGGCTTTCTTATCTGCCAGGCTGAACTTTCGGAAATCTACATTCGGGAAGTAGGTGCGGTTCAGGTCATTGAAATCAGCGCTGATATCGCGCAGGAAGTTGATCTTCTGAAAAGCTGCGCCCAAACTTTGTGCATAAGGTTTCATCTTTTCATATTCTTCATCATTTCCGTTCACGAAGACCTTTAAACACATCAGTCCCACTACTTCCGCAGAACCATAGATGTACTCGTTATACTTGTCATCATTTAAGTCTTTTATTTCACCCAAATCCATCTTCATGGAATGGAGGAAAGCGTCAACCAAATGTTGCGGAATATTTTTTTCGCGCTGGGTAAGGCAAAATGAATGTAGGATCGGATTTAGCGAAATGCCGTTTTCCAGGGCACTACGGTAATTCTGCTCAAACTCTTCCATAAGTTTGGCTTTATTGTAGTTATGGAACGTATCTACAATTTCATCAGCAAAACGTACAAAACCATAAATGTTGTAAATATGTTGCCGTATTTCGGGCTTAAAAAGCGTGGACGCGCGCGAAAAAGAGGTGCTGTATTTTTCGGTGACCATTTTCGAGGAATGTCCACATACTTTATCAAAAATTTCCAGGTTATTCATCACTTATATGTTTTTAAATTTGCTTGAACCGGCGGAGGATATACTCGCTTACCACCTTGCCTGATATCAGCGCAGGTGGTACACCGGGACCGGGTACAGTAAGCTGGCCGGTGTAGAAAAGGTTTTTTATTTTCTTATTATCTATCTGTGGACGGAGCACCGAAGTCTGCATCAAAGTGTTCGCGAGTCCGTATGCGTTGCCGCGGCAAGAATTGTACCTTTCTTTAAAATCTGATACGCCAAAACTTTTTTTGAATAAAACAGCGTTACGAAGGTTCTCGCCAGTGTTTTTCTCGATCCTGCTCATGATGAGTTCGAAATATCTTTCATGGATTTCCTCGGAATCCTGTAAATCCACAGCGACCGGAATCAAAAAGAAGCCTATTTCCTTGCCTTGCGGGCATAATGTATCGTCGGTTTTGCTGGAGAAATTCGCGTAGAAAAGAGGCTTTCTCGGAAGTGATTTTGTATCATAGATCTCTTCCGCGTGCTTACTGAAATCTGTATCAAAAAATAGATTATGATGCTGAAGTTGTGGTACAGGCCGGTCGAACGCCACATAATATAGAAAAGAGGATGGTGCAAATGTTTTCTTTTGCCAGTAATCTTCAGTATGGTTTCTTTTATTGGCTTCAAGCAGCGTTTCTGTGTGCGCATAATCGGCCCCGGAGATGACGATATCCGCATCGAAAACGCTGGTTTCGGTCACCACTTTATTGGCCAAACCATCAGCCGTAGTAATCTCTTTCACGTTTTGGTTGACCAACATTTCAACACCTAATTCTTTAGCCAGTGCGGCCATGCCTTTTGCTACCGCATTGAAGCCGCCTTTCGGATACCAAGTGCCCAACCCGAAATCCGCATGGTTCATGAAGTTATAAAATGCTGGCGTGTCGCTGGGTTTGGCTCCGAGAAATAGCACCGGAAACTCCAGAATGCTGCGAAGTTTCGGGTTTTTGATCTTTCTTCTTACAGTTTCCGAAATGTTCTGTACGAAAAGTGGCAGCCGTAGTGCGGTTTGCGGACTTACCAGTTCAAGAAGGGATTTACCGGGATTATACACCAAATCTTGCATCGCGATTTCGTAGTTTGCCTTTGCCTTGCGCATAAAGGTCTGTAGATGTCGGCCACTTCCGGGTTCCACCTGTTCAAAGGTTTTAATAATGTCTTCAGGATTGTCCGCGATATCCAGGTAATCATCTTTGCCAAAATATACCCGGTAGGCGGGCGAGAGTTTTTCAAGTGTATAATAGTCGGAGACTTTTTTACCAAAATCACCGAAAAAGCGTTCGAAGATATCCGGCATCCAATACCAGCTTGGCCCCATATCGAATCTAAAGCCATCAATTTCCAGCATAGAGGCGCGGCCGCCAATCTGCTCATTTTTTTCGAGTATGGTCACCTCATAACCTGCTTTGGCCATATAGCAGGCGGAAGCTAATGACGAAAACCCGGAACCGATAATAATTACCTTCTTCATAAATTGGTTTGTTAGAACAAAACTATACTTTTATATTCAAATAAGAAAATAATTTTACTAATTTTGTCTTAGGAATTATAATGTAGTGCCACAAAGTCTCTACAGCGCTTACTGATGCAATTTTTAATCATATTCCCGGTGGCGGCAGTTTGCTTATCTTTGTGGTTTAAAATAAAGATTTTATTACCGGCAAAATACCGTAATAAATGTCCTGAAAAATAAATAGAATGGAGTTAAATTTAATCATTGATATTTTAAAGGAACTCGACGGCCTTCAAAGCAAAAATCCTACCACGCAGATTACGCTGGAGGATTTTCGTTTGCACCTGAATGAAAAAGCCTACGAAAGAGAGAATCCACGAAATTTAACTGAAAAATTCAACCTCGAAGTATTTGATCTTGAAAATGAAATCGCTAAACAGGTGATAATGCTTGGGCGATATTCTAAGCAACTGATAAAGAAGTCGTTAGATAAATATCCTGATCTGGTGAACGAGGATTTCACCTATCTATACAGGATGATGGATTATCCCTCGCTGACAAAAATGCAGCTGATTGAAAAAAACGCACACGAAAAACAAACCGGTATCGAAATCATTAAACGACTGGTAAAAAACGGCTTGTTACAGGAAAGAAAGGATGAGAACGACCGCCGCAGCACCCGGATTTCTGTAACGGAAAAAGGTAAGAAAGTCTTTAAAAAGTCTATGCAAGATATTACGGTTGTCTCCAAAATCATGTGTGGGCAGCTGAATACAGATGAAAAAGAAAACCTGCTGAAGTTTTTGAAGAAGTTAAATACCTTCCACGATACCATTTACAACAACTACCGCCATGAAGGCATTGATGAGATCGAAAAGCTGATTTGATCAGGTGAGGATATTCAGGCTTTTAGGAGCAACCACAATTTTTACGGGCGATTCAATTTCATGAAATTCGCCATCAAGGTGCCAGTTGCGTGTATTGACGTCGAATTCGATCTCCGAAACAGGCAGATACTTCACAAAGTCATCATCGCGAAGCCTTTTTGTAAACATCCGGAAGGCAAATAGCAAGGAATAACGCAAGGGGAATTTTTTCACCAGAACCACATCCACAAGTCCGTCACTTTTACTCGCTTTTGGGGCGATATACGCATTGTTACCGAACTGGCGGGTGTTGGCGATGTTCAGCATCAGGTAGCGGCCATTGTACTGTTGGTAAGCTTGGGTAATGAACCTTACCTCGATAGGCTGATAATTAAAGAAAGTCTGCACCGAAACACGGATGTAATTTTTGAACCCACGGCTGGTTTTTTCGAATTCTTTCACGACTTTTCCGTCAAAGCCGGTACCCGATACGTTGATTGATAGCCGGCCATTAACCGAAAAAGTGTCGATTTTTTTAACATTCCTCGTCCTGATTTTGGCTAAAAGTTCCTTAAGGTTTTTGGTGAATTTAGTTTCATTAGAGAAACCGTTCCCCGAACCGGCAGGGAATATGGCCAGTATTTTATCTGTATGAATGATCTTCTGCGCTACAGTAGAAATGGTGCCATCACCGCCAACCGCCACAAAAATATCCGTACTTTCCATTTGTTGCGCTATATATTGGTACGTGCCGGCGACCGAGTCTGAGATGTAATATCTGGCCGTAGGAACGCTCCTTAATAGCGCATTCAGGAACGGAATGTAGTTTTTACCGGCAGAAAACGGATTGATGATGAAGGCGACTTTCTCCATAGAATCGGGGCGATTACTGAATTTTTAACCGAGATTTAAACGTATCGTTCAGAAATGGTTTGATATCAGCAAACGGTACTTTTATGAGGATGGGGCCGGCTGCATACGCCGCAATCTCATATTGATTGTAGAGGAAATACAGGTGTTGGTCATCAAAGTAAAAATTATTGTTCAGCGGGATGTCTTTTACCAGTAACATCTGTGCTTGTTCGGTATCCAGGTCGTTTTTTAGAAAATTATCCATCAGAATACGGCTCCAGATCTGCGGGTCTTGTGCTTTTAGTATGTCTTTAAGCTGAAGCGTTTTTAGGTTTTCAGTATCAAAAACT
Source organism: Chryseobacterium sp. 6424 (assembly GCF_003692615.1). Taxonomy (NCBI): domain Bacteria; kingdom Pseudomonadati; phylum Bacteroidota; class Flavobacteriia; order Flavobacteriales; family Weeksellaceae; genus Chryseobacterium; species Chryseobacterium sp. 6424. The sequence goes on from NZ_CP023540.1 coordinate 1,033,319, forward strand.
TTATAAATTTCATTGTAATAGCCGTGGGCGCCGCCGGTATAGCCATCAGCAGTGTATTGTACAGTAAGGAAATCATTTTTGTCTGAAAAGACTTTCATGGCGCTATGCTGTCCCCAGATCTGTTTGAATTCCGGTGACCAGTCACTTAGCAACTCTTTGATTTCTTGGTAGAAAGCTTCTTTTTTTGTATGGAGTCCTTTTTGGAGCTCCTGTTTGCTGTAATTATCAAGCTTGATGTTCAGTGGTGCATACAGGCTGTCCTGAAGCGTTTTATCTGATATATTCTCGAAAACTAAAACTTTCGCATGAAATTCCCCGGTCAAGACATCGGTGATTTTAGCAGAATCTTCTACTTTAATGGAGTCGGAAACTGAAATCTTATGTATGACTTCTGTTGTAGGCGTATTTACCTTGGGGGTAATTTCAGGGTTTTTTTTACTGCAACTAAAGAGCAATACAGGGATAGTGGAAATAAGAACCGGTGTTTTCATAACAAATTTATTTGTGTACCGACTGCAAAAAACCGTCCAGTCAGACGGTTTTTCATATAAATCGGTTGATATTTCAATTAAACATCAATTTTGGCGTACACCGCGTTTTTCTCAATAAATTCACGGCGTGGTGGTACTTCATCGCCCATCAACATAGAGAATACATTGTCGGCATCTGCCAAACTATCAATGCCTACCTGTTTTAGGATTCGGTTTTCGGGGTTTAGGGTAGTTTCCCAAAGTTGTTCCGGGTTCATTTCCCCAAGACCTTTATAGCGCTGTACTTCCACGCCTTTACCATCAGGTGACAGTTCCAAGGTGAATTCTTCCCGTTCTTTTTCATTATAGGCATAGATTTTCTTATTGCCTTTTTTAAGAAGATAAAGTGGTGGTTGCGCGATGTAGACGTAACCATTTTCAATCAGTTCCTTCATATAACGGAAGAAGAAGGTAAGGATCAGCGTAGAGATGTGAGAACCGTCAATATCCGCATCGGTCATAATAACGATCTTGTGATAGCGCAGTTTGTTGATGTTCAGCGCTTTGCTGTCTTCCTCAGTCCCTACCGAAACACCCAAAGCGGTATAGATGTTTTTTATCTCATCATTATCATACACTTTGTGAAGCATGGATTTTTCTACGTTCAGGATCTTACCTCTTAATGGAAGAATCGCTTGGAAATGACGGTCACGGCCTTGTTTTGCCGTACCACCCGCAGAGTCACCCTCTACGAGGAAGAGTTCTGAGATTGATGGGTCTTTTGAAGAACAGTCGGAGAGTTTACCCGGCAGTCCGCTGCCACCCATAGGGGACTTGCGCTGTACCAATTCGCGCGCTTTTTTGGCGGCCTGACGTGCTTTTGCTGCTAAAACTACTTTCTGAACGATAAGCTTTGCCTCATTCGGGTTTTCTTCCAGGAAGTTGGTAAGCATTTCGCCCACAATCTTGTCCACCGCGCCGGAAACTTCGGAGTTACCGAGTTTGGTCTTGGTTTGTCCTTCGAACTGAGGCTCCATCACCTTAACTGAGATTACGGCGGTTAGTCCCTCGCGGAAGTCGTCGCCGGTTACCTCTACTTTTTCTTTAGCCGGAAGCCCCAACTCGTCCGCGAATTTTTTAAGCGTTCTCGTCAGTGCACGGCGGAAACCTGCTAGGTGAGTACCACCTTCATGGGTATTGATATTGTTAACGTAAGAGTGCAGATTTTCGTTATAAGAAGTGTTGTAACGCATCGCTACTTCTACAGGGATGTCATCTTTATTACCTTCCATAAAGATCACGTTCTGCATGATGCTTTCGCGGTTACCATCGATATATTCTACAAACTCCTTCAGTCCTCCTTCGGAATGGAAGGTTTCGGATTTGAAAGAGCCGTCCTCTTCTTTCTGTCTTTCGTCGGTAAGCGTTATCGTAATTCCTTTGTTAAGGTAAGACAGTTCACGAAGTCTGCTTGCGAGTGTGTCGTAATTGTAGACAAGTTCGGTAAAAATGGTATCATCGGGCTGGAAGAACTGCATGGTTCCTCTTTTATCACTGTTACCGATTTGTTGTACATCCGCCTGTGCCTTACCGCGCGAATATGTTTGCTGGTATATATGGCCGTCACGATATACCGTCGTCACCATCTCGGTAGAAAGCGCGTTAACGCAGGATACTCCCACACCGTGCAGACCACCCGAAACTTTGTAAGAATCTTTGTCAAATTTACCACCCGCACCAATCTTGGTCATTACAACTTCAAGGGCTGATTTCTGCTCTTTTTCGTGGAAATCTACCGGAATACCCCGGCCATTATCGGTAACTTCAATCCCGTTATTTTCCTTGATGGTTACGGTAATGGTGTCGCAGTAGCCGGCCAGCGCCTCATCGATAGAGTTGTCTACCACTTCGTACACCAAATGGTGCAAACCACGAAGGCCTACGTCGCCAATGTACATGGATGGGCGCATACGAACATGCTCCATCCCCTCCAGCGCCTGAATACTGCTTGCTGTATATTGTTTTTGACTCATAATGTTTTATTACCAGCGGTTGAGGGCTGGTTTTAATATAAATTCGGTTAAAATTTTATTGCTGTTTTCAAGTCCTTCGACTGTCTGATAAAAGACCAACAAATATACATAAAATATCCCGGATTTGAAAGCGTTATTGCTTGTGTCATGATGTGTTTTGATTAGAGATATACAACCATTGACTTGCTGAATTGATTAATTTTCAAGCAACAAAAAAATCCTCTGATCTTACACAGAGGATTAAATGATATTTGATGATTAAACAAGCTTCATCAGGATCTTGTCTTCGGTTTTTTCTACTTTAACCAGATCGAATTTAGTGAGATTCTTGGTGGCTTTATCCCATTTCTTGCCAGAGAGTTGGCTTCTGTTTTTCACTTCCGACAGTTCCAGGGGATCGGGTTGGGATCTCAGGATTTCGATGATCGCTTTTTCATCCTCACCGAGTTCAATTTGCGGAACAGCTTTCTCAGGCTTCATCTGAGGGAAAAATAGCACTTCCTGGATGGATGGGTTGTTGGTAAGGAACATGATTAGCCGGTCCATGCCGATGCCCAAGCCTGATGTTGGCGGCATCCCATATTCTAGGGCCCGCAGGAAATCATGGTCAATGAACATGGCCTCATCATCACCTCTTTCACTTAGGGCCATTTGCGCTTCAAAACGTTCGCGCTGGTCGATCGGGTCATTAAGCTCAGAATAGGCGTTGGCGATTTCCTTTCCACAAACCATCAGTTCGAAACGTTCGGTAAGGCCCTCTTTTCTGCGGTGTTTTTTAGTTAGAGGCGACATTTCAATCGGGTAATCGGTGATAAAGGTCGGCTGAATGAAATTTCCTTCACATTTCTCCCCAAAAATCTCATCAATGAGTTTTCCTTTGCCCATGGTTTCATCAACGTCGATACCAATGGATTTAGCAAAATCATAAAGTTCTTTTTCAGATTTTCCGGTAATGTCGAAACCGGTAAACTTCTGGATGGCTTCAGTCATCGAAATTCTTGGATAAGGCGCTTTCCAACTGATGGTGTGCTCGCCAAAGGTGGATTCGGCGGTGCCATTTACCTGAATGGCGCAGAATTCAAGGAGTTTTTCAGTGAAATCCATCATCCAGTTGTAGTCTTTGTAGGCTACATAGATTTCCATAGCGGTGAATTCCGGATTGTGGGTTCTGTCCATCCCTTCATTACGGAAGTTCTTAGAGAATTCATATACCCCATCGAAACCACCAACGATGAGTCTTTTCAGGTAAAGTTCATTTGCGATTCTCAGATATAAAGGAATATCGAGGGCGTTATGATGTGTAATGAAAGGTTTTGCTGCTGCGCCACCGGGGATGGATTGGAGGATGGGCGTTTCTACCTCGAAATATCCAGCGTCATTGAAAAAGGTACGCATGGCGTTGAAAAGTCTTGTTCTTTTAACAAAAACCTCCTTTACCTGCGGGTTTACCGTAAGGTCCACATAACGTTGACGATAGCGGAGTTCGGGATCATTGAAAGCGTCGTACACCACGCCGTTTTCATCCGTCCTGGGTTGGGGAAGTGGGCGCAAAGATTTCGTCAGAATCTTGAAATTCTCAACTTTTACAGTCATTTCACCAACCAGGGTGGTGAAAAGTTCGCCTTCGATACCGATGATGTCCCCAATATCCAAAAGGTGTTTATACACTTCGTTATACAGGGTTTTATCTTCACCGGTACAGATTTCATCACGGTTGAAATATACCTGAATTCTGCCTTCAGAATCCTGAAGCTCTGCAAAACTGGCTTTTCCCTGGATGCGGCGGCTCATCAGGCGGCCGGCAATCTGCACTTTTTTACCTTCCGAAAATGCTTCGCGGATGGTTTTGGTGGTGTGCGATATTTTATACTCTTCAGCAGGAAACGCGTCAATCCCCATTTTGGTAAGGGTGGCGAGTTTTTCTCTCCTGATTAATTCCTGTTCTGATAACTGCATGCTTTGTTGCTTTTTAAGGCTGCAAATTTAGCGAATTTCCGGCAATTTCCGGTCGCTTTCTACAGGAAACATCCGCTGCTGAAGAGTATAGATAGGTTTGGCTGAAATTACTGTGCCTGACCTGCCTGCGGTGCAGGCTCAATCACTACAGAATCTGGTGCCAGCGGAGAGCCGTCGCCATAAGCTTTGGTAGCGGTATCTTGCTGTACGGTGCTTACTTCAGGTTCCTGTAGCATGGTGTTGCTTTCGGTTTCGGTTTCTTTTTTCGAGCAGCTTGCCAATATCAAACCGCTTACGAATACTGTTGCAATAAAATTTTTCATTGTTTAATTAATTTCAACAAAAATATAGATTAATATTTAATTGATTTTTATAATAACGCTTGCAGATTGAAAAACTTTACTATATTTGCCTTAGTGAAAACGACAATGCATACAAACTGGTGGTGGCTTCAATACTTTCAAAGTCTTGAATGCACTGCTGTTGTGTAAAAATATTTCCTTGTGGAATCATCATTCTAAGACTTTGACTTGTGTTGAAGTCTTTTTTTTGTTTTAAACTTATCTATTTATGAAATTTAAGCAGCATATTACACTTAGAACGGTGGTGAAAACCACTTTGAGTGACCTTTTTACACCGATAGGCATTTACTTGCGTCTTCGCGACCAGTTCCGCGACACCATTCTTCTGGAAAGCGCTGGCAACCAAAGTGCTGATAATAATTTTTCATTCATCGCAGTTAATGCAGTGGCTGGGATAGAAATAAGAAATCAGGAGGAGGCTGAAATCAAATTTCCGCTCTCTGCCGCTGAAAAAATCAGTATTTCGGATATAAAAGTCACAGATTTGCTTCATGCTTTTTGCCAGAGTTTTGTATGCGAAACGCAAACAAACGCGCTCGCAAATGTTGCACAGGGACTGTATGGATATACTTCCTATGATGCGGTTCCGTTCTTTGAAAATATTAGGTTTAAGGGAAATCAGGAGGCGCATGCGATTCCGCTGTTGCGTTACAGGCTTTATCAGTATGTTATCGCCATCAATCATCATAACGATGAGATGTATTTGATTGAAAATAAAATTGATGGTCTGAAGTCTGAAATTTCGGTGATAGAAAACCTCATTCAGCAGAAAAACGCGCCCGTTTTCCCATTTGTAAAAGTAGGCGCAGAAACATCAAACCTGACGGACGAAGCGTATAAAAATTCGGTGGAGTTGGCCAGAAAGCACTGTTTCCGTGGTGATGTTTTTCAGTTGGTGCTCAGCAGAAGATTCGAGCAGCGTTTCACGGGGGATGAATTTAATGTGTATCGTGCCCTGCGAAACATCAATCCTTCACCCTATCTTTTTTACTTTGATTACGGGGATTACAAACTCATCGGCTCGAGTCCGGAAAGCCAACTGGTCATTAAAGATGGCAAGGCGGTGATACATCCGATAGCCGGAACTTTCAAGCGCAGCGGAGATTTAAAGCAGGATTTACAGTTAGCCGAAGAGCTAAAGAATGATCCCAAGGAAAATGCCGAACACACCATGCTGGTAGATCTTGCCAGAAATGATTTAAGCATTCTTGGTAAAAATACACAGGTAACAAAACTGAAAGAGATACAGTTTTTCTCGCACGTCATCCACATGGTCTCTGAAGTTTCCGCGGAAGTGCCCGAAGGTCAGAATCCTTTTGAAATGATGTCAACCACTTTCCCACAAGGCACCCTGAGTGGGGCACCGAAGTACCGTGCGATGCAGTTAATTGATGCGTATGAAAGAACCTCGCGCAATTTCTATGGGGGTTCGATAGGTTTTGTAGGTTTTAACGGGGATTGTAACCAGGCGATTATGATCCGTACTTTCCTTAGTAAAAATAATACGCTTTTCTACCAGGCGGGCGCTGGCATCGTGGCAAAATCTTCCGCTGAAAACGAACTCCAGGAAGTGAACAATAAACTTGGTGCTTTGAAGAAGGCTATTATTAAAGCAGAAAAACTTTAAATCAAAACCCCACATACTAATATATAAGAAAATGAAGATACTGGTACTCGATAATTACGACAGCTTCACCTACAATCTGGTGCAGATGATAGAGCAGATTACGGCAGAAAAAGTAGCGGTGTTCCGTAATGATGAGATTTCGCTGGCCGATATCGCTGCCTATGACAAGATCATCCTTTCCCCCGGACCGGGCATCCCTTCGGAAGCGGGCTTACTGTTGGAAGTCATTAAAGCGTATGCGCCCCAAAAGTCACTTTTAGGTGTTTGCCTTGGTCAGCAGGCGATCGCAGAAGCATTTGGCGGCAGTTTGATTAATCTTTCAGAGATTTATCATGGCGTAGCCACCTCCGCAAAAAAAATAACTGAACATCATATTCTAGATGGTCTTCCTGAAACTATAGAAGTAGGCAGGTACCATTCCTGGGCGGTTAACACCGAAGGTTTTCCTGAAGAGCTGGTGGTAACCAGTGTGGATGAAAACGGCATCATCATGAGTTTGAAACACAAAACCTACGATGTACACGCAGTTCAATATCACCCCGAAAGCATCTTGACGCCTTATGGAAGAGCGATTCTAAGGAATTTTTTAAATAATTAAACCGCCACAAGCAATGAAGCAGATCTTACAATATCTTTTTAATCATCATACCCTCTCGAAGGCCGAAGCCAAAGCGATTCTTACTGAAATTGCCCAGAACAAGTTTAATGATAATGAGGTAACCGCCTTTGTAACCGTATTCCTCATGCGCAGCATTACTTTAGCGGAACTCGAAGGGTTTCGTGAAGCTTTGCTGAATCTTGCGGTCACTGTAGATTTGGGCACCCACGATCTGGTAGATATTGTAGGCACAGGTGGCGACGGTAAAAATACATTTAATATTTCTACGCTGTCCGCATTCATTGTCTCTGGCGCTGGGCAAACAGTAGGCAAGCATGGGAATTACGGGGTTTCCGCCATTTCGGGCTCATCCAATGTGCTCGAGGAACTCGGCTATCAGTTTAAAGCTGATGCGGCAGGCCTGCAGCGAGATCTCGAACGTGGGAATATCTGTTTTCTGCATGCGCCACTATTTCATCCGGCTTTACGTTCGGTGGCGCCCCTGCGGAAAGGATTGGGTTTACGAACGTTTTTCAATGTCTTAGGCCCATTGGTGAATCCCGCAAAACCCAATTTCTCGATGATTGGTGTATATAACCTCGAAATCGCACGGATCTACCAATATCTTTTACAGAAAAAAGACCCGGATTTTTTGCTTGTACATGGGCTTGATGGGTATGATGAAATTTCCCTTACTGGCGATACCAAAATCTTCAGCAAATCCGGGGAACATATTTACTCTGCCCAGCAACTTGGCTTTCAGAGTATTCAAGCGGAAGAACTTTCCGGTGGAAATTCAAAGAAAGAAGCCGCGGAAGTTTTTATGAAAATTCTATTGGGAGAAGGCACGGCCGCACAACGGGCTGTGGTGCTTGCCAACGCTGCAATGGCGCTGAAGACCACCGGAAAATTTGGATCCTATGAGGAATGTTTAGCTATGGCGAAAGAAAGCCTTGATAGTGGTAACGCCCTTAAAAGCCTGAAAAACATCATTAAATAAACATCATCATGAGTATTTTAGATACAATCATCACACATAAGCACCAAGAGGTCGCCACAGCTAAAAAGCTATTGCCTATCAACGAACTGAAAGAACTTGCTAATTATTCACGGAAAACTTTTTCACTCAAGGACCGTTTAGCGCTATCGCCCGGCATTATTGCGGAATACAAAAAAAAATCACCCAGTAAAGGCATCATTAACGGTACAGCCAGCGTGCAGGAAACAGTGACCGATTACGAAAAATATGGTGCGTCTGCGGTTTCGGTGCTGACGGATCACGAGTTCTTCGGAGGGCAAATTGCCGATCTTAAAATGGCGCGGCAAACGGTACAGATCCCTATCTTACGCAAAGATTTTATGATAGACGAGTACCAGTTTCATGAAGCCAAAGCGCACGGCGCCGATGTAATTCTGTTAATTGCTGCATGCCTGTCACCAGCGCAGGTAGATGAGTTTACAGCACTTTCGCACGAACTGGGTCTGGAAGTGTTACTCGAAATCCATATCGAAGAAGAACTGAAACATTACCATGATAAAGTAGATTTTGTCGGAATCAATAACCGAAACCTCAAAGATTTCGTTGTAGATCTGCAGCATTCGGTAAATCTTAAAAACCTTTTGCCATCCGGCGCTATAGCCATTGCAGAAAGCGGCATCTATAGCATCGATGATTATTTATTCTTAGAACAGCACGGGTTTCAGGGATTTCTAATGGGCGAATATTTCATGAAAAATGCAGATCCTGGCCTCGTTTTCCAGCAGTTTATTCAAAACGTCTCTCATGAAAATTAAAGTTTGCGGAGTCACCAATTGCAACGATATCCATGCGCTAACAGCGATGAATATTGATTTTATGGGTTTTATCTTTTACGAGAAATCTCCCAGATATGCGCTTCAACACTTGAGTCTGAATAGCATCAAAGCAATCACTACAACGAAAAAAGTAGGCGTTTTTGTCAATGAAAAAACCGAAAATATTGTGCAGATCGTACAAGAAGCCTCATTGGATATGATACAACTTCATGGGGATGAAAATGATGTCCAAATACAGCAACTCAGCAAGACTTTTGAAGGCAAAATAGACCTCATCAAAGCAGTGAGGATCGGCAAACAAACCACCGCCGTGCTACAGCACCAGATCAATAGTTTACCCGAAGGCATCAGTGCTATATTGTTTGATACGGATTCGGAAAATTACGGCGGAACCGGCAAGGCCTTCAGTTGGCAGATTTTAGATCAACTCGAAATAACCAAACCCTATTTTCTAAGCGGTGGCATTTCCCTTGAAAATCATAAGTATTACAAATGTCTTGTAAATCAGCCTTTTGCTTTGGATGTCAACTCGAAATTTGAACTCTCTCCAGGAAAAAAAAATCTTTCTGCCCTTGAAATTTTAATCGAAAACTTAAATAAATAAAGATGAAAAAATATAAAAACCCCGATGAAAACGGCTATTATGGTGAGTTTGGTGGCGCCTTCGTGCCCGAAATGCTGTACCCGAACGTCGAACAATTAGCAAATGAATATCTGGGCATCATTGAATCTGAAGATTTTCAGGCAGAATTCCAGGACTTGCTGATGAATTATGTGGGCCGTGCCACACCTTTATATCATGCGAAAAACCTTAGCGAAATCTATCAGACACAGATTTACCTTAAACGCGAAGACCTCAACCATACCGGAGCGCACAAGATCAACAACGCGCTGGGGCAGGCCCTACTGTCAAAACGCCTGGGTAAAAACCGCATTATCGCAGAAACGGGCGCCGGCCAACATGGCGTTGCTACGGCCACCGCGTGTGCACTGCTTGGGTTGGAGTGTGTGGTGTATATGGGCGAAGTAGATATTGCACGCCAAGCCCCCAATGTAGCACGAATGAAGATGTTGGGTGCTACTGTAATCCCTGCGACTTCTGGTTCGCGTACCCTGAAAGATGCGGTAAACGAAGCGCTGCGCGATTGGATCAATAATCCACAAACTACGCATTACATCATTGGCAGTGTGGTGGGGCCACATCCTTTCCCGGATTTGGTAGCGCGGTTCCAAAGCGTCATTTCCAAAGAAATTAAAACACAGCTAAAAGAAAAAACCGGCCGTGAGAATCCAGATTATGTATTGGCGTGTGTGGGTGGCGGAAGCAACGCGGCGGGTGCGTTTTACCACTTTGTGGAAGAACCTCGGGTGAAACTCATCGCAGCGGAAGCTGGGGGATTCGGTGTGGATTCCGGTAAGTCGGCGGCAACAACTTTTTTGGGCACTCTGGGCGTACTGCATGGCAGCAAAAGCCTGGTGATGCAGACAGATGACGGGCAGGTGATTGAGCCACATTCAATCTCGGCAGGTCTTGATTATCCGGGCATTGGGCCTTTCCATGCACATCTTTTTCAGGAACAACGGGCTGAGTTTTTAAGCATCAATGATGATGAAGCACTCGAAGCAGCGTTTGAACTGACACGTACTGAAGGAATAATTCCCGCGCTCGAAAGTTCCCATGCGCTGGCTATCCTCAGAAAGAAGAAATTTTCTGTGGAAGAGGTGGTAGTAATTTGCCTTAGCGGACGAGGTGACAAAGACATGGAGACTTACCTTAAACATCTTTAGAATCATAGACATGAATGCTATAAAAAAATCTCTAAATATTTATTTTACCGCAGGAATCCCTGCGCTGGATGATACATCCAAAGTCTTGAAGATCATACAAAATGCCGGGGCGAATTATGTAGAAATTGGGATGCCATACTCCGATCCGGTAGCAGATGGCCCGGTGATACAGCATGCGCACGATCGGGCGCTGCAAAATGGCATGACGATACAACTCCTGTTAAATCAACTTAAAACCATAAAAGACGAGATACGGATACCGGTTATTCTGATGGGTTATATAAACCCTGTATTAAGGTTTGGCTTCGAGGATTTCTGTCGAGAGTGTGCTGCCGCAGGCGTTTCCGGTATCATCATTCCTGATCTTCCACCGATTGAATTTGAGAGGAATTATGGTAAGATACTCCGCAGTTATGGGCTAGATTTTATCTTTCTTATCACACCCGAGACCTCTGATGAACGGATCTATTATCTGGATTCTTTGAGTTCAGGCTTTCTATACGCTGTCTCCAGCTCTTCCACCACAGGAAATGATGCAAAACCGGTAGATAATGAAGCTTATCTGCACCGGCTTGGCCAGTTAAGATTAAAAAATCCGGTGATGGTAGGTTTTGGTATTAAGGATAAAACAGATTTCGAGAAGGTGACGGCACATACAGACGGCGGAATCATTGGTTCTGCCTTCGTAAAGATTTTGATGAACAGCGAAGATTGGGAGCAGGAAGGATATAGTTTTATTCAAAGCATAATAAATTAAATTGTATTTTTGAGCCAGTTTTTTATTTTCAGAACCTTCAGCATTTACAATGACAAAAGTACAGAACAGGACTTTGCAGTTTCAGGATTTGGGACTTATGGAATATGAACGGGCGTTCGAGTATCAGGATCAGCTGATGCAACACATTATTTCCATTAAACTTGAAAACCGTGCCCGCCCCGATGAAGAACACCAGGAAACACCCAATTACTTTCTTTTTGTGGAGCATCCGCATGTTTATACGCTCGGCAAATCTGGCCATGAAGAAAATATGTTGGCAAATTCGGCCAAACTACAGGAAATTAATGCCACTTTCGTGAAAACCAACCGTGGTGGAGATATCACTTACCACGGCTTTGGCCAGTTGATTGGCTATCCGGTGCTGGATCTGGATAATTTCAAATCAGATATTTACCTGTACATGCGAAATCTGGAAGAAGTCATCATCCGTGTCATCGCCGAATACGGCTTGAAAGGCGAACGCAGCGAAGGCCAAACAGGAGTGTGGCTGGATGTGGGGATGCCCTATACCAGAAAAATATGCGCGATGGGCGTTAAAACCTCGAAATGGGTAACCATGCACGGCTTCGGACTCAATGTAAATACCGATTTGCGTTATTTTGAATATATCATTCCGTGTGGGATTAAGGATAAATCTGTCACTTCTCTACAACGCGAATTAGGCCGTACGTTCAGCGAAGAAGATCTTACCGTGCTGAAGGATAAAATAAAAAAACACTTCATGGAAGTGTTTGAGGCCGTGATTGTTCAGAAAAGTTTGGCGCCTTTATAGACTTCGGTTTCACTTTCCAGTAGCGGCGCGGCATTCTTCCGGAAATCAGCCAGATGTTCGGTAGCGGTATGGCGGTAGTGTGACTCGTCATTTTCCCAAAGTTCGATAAGGAAAAATACACCTTTGTTGTCTTGGTCTTCAATAAGGTCGTATTGCAGGCAACCAGCTTCTTTTCGGGTTTCGGTGACGAGTTTGTTCAGCAGTTCAGCGGCTTCCATCAGGTGAGTTTCCCGAAAATGAAAGAGCGCAACGATATACAGTTTTTTCATACTTCAAATGTAATAAAAACTTGACGCAAAGGAATGGGTTTTTGAAAGTATTTGGCGTGTTGCCAAACATTATTCATTAAAGATGCACATTACAGAAACGCTAAAAAATTGGCTTAAAAATTCGCATTTCGCTAATCCGTAAAAAATTTTATCTTTGTAAAAATCCAAAAACAAAAAATGGCAGAATATAAATTACTACTTCCGTCAATGGGAGAGGGAGTGATGGAAGCTACGGTTATCAACTGGCTGGTAAACGAAGGAGATATCGTAAAGGAAGATGATTCCGTAGTAGAAATTGCAACCGACAAGGTAGACTCTGATGTTCCGACACCGGTTTCGGGTAAAATCATACAAATCCTGAAACAGAAAGATGAGGTAGCAAAGATTGGTGAAGCCATAGCCATCCTGGAAGTGGATGGGGACAACAGCGCACCGGTTGAAAGCCAGTCTCAGGAGCCAAAGTCTGCCGATGAAGTACAAACCGACCTACCGCAACTTACAGAAGCAGAAATTAAGGAGCTCGACAAAACCCAGCAGAGATTTGATGTAGCCACACTTTCCGGCGATATCTACCTTTCACCTTTGGTAAAAAGCATCGTGCAGCAGGAAAATATTTCGGAAACCGAACTTACATCAATTAAAGGAAGCGGCCTTGAAGGTCGCATCACCAAAGAAGATATTCTGGCATTCGTCGCCAACCGCGGCCAAGCCATGACGCCGACTGAAACTACATCTGCAGCCCCGGTACAGCCACAAACAGCTCCGGCACCAGTTGCAGCGCCAGTACAGGTTTCGCAGGGAGATGAAATCATCCAGATGGATCGTGTACGCAAGATTATTGCAGATGCCATGGTAAACTCCAAGCGTATTTCGCCACACGTAACCTCATTCATCGAATCTGATGTAACGAATGTGGTAAGGTGGCGCGCTAAGCATAAAGCCATTTTCGAGAAAAGAGAAGGCGAGAAACTTACCTTCATGCCCATATTTGTGCGTGCGGTGGTAAAAGCCATCCAGGATTTCCCATTGATAAATGTATCAGTAGATGGTGATAAGATCATTAAAAAGAAAAATATCAATATCGGGATGGCCACTGCGCTGCCGGATGGTAATTTAATTGTTCCGGTAATTAAGAATGCCGATCAACTTTCGCTTTCCGGTTTGGCAAAGGCCATCAACGACCTTGCATATCGTGCAAGAAACAAAAAACTGAGACCTGAAGACACTCAGGGTGCCACTTATACCATTTCCAATGTTGGGAGTTTCGGTAATTTAATGGGGACACCCATTATTCCACAGCCACAGGTGGCCATCCTTGCCATTGGCGCAATCGTGAAGAAGCCTGCGGTACTGGAGACTAAGGACGGTGATGTCATTGCTGTACGCCAGATGATGTTTATGTCGCATTCTTACGATCACCGGGTAGTAGATGGTTCGTTGGGAGGCATGTTTCTGAAGCATGTGCACGATTACCTGCAAAACTGGGATCTTGATACCGAGATCTGATCTCTAAAATGAACCTCCAGACTAGACCGGGGGTTCTTTTTTTTTAGATTGTTTTCTCTAAATTTGAATAAAAAAAAGAGGGATGAATCTCAGAATTAGAAAAGCACTGCCAGAGGACAGCACATTGATTTATGATTTAATAAGGAAATTAGCTGCTTATGAAAAATTATCCGATGCGGTTACGACGTCCGTGGAGGAGCTTCAGAAGAACATTTTCGATAGAAATTTCGCTAAAGTGCTGATTGCGGAAGAACATGGGCAGCCGGTAGGTTTCGCGCTGTATTTCTATAATTTTTCAACGTTTGTGGGTAAACCTGGCATTTATCTCGAAGACCTCTTCATTGAGCCTGAACATCGTGGCAAAGGCTATGGCAAAGCATTGCTGCGCGAGTTGGCGACCATCGCAAAAACAGAAAACTGTGGACGCATGGAATGGTCGGTACTTGATTGGAATACGCCTTCCATCGAATTTTATAAGAAACTGGGCGCCAAACCAATGGAAGAATGGACGGTCTTTAGATTAGACCAAGACGCGGTCGCAGCGTTGGCCAACGAAAAGATAGATATAAAAAGTGCGGAATCATAATCCGCACTTTTAGTTTTTTATCTGTTTAATAGATTTTCGCGATTTCATCGCATAGCCATTCGAGCATCTCGCGGTCCTCCTCCGTGAATGGGTCCAAGGTATGGGAATCAATATCAATTTGGCCAATATTTTCACCATTTTTGATGATTGGTACTACGATCTCGGCTTTGGTATCAATAGAGCAGCTTAGGTAATTGTCCTGCTCATGAACGTCGGGCACCACGAATGTTTCGTTGGAAACGGCTACCTGTCCACAGATCCCTTTCCCGAAAGGGATGATGGTGTGGTCGGTTTCCGCGCCTACATAGGGACCGAGAACCAGTTCGTCTTTAGCTCCGTTTTTGAAGTAAAATCCTGTCCAGTTAAAATACGGAATTTCCTGATCCAGCAACTGGCAGATTTTCTGTAGTTTATCGTTAATATCGCTTGTGGGACTCTCTAGGATTACAGAAAGTCGTTTTTTAATTTCAGACATGTTTTTATGTTTTTTCAGGAAAATTCCTTTAGTTTAAGTTCTTCTTTATAACCGAACATTCCGCGTTCTATGATCATGTCGGCCACACCTTCCGGCACCTGGTTTTCCCAGCCCGACTCGTGATTGGCGATTTTCTGCAGAATATCACGCGAGTAAATTTCAGAGTGGTTGGGGTTGTAGTCTTTAATGTCTACAATCCGGCGGTTATGTTTAAAGTATTTATATAATTCTTTAAGATTATCGCTTACTTTCAGGTTATTTGATGTCAGCAGTTCATGGGTTTCCGGATCTTTGTACGGGTACAGATACACGGTCATGTCCTGTCGGAAGAATTTCCCGAACGCTTCCAAGATACCGCCCGAGAGGCTTTTGTAATATTTTTCATCAAACACGTCCAACAGATTGTTCACACCCATCGCGACACCTATTTTGCCTTGGGTATAGCCCGCGAAATAATCAATAAGACGATAATATTCCGAGAAGTTTGAAATGATGACAGTATAGCCGAGTTTTGCCAGCACATCTACACGGTCGAGGAAGTCCCGTTCATCAATATCTCCCGCGGCGCGCAGGTTTGAGATGGTGATTTCGAAAAGTACCACTGTATCCTCTACACTGCAGCAAGTGTCTTTCATGAACATTTCAAGGCCACGCTCAAACATATCGATGTTGACAAGCGTTACCGGCCGGAAACTCCCCCTTACCGCAAAGATGTTTTTCTTATAAAGTACATCCGCAGGCAGCATGTTATTACCTTCAGGATTGAAGATTACCGCGTCCGTTAGTCCGCTTTTTACCAGTTGAAGGCTCATCAAACGGTTATCTACATACGAGAAAGCAGGTCCGCTGAAGTCGATCATATCAATCTCGATATTATCGGTAGAGATGTCATCGTACAGCGATTCTATCAACCGGCGTGGATTGTCGGCATAGTTGTAAGCGCCATAAATAAGGTTTACGCCAAGGCTTCCGAGGGTTTCCTGCTGTAAAGTCGCATCATTTTCATTGAATTTTACGTGGAAAACAATTTCGCTGTAATCCTCAGTTTCCTCTAACTGGAAGCGCAATCCTACCCAGCCATGGCCTTTCATGGTCTTATTGAAGTTGATGGTGGTTACGGTATTGGCATAGGAGAAGAATTTACGCCCCGGATTGTTCTCGCGCGAAAGACGTTCCTCGATTAGGGCGACCTCATAACGCAGCATTTTTCGCAACCGGTTTTGGGTGACGTATCGGTTTTTTGGTTCTTTACCGTAAATGGCATCACTGAAATCTTTGTCGTATGCCGACATGGCTTTTGCGATGGTACGTGAAGCACCACCGGCACGGAAAAAATGACGTACAGTCTCTTGCCCTGCACCAATCTCAGCAAAAGTACCGTAAATATCAGAGTCTAAATTAATGGCTAAAGCTTTCTGCTTTGGTGTTAATTTTTGATTAATCACGTGCAAATCTTATTTTGTCGTAAATTTACTGAAATAATACCAACCTCAAAATATGACGTTGAAATTTTTAGGAACAGGTACCTCACAGGGAGTACCGGTTATAGGCTGTACATGTAATGTATGTACATCAGGTGATTCGCGGGACCGCCGCTTCCGATCTTCCGCGCTGGTTACCACTGATAACGGCCATAAAATATTGATTGACTGTGGCCCCGACTTTCGGATGCAAATGCTGGAAAATAACGAAAGACAGATAGATGCGGTGCTTCTTACCCATGAACACAATGATCATGTAATTGGTCTGGATGATCTTCGGCCACTGATTTTCAAGAATAAAAGCGATATGCCTATTTATTGTGCGGAAAGAGTAGGAGATGAACTTCGGACGCGTTTTTCCTATGGTTTTGCGGATGAGAAGTACCCCGGCGCGCCATCATTCGAACTTCATCAGATCTCCGCGGAGTTTATGTTGTTTGATGCAGCCATTACGCCGGTTGAGGTATTGCATCACCGACTACCGGTTTTTGGTTTTAAATTTAAAAATTCCGCTTATATAACAGATGCGAGCTTCATTAGTGAAAATGAGAAAGAAAAATTGATGGGGTTGGACTATCTAATCCTTAACTGCATCCGGAAGGAACATCCTCATCCGGCACATTTTATTTTGCCTGATGTGCTTGCCTTATATGAGGAACTGAAACCAAAAATGCTTTACCTCACGCATATTTCGCATCATTTCGGTTTACATCAGGATGCTTATGACGAACTTCCTGAGGGTGTTGCGCTGGCATATGACGGCCTTGAAATAGTATTTTAATTGCTTGCGTAATAATGTATTATAGATAAACTGTAAAAATTATTTCTGAGATTTTAAAAAATATTCTATATTTGCACACCCAATTACAGGCCCAGTTGGCGGAATTGGTAGACGCGCTAGACTCAAACTCTAGTACCGCAAGGTGTGCCGGTTCGATTCCGGCACTGGGTACAAAACTCTGGATTTTCCAGAGGTTTTTTTTTATTCCAATATTTTTCAGTTTATAATGCAGTAGATATCATTGTGATAAATAAGCCATAATTCAATATATTAATATTACCAGGCTGATTTTTGTCATATCCATATTAATATACACCTATTTTCGACATTTATTGCTTTTTTGATATGATTTCTATCAATATTTTTTCAATCATCATTTTTGCTTCTTTTCACATTACTAAAAGATTTTCTGAATTATTACAGCAAATTTAAATTTCGCTCATAAAAAATGTTGAATGGATAATCTATATGTTGTTTTGTTGTCGTGTATTTAAAATATGTTTTAAATAAGATAAATATCATGCACTGAATTTATGTTTTGATTGTGATATTCACAAAAAACGATATGCCTTTGTATCATCAAAAAAGAAAAATATTAAAAATTCAGAATAATGAAAAACTTAGCAAACTTCAAGATCCTCGTTTTAGCTTTCGGACTTTTCTCTGGTGTGGTTGCCGGACAAAAAATAAGCAGCAAAAATGTAAAAACAGTCGTTACCGGTACTTCTACAATGCATGATTGGAGTATGACTTCAAACACTGGCTCATTTACGGCCAACGTTTCCGGAAACGCTCTTACAGATGTTCAATATACCTTAGGCGCAAAGTCCCTGAAATCAGGTAAAGGCGCGATGGACTCTAACGCTTACAAAGCACTGGAAGCTGATAAATTCCCCAATATTACTTTCACAGCCACTTCTGTAAACATCGGTAAAGGAACCATGACCGGCAAACTGAAAGTGACAGATGTTACCAAAACAGTAAGTTTCCCGGTAACTGTTGCAAAAAGCGCAAACGGATACACCATCACCGGTACAGAAACCATTAAACTGACTGATTACGGCGTTACCCCACCTTCATTTATGATGAACACAGTGAAAACAGGTAACGATATTAAAATAACAGTATCTGTAAACGCCAACTAAAAACTATTAAATAAGGAACAATTAAAATTTTAAAAATATGAAAACGATGTTAATGAGAGCTTCCATGCTCGCCGTAATCTTCGCAGGAGCCGGCCTCTTAAACGCTCAGGACACTACCACTTCAATGCGCGATTATTTAGCGCCTGAAAAATCTGCCCGAAATATTTTTGAGGATCCTAAAGGAGCATCTCCGGAGTTTGATGGCGTGAAGGTGTCGATAGGTGGTGATTTCGCATTACAGTTTCAGGCAATCGACCATGAAACGCCAACAGATCTTGGAAATTATACAACGATCACAACAAGCACTGGCCCAGGACCTGTAACGAATACAGCGGTAACAAGACCGAACGCACTTGTGGTAATGGGTAACGATTTCAACTTACCAACAGCCAACTTAGACGTGAACGCTTACCTTGCAAAAGGGGTTAAAATGCACCTTAGAACTTATCTTTCTGCACGTCACCACAACGAAGCTTGGGTAAAAGGTGGATACATTCAGGTTGATGACCTAGATTTCATCTCTGAAGGTTTTGCATCAAACATCATGAAGTATGCGAGAGTGAAAGTGGGTATGGATGAGATCAACTACGGTGACGCTCACTTCAGAAGAACTGATAATGCTGAAGCCATCAACAACCCATTCGTAGGAAACTACATCATGGACAGCTTTACTACTGAAGCTTTTGGTGAAGTTTACGGTTTCTATAACAACTTTACAGCAATGCTTGGTGTATCTAACGGTAAACTTAACCAGACACCAGTTAAAGGTACAAACTATAACTCACCATCTGTTTACGCAAAAGTAGCTTGGGACAAGCAAATCAGCGAAGATTTAAGAGTGAGGTTATCAGGGTCTTTCATCCAGACAAATGGTTTGTCATCAGGTGGAAACCTATTTAGCGGTGACAGAGCAGGTTCAAGATACTATTACGTACTTCTTACACAAGCGGACGCGATGGGAACAGCAAACTACGCTACAGGACGCTTCAACCCAGGTTTCAAAAAAGTGAAAGCGGTACAGGTAAACCCATTCATCAAATACAATGGACTTGAGTTCTTCGGATTGTATGAATATGTATCTGGTAACAAAGCTGCAGGTCTTACTGAAAGAGCTACAGACGGAGATTATACCCAACTTGGAGCAGAATTGCTTTACAGATTCGGTAACAAAGAGCAGTTTTACTTAGGTGGTAGATACAACACTGTAAGCGGCCAGGATGATGAAGTATCAAACGAAAGAAAAATCGAAAGATTTAACGTAGGCGGCGGCTGGTTCATGACCAAAAACGTACTTGCAAAAGTGGAATACGTATCCCAGAACTATAACAACGACCCAGTGTGGGGAGCAACAAGCGCACTACGCGGTGGCAAATTTAACGGAATCATGTTCGAAGCGACCATCGGTTTCTAATTTTTAATATTTTTTTTGGAAGGGGTTTTTACGAACCCCTTTTTTTTATCTTAGCATTATGAAAACTTACAGAATATCCTTAATCCTTCTTTTGCTGCCGCTTCTTATGTTCAGCCAAAAGAACAGCGTAGTGATTAATGGTTGGACGAATGTGGGAACCTTTAAATGCACTAACACCAATTTTCAGAAATCGCAGACCATCTATTCTTTCACCGGAAATAGATTACCCAATATTCCGCTTGAAGTGGTGGATTTTGATTGTAAGAACAGAATCATGACTTCGGACTTCCGTAAGACACTGAATCACGAAAAATATCCGGTACTTACCATTAAGTTCCTGAACTTCAAAAAAGTAAGTGCAACCCGTTTTTCAGCAGTTGTAGAGGTGAAAATGATGACGGTAACCCAAAATTACACTATTGAGTTCAGCGAATACCGTGACAGCCTTGTAGGTAATAAACGTCTGAAGTTCTCGGATTTTAACATCATACCACCGAAAAAAATGGGCGGTATGGTATATGTGAAAGATGAGATCGACCTGTTTTTCAGTTTGGCTATCAAATAAAAATAAGCAATTAGCACCAGCAATAACCGTTAATCCCAATGAATTAATGATTGATACAAACTCCCTCACAAGGGAGTTTTTTTTCGTACAAAAAGTTTATTGGGTAAGGAACGCGATATTCCGCTTCAAACCTGCGAATTTGGTACGCTTAACAGGCGATTTCCTGAAGATTTCAGAGAAAACTTCCTGTGTGAGCGCCTGCCAGTCTTCTCTTCCGAAAGATGCAATAAATGCCTTAGGTTTAAACCTTTCCTGCTGATGTGGTTTTGCAAAACGATTCCACGGGCAAACATCCTGGCAGATATCACAACCGAACATCCAGTCCTCCATTTTATTTTTAAAATGTTCGGGTAATTCATTTTTAAGTTCGATGGTGGCATAGGAAATACATTTGCTGCCGTCCACAATCCTCTCGGCTACTATTGCTTGGGTAGGGCAGGCTTCAATACATCTTCTGCACGATCCACAATGGTCGGTGGTCGCATGGTCTGTAGCCAAGTCCAGATCGCAGATGATTTCCGCCAGAAAATAAAACGAGCCATGCTGCTTGGTAAGTAAATTAGCATTTTTACCTACCCAGCCGATGCCACTTTTTCGCGCCCAACTTCTTTCAAGGATCGGTGCCGAATCGGTAAAGACCCGACAGTCAAAATCGCCGATCTCCACTTTTAGGGCAGCCACCAAATCGCGCAGAAGTTCCTTTATCACCTCATGATAATCTTCACCGTAGGCGTATTTGGATATTTTCAGGTCGCTAAAAGGGGTAAGATCCTGTTCCGGATAGTAATTATATGACAAAGAAATCACTGTACGCGCACCATCCACCAGCTTTCGGGGATCAAGGCGCTTGTCGAAATGGTTTTCCATATAAGACATCTCGCCATGTCGGGCGTTTTTCAGCCATGCTTCCAGAGCAGGCGCGTCTTCTTCCAGAAATCCTGCGCGTGAAATTCCACAGCTTTGGAAGCCAAATTCCTTCGCTTTGGCTTTTATAAGTGCAGCATATTTTTCTGTATTCCCTTTCATAATAATGCTGCAAAACTAACATTATTTCTTAACTTTGTTATAGGCTTTTAAAGGACTTTACAGCCTTTTTTATCTTAAAATTAAACACTTAAAAATATCAGTTATGTCATTAGTAGAAGTATTGCAATTGGGGGATTATCATTTAATCGATGTTCGTGAAGCCATGGAACTGGAGATGGATGGGCACCTGGAGGAAGCACAAAATATTCCCTTGGGCGAATTAGAGGAAAGAAAGCAGGAGATCATTAACCTTAGCGGTACCAAAATTTTCTTTTGCCGCAGTGGCAACCGCAGTGGTAAGGCTGTAGATTATTTCAAGGAACAAGGCATGACCGATGTGTATAATGGTGGTGGCTATGCCGAAATGAAAGAGCTATTAGATAGTATAAAATAACAGAATTGAAAATTTGTCCGGCCTGGTGCCGGTTTTTTTTGGTTTTTGCCAAAAAGACAGCCACAAAAATGTAAATGATTGTTTAATTTTTGTTCAAATATAATAAGTTGATTATCAATACTATACAATATATTTAATGTGCGACACATGGTATCTGTACTTTTTTTGGCACGATTTTGACAAGTAACTTTTCGTAAAATTTAAAATTTAAAGTTATGAAATCAATGAAGAAAACAATCCTCGCTTTAGGATTAATGACAGCAGGTTTAGTAAGTGCACAAAGCGCAGATATGAGAAATATGCTGAAAGTTGGGGTAAATGGTGGTGTTGCGGTTCCTGCTGAGAATGCAGGTGGTAATATCGGGGTAGATGTAGCTTATCAGAATCTGGTGACGCCAGGCTTCGGTTTAGGTATCGCCACCGGTTACAGCCACTTTTTCGGTAGAGAAAATGGTGCGATTGATAACAATGATTTTGGTGTAGTACCGGTAGCAGCGCTTATCCGTGTATATCCTAAGCAAACCGGCTTCTATCTTGGGACCGACTTAGGTTACGGTTTCATCGTAGGTGATGATCAGGTAGCATCAAACAGTACAGTAGCAAGACCTGATGGTGGTTTCTACATCAAACCTGAAATCGGTTACCACAACCGCGACTGGAATTTCTCTCTTCAGTATCAGAAAACCTTTACTGGCAGCAAAGGCGAGATTGGTGACCAAGACTACAATGCCGGCGCACTGGGTGTAGGTATTGGGTACAACATCCCTTTAGGTAAATAATACAGCAATGTATATGGTAAGCCTTCTTAAAATCATTTAAGAAGGTTTTTATTTTTTTGTCCGACAGATTTATAAACAATTATTATCTTTGGTTTCATAACATTATAAAATGAACACGAACAATAAATTTATGCTTTACCTGCCCGCTATCTCAGCGGAAAGCAACAACAATATTTCGATAATTTCGGCCGACGTCCGAAAAGATGCGACCTATTTTGCTCATTATATCACCCGAGATAAAAGGTTGGTGCCACAGATCGAAAAAACATATGCCACGGTTGAATATGCTTCTTTCATAGACATTGCGCAGAAATTTATAACAGAATTTCAACTCAACCATGCCTCAAAATTTGTTGTGGCTGTGCCCGGACCCGTGATTTCTGGAAAAAGTGAGCCGTTGCGCTTGCCTTGGAAACTTGATGCTGAAGAAATAAAACAACAGACAGGCATCTCTCAGGTATATTTGATCAATGACCTTGAAGCTTCTGCTTATGGCTTAGGGAATGATGACGAAAAATGCTTCCAGACCATACACCACTCTGAAAATGTAGTCCCAGGGAACATTGCGGTATTGGCGCCCGGTGCTGGTTTAGGAGAAGCAGGTTTGTACTGGGATGGCAAATTCATGCGTCCGTTCGCGACGGAAGGCGGTCACAGCGAATTTTCGCCACGTACCAATGATGAGGTAGAGTTTTACCAATTTTTGCAGAAAATCTACGGAATTGTCACTTGGGAATCGGTGCTTTCTACCGAAGGTTTGTTTAATATTTACCGTTACGTGCGCGATGTGAAACAGCAGCAACAGCCAGAATGGCTAACCCGCGAGATTGAAAATAACAACTTTACCGATGCCATCATCAAAGGCGCACTCGAAAGCCGCGACCGTATCTGTAATGTGACCATTGATACTTTCATGCTTTTTCTGGCACGCGAAGCGAACAATTTGGTATTGAAACTAAAAGCGACCGGCGGATTATATCTCAGCGGAGAAATCCCGGTGATGTTACAGAAATATCTGAATAAGGATGACTTCTATAAAAACTTCATCGTAAGCGATAAAATGGAATCGCTGCTGCGCGACATCCCAATTTATCTGGTGAGGGATACCAAAACCATCATTCAGGGAGCGGCATTGTACGCGGCGTTTTCCGGTGAATAAAAATTACGACTTCGGCCCAGCCGAAGTTTTTTTTGCGTTTGTAGTACCATTTTTAGGCGTTTTTAGGTATTATTGAAGCAAAACTTTATTTTTGGCACTTCATTTTAAATAATATATATGAAAAAGTTACTGTTGATGGCCGTTTTAACGGGCGGATTAGCATTTGGACAAAGTAAAAAAGTAGTGGCTTCAGATGTACACTGGTGGGGTTACAAAATCGCGAAATCCGCTGCATCCTCACACGATGGCACTGTAAATGTAAAATCCGGAAACATCATCATGAAGGGCAATCAGGTGGCTGGGGGAACTTTCGTGCTGGATATGACGAGCATTAACGCGACTGATTTAACGGGCGAATCCCAGACTAAACTGAATAATCACCTTAAAAACGGAGATTTCTTTGAAGTAGATAAATTTCCCACAGCGGCTTATACCATTGCTTCGGTAAGGAAAAACAACCATAAAGTTTATAACTATATCATCCACGGGGACCTCACGGTGAAGGGTAAGACACATCCTGTTTCATTTCCTGCCAAAATTTCATACAGCAAGGGCGTGGTAAGCATCGTTTCGGATAAATTTGCCTTCGATCGACAGAAATTTGATGTGGCTTACAAAGCCGCGATGAAGGATGTTTTGGTGAAAGATGAGGTGGATATGCTTGTAAAAGTTACCGCCAAATAGTAAAAATATCTTCAAAAGTTCAGGGCAGTTCTTACTGCTCTTTTTTATTTTTGTATAAAGTTTTATATGATTTCTGAAAAAATGAAGTTGTACGTCATCAGTGGGCTTGGTGCTGATTTCAAAGTACTGTCAAAACTCACGTTCCCTGAAAACCTTGAAGTGGTTTTTCTCGACTGGCTCATCCCTATACGTAACGAAAGTTTTACGGGCTATGTCACAAGAATGTCCGACAGAATTGATGAGACAAAGCCATTTTGCCTGCTCGGATATTCATTTGGCGGCATCATGGTACAGGAAATTGATAAGATAAAACCCGCGGAAAAAGTGGTTATCCTTGGCAGCATAAAATCTGACCGAGAAAAATCACGCTTTATTAAAATGGGGGAAGTCACCCATATTCCTAAATATCTGCCGGAAAACATTTTCACCACGAAGTCGGCCTTGGCTTACGCTTTTGTGAGAAAGTTTTTTGATCCTAAAAATCCTAAATTGATGGAATATTTTACCGTTCGCGATCCCTATTACCTGAAATGGTGCATTGAGAAAATCAGCAACTGGAAGTCCGAGGAAAACCCAAAGGTGATACAGGTTTTGGCAGACCGTGATATTGTTTTCCCTATTAAATATTCAAAACCGGATTATGTGATACAGAACGCGACACATCTTTTCCCTGCCACTAAACCCAGGGAAGTTTCAGAGATTCTAAAAGAGATTTTCGGTTCCTAACTATCGGTGTTTTTTAAGATTCTCATCACCGAACAGCATTTTCATCACCAACCATACGCCGAAAACTGCCGCAGCACAGAAAAATATCATGGCTAATCCTGGATAGCCAAGCACCATGAAAGTGGTTGGTACTTTCATCAGAAGTGCAGCCCCGATAATCAAAGCCGCAATTATCAACCCAATGGAGATTCGGTTGGCGACTTTTTGAAAGCCGTCCGTCAGGCGCTTTTCATCGATCGCATCAATTTTAATCTCAAATTCATTGTTCGCAAGTCTTTCCGTAATGGTGTTGAGGCGTTCGGGCAGTTTTTCAGCAAGTTTTTTAGCTTCAATTAACTGCGCGAAAAACTGATCTGGCTTCAGGTCCTCAATCATTTTCTTTTGCATCAGTTTTTCGAGATTTGTTTCTATGGCTTCCTGCAAATCGTAATCGGGTGCCAGCACCGCGACAATCTGGTCCATATTCATCAGTATTTTCCCGAAGATATTCAGTTCTACCGAAAGGCGGATGCCGTTTTCAGCCGCAATCCTGTTCATCTGAATCAGCATGCGGCCAGTCTGCATATTTTCTGCGTTCTTGTTCTGGGATTCCTGTACCAGCCGGTTTATTTCCTTCTGGAAAGTCTGCACATCAGCTTCTTTATCATAGTTGCTGATGTGCAGCAAAGCATTGGCGGTATCGTTGCCATTATATTTGCTGATGGCAATCATCAGTTTTAATAGTTGATCCCGAAGTTCGGGCCGAACTTAGCCACCATCCCAAGATCCATCAAAGCGATTTTGTGATCTTTCGTAAGGTGTACATTCCCGGGATGTGGATCTGCGTGCGCGAAACCATCGATGATGATTTGTTTCATGTATGCCGCGACCAACTCGTCAACAAGCGCGTTATAATTATGCTCTGTTCGTGAAAGCGGGGTGACGGCGGTTATTTTTCTGCCCTCCACAAAATCCATTGTCAAAATCTTTGAAGTAGAATATCCTGCCACAGGCTGTGGTACAAATATTTTTCTGTAATTGGTTAGATTTTGGCCAAGTGTCTGCAGGTTTTCTGCCTCTTTTACATAATCAAGTTCATTCAGTAGGATGAATCTTAGCTCCTCTAGTACCTGATCTGCTGCGTATTTCTTTGCTGTTTTGTTGTTTTTAACAGCAAAATCGGTAATTTCCTTTAAAGTATCAAGGTCTTCAAGGAATTTTTTTCTGATGCCTGGTCGCTGTACTTTTACCGCAACTTGCCTGCCTGAGCGTAATACGGCACGGTGTACCTGCCCAATGGACGCACTTGCCAACGGTTGTACATCAAAGGATTGAAACGCCTTTGACATTCTCTGGCCTGTTTCTTCTTCAACAATTTTTTCCACCTCAGCGTAGGGGATTTCCTCTACGTCATCCTGTAATCTTTCCAGAGCTTTCATGTATGATTCGGGCATCAGATCTGGGCGGGTGGATAATAATTGCCCCAATTTCACATAGGTTGGCCCCATTTTTTTCAGGTCTTCCGCAAGTTCTTCAGGGTTGTCGTAGGTATGGTGTTCTGGCGCATTGTCATCTTTGGTTTCATTAAATGCGTTTTCGGCAGCTGACCGAAAGATATCGCTGTTCCAGTATTTATAAATGAAAGATATAAATTTTGAATAATTACTTAATTTTTCAGGAATTGTCGCCATAAAGGTTTTTTTTGCTAGTTCCCTTACAAAAAGCGTGCATTCCTTAATAGGGTTGGCAGCGTACATTTATTTGGTTAAATTTGTAATGATTAAAGAATATGAAAAATGCAGTCAATCAGTGTATTTGAAATTATAAAAGTAGGCATTGGCCCCTCCAGTTCACATACCATGGGACCATGGAATGCCGCGGAAAGTTTTCTAAATAAAATCCGGAAAGAGCATCGGCTGCAAGACGTGAAGGAAATTTTCCTGGAGTTTTTCGGCTCATTAGCTAAAACCGGCATCGGGCACGGAACCGATATTGCAGGTATGCTTGGGCTTTCAGGCGAAAATTTTAAGACCATCGATACCACTAAGATTGATGAGAAAGTGGCTCATATAAAATCAACAGGTTTACTGAATCTGGGCGGTGAGACTACAGTACCGTTTATCTATGGACACCATTTGATACTCAATAAACAAAAAACACTCGAGTTTCACCCGAACGGTATGATTTTCCGAGCCGTTTTTGAGGATGGGACTGAATTGATGCAGGACTATTACTCAATAGGTGGTGGGTTTATTGCGACACAGAACGAAAATTCCTACGAAAAGCATTGCGTGCGGACACTTTACCCCTGTCATCATGGTGCTGATGTACTTCGGAATACCGAAAAACTAGGGCTCAGTAGAATCTCGGATCTTATTTTCCTTAATGAAGAATCGTGGCGCAGCCGAGAAGAAACCGAGAAAGAAGCACTTTATATCTGGCAGCAGATTAAGGAATGTATATACAAAGGCGTCAACAAAGAAGGCGTACTGCCGGGTGGGCTTAATGTCACGCGGCGTGCAGCAGGTCTTAACCGAAAATTGCTCGGTGAAAAAGTATATCGCAATATGGATGAATGGTTCCGGTTGGTTGTAGAAACTGAAGAATCTTTTGTGAACATCAATAAATGGGTGTCTTGTTTTGCCTTAGCAGTAAATGAAGAAAATGCAAGTTTCGGGAGAATCATCACGGCTCCAACAAACGGAGCGAGTGGGGTGATACCGGCGGTGCTGATGTACGCGCAGGCTTTTACCTCTTTTACTAAAGAAGACGACATCGTTCGCTTTTTGTTGGTTGCAGGCGAAATAGGAACTTTGTTCAAAAAAAACGCGACCATCTCAGCCGCAATGGGCGGTTGCCAAGCAGAAGTAGGTGTATCATCGGCCATGGCCGCGGCCGGCCTTACTGAAATAATGGGCGGCACACCGGGTCAGGTACTCATGGCTGCTGAAATTGCGATGGAACATCATTTGGGTATGACGTGCGATCCGATTGCCGGTTTGGTACAGATCCCATGTATCGAAAGAAACTCAATGGGTGCCATTAAAGCCATCACCGCTGCAAACATCGCTATTGAATCAGATCCTGCCAAAGCCCGTGTTTCGTTAGATCAGGTAATACAGTCGATGTGGGATACCGCACAAAGCATGAGCGATCGGTTTAAGGAAACTTCAGAAGGCGGTCTGGCAATTGCGGTAAATGTCGCGGAGTGTTAGAAGTTATTTCGAGAGAATACCACGGATTTTGTTTGCATTTTTAATCAACTTTTCAAGGGAAGATTCATCGGCATTTTCGAGCGCATCCTTAAAGTGATTAAGTTGAAGTATGTGCTCTTTAAGAACATCCAGCACATTTTCCCGGTTATGCATAAAGATAGGCAGCCACATTTCAGGATGCGATTTTGCCAAACGCACCGTACTCGAAAAGCCAGAACTTGCCAACTGGAAAATGGTTTCTTCCTCACGTTCCTTTGCCAGTACGGTATTGGCCAGCGCGTAAGAGGTAATGTGTGAAATATGCGAGATGTACGCCGTATGCAGGTCGTGATCTTTGGCACTCATACGGATCAGGTGTAAGCCTAATGTTTCCGCTATATTATGTACGGTAAACACAGCGTCTTCCGCGGATTGCTCGGCGTCACAGATTACCGCGGCACGTCCGGTAAAACTTTCTGCCAGCGCGGCTTCCGGTCCGGCATTTTCAGTACCCCACATCGGGTGAAACGCTACATAACGGTGTCTGTTCGGGTGGTTTTTTACGGCTTCTATAATGCTGTATTTAGTGGAACCTACATCCAAGACTGTCTGTTTCGGGTTTATAAGACGGAGGATTTCTGGCAGAACCTTTATCGTGGCGTCAACCGGAATGGAGATAATTACAACATCACATTTTGAAATCGCTTCATCAATGTTCAGTCCTTCATCAATGATGCCTAAATCAATGGCTTTTGTTACGTGGTCGCTGTTAGTATCTACGCCGTACACATACGAGACAAGTCCTTTTTCCTTTAATTTAAGCGCTATTGATCCGCCAATGAGGCCAACGCCAACCACCGCGATTTTCATGGTCTTATTATAAGCATCTACAGTTTTTGAAGCGTGATAAAAGTCGTGGTTTCTGCACATTTCTCGAAGGAAATCTCATAGCGAGGCTTTTTTTTCGGATAGTGTAACACATAGGCCGGGCATGGTTTTTTCTGTGCCTGGCTTTTACTGAAATCTACCTCGCCTTTGGTCATGATACTGTCCCGTAGAAAACGCTCATCAATGCTCAGCGCTTTCATTTCGGCAGCGAATTCAGGCTGATAGACCATTTCTTTTGAAAGAGATTCGGCTATTACCCGGGAGTTTGGCAAATAACCGCTGCAACTTGCGCCTTTTTTGTTCAGAATAAAGAATACAAGCAACAAGCCTGGAATTAGGCCAAGCATAAAGAATTTTAGTTTCCTCATTTAAAAGATCAATAGGTTGATATCGTGGTAGTTCAGGTCGAAACGGTCACAAATCATTTTGTTGGTGTGCCGGCCTTTGTACATGTACAGTGATTGTTTCATCTCATTTTTGCGAACGAGCATATTTTCGAAACCGCCTTCTTCATCATAATTCAAAAGATAACTGAGGAAGAAATTAGACACCGCTTTGGTAGTGGTTCTCGGCATTTTAGATGTGAGATTCGGTAAACCACAATGGATGACACCGTGTTTGATGATGTAAGGATTTTCCATATCCGTAAGTTCGGATGTTTCGATGACTTTACCATTGTCGATGGTAACATCAATGATGACACTGCCTTTTTTCATATTCACCACCATTTCTTCGGTAACAATCGGGGAAAGACTGAGTTTTGAGAGCGCGCCTATCACTACATCGGCTCTCTTAAGGCTTTTGCCCAATTCTTTTGGATCAATGATGGAAGTTGGTACGCGCCCATCCACCATCATGTGAAGCCGGCGCAGTTTGCTGAGGGAGTTATCGAACACTTTTACACTTGCGCCTAAACCTAATGCCGCTTTGGTAGCAAATTCACCAACAATTCCTGCCCCCAGGATGACTACTTCAGTCGGTCGCACTCCGGTAATGCCACCCAGCATCAATCCGTTTGAAAGTGCAAGCAGCTCCGCCGCATAAAGCACAGAGATATTACCCGCAATCTCGCCGATGAGGCGTACCAGCGAAAGCTGTTTATATTCATCCACGATAAACTCGAATGCGATGGCATTAACCTTTTTTTCGCCCAGTTTTTTGAAGTATTCTTTATCGCGAAGGTTGATCTGTAGGGCAGAAATAAGGTATGAGCATGGTTTCAGGAAATCAATTTCATCAGCAGTCGGCGGATTGATTTTTAGGACCAGGTCCTGGCTGAAGGCCTCGCGCGGGTCCTGCGTCATCTTTGCGCCGGCTTCTGCATATTGCAGGTCGGTAAAGAAAGAGCCGGTTCCGGCCCCGCTTTCTACAATGATCTCGTGGCCCTGTTGTACCAGCACCTGTACAGCGTCGGGCGTCAGGCAGGTTCTTCGTTCGTTCAGGCAGGTTTCTTTCGGTACGCCGATACTGAACTGTTTCCCTTTTTTAATCACTTCCAGTTTTTCTTCCTTCGGCATCAGTTCTTGCTCGGAGAAAGGCGTGAAAACGTGTGTACTACTCATTACATTAATAGATAAATGAAGTCACAAAGATACAAGGATTTCAGAACTATTACCTATTATTTAGCTGAAACAGATTTTGCGGCCTTCAGGGGTGGTTTCGATGCGCATTTCGTGGTAAGGCTGCCCCGCGAGTTCTTCTTCGTACACCTCTGGCCACTCGATGATGCAAAGGTAGGCACGATCCAGGTATTCATCCATCCCGATGTCATATACCTCACCAATGTTTTTTATCCGGTAAAGATCGAAGTGGAAGATGTCTCCTTTTGGTGTATGATATTCATTTACAATGGCATATGTGGGGGAAGAGACTTCATCGTTGCTGCCAAGTGCCTTCAGAAGATATTTACTGAACGTAGTTTTGCCCGCGCCCAGGTTTCCTTTTAAAAGCAGGATGTTATGCTTAAGTTCCGGTAAAATTTCTTGCACAACCTGTTCCCAGTCTTCTATTTTATTGAGTTTAAATTCCATTGTAACTGTTTAATGATTGCAAAATTACTTTATTTTAAAATTTTCCGTCTTGTTTGATGTTATAATTGGGGAATCCCAGGCAGCTTTTTTTGTATTTTTACCGCATGATTTCTAAAGCGACCATTGATAAGATATTTTCTACCATACGTGTAGAAGAGATTATCGGCGAATATGTACAGTTGAAAAGGGCGGGCTCTAACCTGAAGGGGCTGAGCCCTTTTCATGAAGAGAAAAGCCCGAGTTTCATCGTGTCGCCCAGCAAACAGATTTGGAAGGATTTTTCCAGCGGAAAAGGTGGTACAGCCATTTCCTTCCTCATGGAAATCGAAGGCTTCACCTATCCCGAAGCCCTGCGGCATGCAGCGAAAAAATACGGTATAGAAATAGAAGAGGACCGCCGCGAGATCTCAGAAGCCGAAAAACAGTCACAAACCGAAAAAGAACTGCTGTATAAAATTCATGAAGTAGCCAACCAGTTCTTTCAAGACCAAATTCAGACAGAAGAAGGACGGAATGTGGGCTATGCCTACTTCAGGGAGCGCGAACTGCGCGCTGACATCATCGAAAAATTTCAGTTAGGATACGCCCCCGAACAGAAGGATGCTTTTACGCAGTACGCACTGGAAAAAGGCTATACCAAAGACCTTCTGGAAAAAGCAGGTCTGGCCATCTTCCCGGAGAACAGCCCGAATGGGGTAGATCGTTTTCGTGACCGGGTGATCTTCCCCATCCACAGTTTTTCTGGGCGCGTGCTTGGTTTCGGTGGCAGGATATTAAAAAACAATATAAAAACTGCCAAATACCTCAACTCCCCCGAAACAGAAATCTACCACAAATCTAATGTGCTGTATGGCCTTAATCATAGCAAACAGGCCATTTCGAGGCATAACCTGTGTTTGTTGGTAGAAGGTTATATGGATGTCATTGCCTTACACCAGGCGGGTATTGAGAATGTAGTGAGCAGCTCCGGCACGGCACTTACGGTAGAGCAGATTAAACTGATCAAAAGACTTACTGAAAACGTAACCATCCTTTTCGATGGCGATTCTGCAGGTATCAAAGCCAGTTTCCGCAGTATTGATATGCTGCTTTCCGAAGGGATGAACATCCGTGTTTTGCTGTTTCCGGATGGTGACGACCCCGATTCTTTTTCAAGAAAGCATCCGCAGGAAAAGGTAGAGCGCTTCATCCGCGAAGCAGCCACGGATTTCATTGATTTCAAAGCAGAAATCCTGCTGAAAGAAGCGGCAGGCGATCCCATCAAAAAAGCGGAAGCCATCCGCGACATTATAAAATCGGTTGGTTTTGTGCAA
Organism: Chryseobacterium sp. 6424; assembly: GCF_003692615.1. NCBI lineage: Bacteria > Pseudomonadati > Bacteroidota > Flavobacteriia > Flavobacteriales > Weeksellaceae > Chryseobacterium > Chryseobacterium sp. 6424. The sequence continues at coordinate 1,065,909 of NZ_CP023540.1, forward strand.
AACGCGCTAAAACAGGAAGTGTATGTGAAAGAAGTAGCGGGGAAATTCGCGCTTTCGGAGCAGTCGCTTTTCAATGAGCTTCACCTTCAACAACAACTCCAAAAACAGCATACCACGCCGGCTCCCAAGCCCTCAACTTCACCCGTGAAGCTGGTAAAGGTGGATGAACAACCTACGGAAAGTATCAGTCCGCTTTATGTACTTGAAGAAAAACTGGTGGAACTGATGCTGAAATATGGCGACCGACTTGTGGAGCGTACAGATGATGACCAACAAAGCTATCAGATCAGTGTTATTGAAGAAATCATCGGGCATCTGGAAGAAGATGAATGCGAAATACAGTCACCGCTGAACGAGAAAATTATTGCAGAGATAAAAGACGGGATCCGCTCGAATCAACTTCGGTCAGGCAAGTTCTTCCTGAGTTTAATGGATGAGGAAATTTCGGGCAGAATTGCCACGGCTTTGGTAGAGCCTTATGAAAACAGCGACTGGAGTAAGCACCAGATTTTTTTCAGTAAAGAGGAAGATTTGGTACCCAAGATTGTAAGCGATGTCATATACCGTCATAAACGGGAGTATATCGTAAAACTTATTCATGACCTGAAGCATTCACTCAGTAATGATGATGACAGCGAGGAAGTCTATAAAAAAATCATCACACTGAATCAACTCCGGAAAACACTGGATGAAAAACTCTTCCGTATTTTATGACACTTTGGCGGAAAATACAGTATGGAATATTGTTTGCCTAACAGGGATATCAACTGATAAATACATTATAATGGACATAAAAAAAGATTTCAGGGATTTCTCTGTAAAACATTTAGGTAACAGCGGTCTTGCCACAGATCAATATATGGGGATGTTTGGGCCTACTAACCTTACCCCTTACATCATGGAAGAACGCCGTATGAACGTTGCACAGATGGACGTTTTCTCGCGTCTGATGATGGACCGTATTATCTTTCTTGGGACCGGGATTGATGATCAGGTAGCCAATATCGTCACTGCACAGCTGCTTTTCCTTGAAAGTTCGGATGCGTCAAAAGATATCCAGATTTACATTAATTCGCCAGGTGGCAGCGTCTATGCCGGGCTCGGAATTTATGACACGATGCAAATCATCAAACCTGATGTATCCACCATCTGTACCGGTATGGCAGCTTCTATGGGAGCGGTGCTTCTTGTTGCAGGTGAAAAAGGAAAACGTTCCGCGCTTAAACACTCTAGGGTGATGATTCATCAGCCTTCTGGTGGTGCACAGGGCGTAGCTTCTGATATGGAGATCAACCTGCGCGAGATGCTTAAACTAAAGAAAGAACTCTACGATATCATTTCTGAACATTCGGGGCAAACCTACGATTGGGTAGAAAAAGCCTCAGACCGCGATTATTGGATGACATCCTCTGAAGCGAAAGATTTCGGTATGGTGGATGAGGTGCTCGAAAGAAAACCTGCACAATAGAATAGTACATTTCGTAAAAAAAGGCTGTCTCATTTCTGGGACAGCCTTATTATTTGGATTAATGAGTTTTATGCATTGAAACCTTCAATGATTTTTGAAAAATCATCAATCTTCAAGGCAGCGCCACCAATCAGGCCGCCGTCAATATCAGGCTGCGAGAAGATTTCTTTAGCGTTATCGGGCTTTACAGAGCCACCATAAAGGATAGAGACCTCATCAGCCACCTCTTGGCCGTATTTAGCGGCAATCAATTGGCGGATATGTGCATGAATTTCCTGCGCCTGCTGCGGACTTGCCGTTTCACCGGTACCGATGGCCCAAACAGGTTCATAGGCGATCACTACTTTTTTGATCTCATCAGCCGAAAGCGTGAAAAGTGCCGTTTCTGTCTGGTTTTTTACCACTTCTAGGTGTTGGCCAGATTTTCGTTGCTCCAGTGTTTCGCCGTTACAGTAGATAGGTGTAAGGCCTTTGTCTAAAGCCAGTTTCACTTTTTTGTTACAGTGCGAATCGGTTTCGCCATGATATTGTCGACGCTCGGAGTGTCCGATGATCGCGCCAGTAACATCAATAGACTCCAGCATATCCGCAGAGATTTCGCCGGTGTAAGCGCCACCTTCGAATTCGCTCATATCCTGTGCGAAAATCCCGATTTCATCGTTTTCATAAAGGTCTTTCGCCATCATCAGGTAAAGCGCGGGTGGTGCGATCCAGATTTCGCAGTTGGTGTCGTTATTTTTTTTGTACTGCAGTAGCTGAAACATCAATTGTTGGGCTTCAATGACGTTTTTGTTCATCTTCCAGTTTCCTGCAACGATCTTTTTTCTCATGACGGAAGTTTTTTTAGTTCAGTTTCCAGATATTTTTTAACAAAGTATAATACTCGTGTTCAGTATCATCTACAGTTTCATCTGCTTTTATGAGCGATTTGGCAAACTCGATGAAAGATTTTCTTTCATCCTCGGTAGAATCATCTAAAAAACAGTTGGCATGGAACTCAAAATGTGATTTCCAGTCTTTAGGGTGTAAAGTGGCGATAATATCAAGTTCATTATCAAGATCAATGTTGAACGGGAACTCTTCGGCAAGGAACTGCTGAAATTTAATACCTTCCTCAGCAGAAAACTCGCCGTCAACGGAAGAAAGGATCATAAGTAAGTGATAGCCTGCAATTGATTTATTCGATTTTTGCATTTTTTTAATGAATTATTTGTAATTAAGTTATTTCATTTATTTATATAATCTTTGGCGGACATTTTATCGGTTACGATACCGTTTTTAATCACCAATACAAAAGGGTTGCTTCTTGCGATGGTTTTGATTGCGGTGGCATCCATCAGCGCATTCGGGATGGTTTTGAAAGTATCGGGAGCGGTAGAAATCCCCACCAGATAAGCATTTTTAGATGCCAGCACTTTCTTTTCAGCCATTGCAATTACGGTACCATCCGCTTTCTTGGGGGCATAAGAAAAAATAAGGACCGCATGGGGAGCCTGTAGGATTTTTTGTGTAAGATCTTGCCCATCAATGGTTTCTGGTTTGAATTTCGTGATTTCTGATGTGTAGCCTTCTTTCACCATTTTAGAGGTGGTTTTACTTTCTTCGATTGTCCAAGGTGTGCCGTTTTGCCAGTATTTTTTATCTGCCACGTATTCGTCTTGGTTAACTTCTACCATGGCGCCGGTTTGTTTATTTACGAGTGAATAAAAGGTTTTGTATTCCGATGGGTTTTTTTTGGTTTTTGCAATCTCTGCGTTTAAGTCGGTCCCGATTTTATAATCGCGGAAATCTATCAAAGGTTCATGCGAAATCCCATAAACAATGATGAATCCCATAGTCGCTGTTAAAATTGCAAGTGCTGTATACTCCCAGTTTTTCTTAGGCTGCAAACGGCTGAAATGTTTTTTACACACGAACCATAAGATGAGCAGCGCGCCCAAAAGTGCTATATCTTTAAAAAAGCTTTGCCAAGGTGTAAATTTAATTGCGTCGCCAAAGCATCCACAATCTGTCACTTTATTAAAATAGGCGGAATAAAACGTGAGGAATGCAAAAAATACACACAACGCGATGAGGGAGATTAATGTAAACTTCAGCCTGATCTTCAGCAGCAGCATAAAGCCTAAAAGTAACTCGAGCACCACCACGATGATCGCGATTGGCAAAGCAAAACGCTCAAAATAAGGCATATTGAAGACATCCGGTGAAAAATATTCTTCAAGCTTAAAGGAGAAACCTACCACATCCACGGCTTTTACAAAACCCGATGCGATGAATATAAGTGCGGTAATAATGCGGAGAATCTGTATCATACGCTTCTTTTAAACAAGTTTCCCGAGATTTTCAGTACCACATTCCTGAAGTTTTATAAGACAGAACACGGCATAGTTCAGCATATCAAAATAATTGGCATCAATTCCTTCAGAGACCAATGTTTCGCCGGCATTGTCTTCTATCTGCTTTGTTCTTAGCACTTTCTGGAAAATAAGATCGGTGATGGAAGTGATTCGCATTTCGCGCCAGGCTTCACCGTAATCATGGTTCTTCCTCATCATCAGTTCTTTTGCTTCAGCGGTGAAATGGTCATAAAGGGCTAACATTTCATCACGGTCCTGCTGTAGGTCATCAGCGCAGCCTTTATGGAGCTGTATCAGGCCAATGATGGCATAATTCACGATGGCGATGAAATTCTCCTGTTCCGATTCACCCACTTTTGAGAGACCAGTTGTCTGAAAATTCCGCAGGCTTTTTACCTTTATATATATCTGATCTGTTAATGACGGAGTCCTGAGTACACGGAAGGAAGGTCCATAATCGGTAAGTTTCTTCCGGAAGAGGTCGCGGCACAAGGCCATCACCTCATCAAACTGTTGCGCTGTTTTCTGCATAAGTATCAAATCTCATCAAAGATAAGCATTTTAGCCTTTCTTAAAAGTGCGGGCGCGCATGAATTCGGTTTGTTTATCTAAATTTGCAGCTATGAATGCCTCATTTCACTTGCCTGTTTCGGCTGGCTTTTCCATGAATTGCCACGGGAAACTTTTTGATTTATCTGAACCTAAAGTCATGGGTATCCTGAATCTTACGCCAGATTCTTTTTCTGATGGCGGTAGGTTCATGAATGTTAAAGACGCCTTGCAACACGCAGAAAGAATGATCGAAGAGGGCGCCGACATCATTGACATCGGTGCACAATCCACACGGCCGGGCGCCAAAAAACTTTCTGCCGCGGATGAAATTGAACGTCTAGGGAATATCATCGCCGAAATCAAGGCCCATTTTCCGCAGGTGCTGGTTTCGCTGGATACTTTTTATGCGGACGTGGTGAAGCTTGGTTTCGATCAGGGCTTAGATCTTATCAATGATATTTCCGGTGGAATGTTTGATGATAAAATGATTGAAACCGCCGCAGAAACACGCCTCCCGTATATTTTGATGCATGTGAATCCTACATATCAAACCATGCATGTTGCAGATATTGATGCTGATATTATACTTACTATTAACCAGTATTTTTCCGAAAAAGTACAGCAGTTGAGAGCAGCCGGCGTGAAAGACATTATCCTTGATCCGGGTTTTGGTTTTGGTAAAACGGTACAGCAGCAATTTCAGATGACAGAGGAACTCGGTTTTATTGGGTTTGGTGCGTTACCGATGCTCGTGGGTATTTCGCGCAAATCTTTCATTTACAAATCAATGGGTAAATCTCCACTGGAAATCAGTAAAGAAACCCAGGCACTTCACATGAAAATGTTGTTACAAAACGCAAAAATACTGCGCGTACACGATGTGGCTGAAACCAGGCAAACGATTAGCCGTTTTCTGAAAAACTAATTCAGTTGCGAGAGTTTATCGGCGTATTCCTTAGCGAACTGCTGGCGGTCCTCATTTAATCTTTCAATCGTAGAGGGCAAGATATAGTTGAACAACAGTTTTTCATCGTCATCCAAAAAGATGATTTCCTTTTCTTCACCATCAATCATCTGCGCGAAGACTTCCCACATAGAAGTGTCTTTCATTTTCAATAAATTGAAGAACTGCGAAGCTTTAATCTGAATATTTTTCATTAGAATCCTAAGATGTTTAACTTTAACTGGATGGCGAAGTTTTCTTTAAAGACAGGCGTGGCATAATAACCCACACGATAGAAGAAGCCCAGATTGAAGGGCGTGCCAAGAAAATGATTGGTCTCTAAACCAACTTCCTGATACAGACGGTCGAGTTTTTCAAATGTAAAACAATGTGTTTCAGGTTCGTTCATGTTCCCGATGATGCCGCGATATACGACATCAAAACTTGAAACACTTTTGCCGAACGTACGGAAATAAAGAGGCAAGCGGTGGGTGAGGTAATAACCTGCAAAACGGTCGTTATAGTATTTACCACTTTCCATGGTGGCAAACCCGAGGAAAGAAGTGAGGTTCAGATTAAGTTTTGTGTTGCCGCTGCCGTGGCCATTCATCGCAAAATGATGCCAGATTGGCGCCTCACCAGAAAGTAATCCGCCATATACCCTAAGTCCTGTTACACCTGCTTTGGTAGTGAAGACATGCTGTGCGAGCGCATCAAAACGGCTGTAGTTCAGCTCGCCGCCAAGGGTCTGCAAGCCTTGTTCATAATTGAGGTAAAATTCAGGATAATTCTGTTCGTAAGTAAATTTTCCTGAAGGCGTCATGATGTTTTTTGACTTTGGCGAGTATTTCAACGTGGCTCTTACCGCGAAATTATCAAATTCACCGCTCTGTCCCTGATAGTTATAATCGAAAAGTGCTTCTTCGGTGTCTTTCTTGGCAGAGATTCTTAAGGTCAGCGCATTTGTGAGGTCATTTTCATAAGACAGTTTGAAGCCTTTATAGGCATAAAACCGGTCGTTGTTAATATCAATCCCCGAGTTCATATATTTCATTCTGAAAGTCCAGAGATCTTCATTAAAGCGGCCCGCAGCGATTACATCGTTATAATATTCGGCCCTGAAAACCGAGTTTTTCTCGAGTGTGGTCCTAAGGTCAATACCTGCTCCATACTTCCAGCCACGGTCTTTAAAGCCATAAGCGATATAGGCATCTGGTGAGAAATAAGGATTGAAACGTTCGTTCAGCTTTGCGCCGACTCCAATTCTGGCGCCTTCGTAAAGATTGTATCTAAAGAGTTGTGCGATGTCGAAATCTACAATTCCGACTCTGAATTTGCCTCTTAGCAACCCGGTAAATCCGTTTATTCTTTGGTCTAGCTTGTATTTTTTTCCTACACTGTCGATTTTTTGATAGGTGAGTTGTTCTCTTGCCGTAAGAGCATCGGTGCGGAAAAGTTCGAGAGATTTGCCATCGCTGTTTTTAACCGACATCGTATAACCGCTGAATTCTTTCTTATCTTCAGCGATCGGGGTTTTGAAGTCGAAATAATCGGCGGTCATAAACACGTAGTTCCCGAATTTTCGATTGGTGGCCAAAGAGTCTTTTTTCTTATTGGAAGTACCGAAGTTGGTGCTGCCCATTTTAATTTTCAGGTTTTCTTTGTTCAGGAACCATTTGTTATTTACAGGAACCCAAATGCTGGTAATGCTGCCCTCACTCTTTTTATGACTGTTACTTTCTATTTTTTTAAGTGCGTAGGATTCAGCGTCTACATACAGATATCCGTTGTATTTACGCCGGTTTACAGCTTGTTTATTACCTACTTGCCGAAAACGGATGACATAGTTTTTACGGCCTTCAATAGCTATACTGTCTGTCAGGAAAAAACGATACAGCGGACGGTTTTCTTTGCGGATTTCCCTTGGGATACGGTTTCGGTTGCTGCGTAACGTCATCATCTCATATAACGGTTGCTGTAGGCCGGCCACACGGTTATCGAGGATGTTTATTTTTTCACCATATTTTTTAGAATAAAGAAATTCTGAGGCGCGTTCCCATAAAAATAATTTACTTTCGGCCATCAGTTTCATTATATTCTCGCTTTCGACGGAGTCTTTTTTCTTTGAAGCTGTTTGTGCGGCAGCGGGTAACTGGCGCAACGAGTCTAATCTCTTTTCTAGGAAAACGTTATAGGCTCTAATACTGTCTTCATCAATATCGAGCGATATTTTCTCGTATGATTTAAAGGAATACGAATCGAGGCTTTGCGGGGCATTTTCCTCGAAACGGTCATTTACTTTCTGTAGGATCTCCAGTGCCCGCGGATCGCTTTCATCGTTGATAACCACGCCCTGTATCGACTGTATTTTGGGGTCTGTTTTGGTAAGCACTACTTCCATCACCTGATCTACCACCGCTTCATCATCATAGAAGCCGGAGGCTTTTACTTCCACTTTCTTACATTTTGTCCGGAAGTTCAGGATGCCCTGCGCGTTGGTTTTCCCCAGTTGTTTACTGCTACACCAAACACTGGCACCTTCGATGGGCTTTGCATCACCGGCTTGTATGACCTTCAGGCGCGATTGGGCCGGAAGCGAAATAGAAATGGCAGAAACCAGCAGAAATAAAAGTTTATTCATGGGACAAAAATATTTAAAATTATAAGAAAAGTGCTGCGATGCCATCGTTTTCCTCAAATGATATACACTGTGCAAAGCATCATTACAAAATACGTTGAAGACAGTTGACAGAAACTGAAACTTCGTTAACGAAAGTAATGCCAAAGTCTTTGTAAACTTTGTCGTTAACTATTGATAAAAGGGTTTGACAGGACAGTAATTGTAGGCGAATGACTTAAAATATATTTGAAAGCAAAAATTAATCATAAAATCATGAGATACGCGCCCATTTGTTTTTGCCTTTATAGAACTGAACATAATACTTCCTAAGACCTGCATTTTCCGGTTGCTGAAGGTGAGGATCTCTTGCCAACAGCTCATCTACGGCCAGTTTCGATACTTTTATCACTTTACCGTCTGCTACCAGATCCAGTTTTTTGAAGTCGATTACGCCGCTCTGCTGCGTCCCGAGGATATCTCCGGGCCCACGCAGTTGCATGTCCACCTCAGATATTTTAAAGCCGTCGTTGGTTTGTACCATGGTTTTAATACGGGTACGGCTTTCTGAACTCAGTTTATCCGAGGTCATTAAGATACAATAGCTTTGTTCCGCACCGCGGCCTACCCGCCCACGCAGTTGGTGGAGTTGTGAAAGGCCAAATCTTTCAGCGCTCTCAATAATCATTACAGAAGCGTTCGGTACGTTCACCCCAACCTCAATCACTGTAGTAGCCACCATGATTTCTGCTTTACCAGAAGCAAAATACTGCATGGCGGCATCTTTTTCTGCGGGTTTCATGCGCCCGTGCAACATGGTCACATTTTTACCTTCAAAAAAATCGCTGATGTGACCGAAGTTTTCCATTAAATTTTTATAATCCAAAGTTTCGGACTCTTCAATTAACGGATAGACGAAATAGACCTGCCTGCCTTTTTCAATTTCTTCCTTTGCAAACCTAAAGACCGATAAACGGTCCTTTTCCCGGCGATGGGCGGTGATGATCGGTTTTCGGCCTACCGGCATTTCATCAATCACCGACACCTCCAGGTCGCTGTAAAAGCTCATAGCTAACGTGCGGGGGATTGGTGTGGCGGTCATAACCAGGATATGGGGTGGTATTTTATTTTTGGCCCATAGTTTTGCGCGCTGCGCTACGCCAAAACGGTGTTGCTCATCAATGACTGCCAGGCCTAATTTACGAAACTGCACTACATTTTCGAGCACCGCATGGGTGCCCACTAGCATATGAAGTTCGCCTGATAAAAGTTCTTCATGAATGATTTTTCGGTCTGATGCTTTCGTAGAGCCAGTAAGCAGCTTTACATTTACACCGGTACCCGCTACCAGTTCCTGTACCGAATTATAATGCTGCTGCGCAAGAATTTCGGTAGGTGCCATCATACAGCTTTGGTAACCGTTATCCATAGCGATCAGCATCGTGAGCAGCGCGACCATGGTCTTACCAGAACCTACATCGCCCTGTAGCAGTCTGTTCATCTGTACCGGTTTTTTCATATCGGTACGGATTTCCTTTAACACGCGTTTTTGTGCGTTCGTAAGATCAAAAGGCAGGATATCATTGTAGAAATGCTTAAAATTTTCGCCAATGATGGGGAATGGGTTTCCCGGGACCGACGTTTTTTGGTGTTGTTTTTTAAGTCCGTACCCTAACTGAAAAAAAAATGCTTCTTCAAATTTCAGGCGTCGGTTAGCGTGTTCGGCGTGCTGCACATCTGCAGGGAAGTGGATGTGATAATATGCTTGCAAACGGCCGATGAGCTTTAGTTTCTTAAGTAACGTAGCCGGCAGGTTCTCGTCGATTATTGCAGGTAAACTGCGCAGGATTTCAGCGATGACAGATTGAAATAACTTATTGGTTATGCCTCTTTTGGCCAATTTTTCACTACCAGGGTAGATGGGCAACAGGGAGCCAGATATGGCTTTTTTTTCATCGGTTTCTATCTCAGGATGTGCCATGGAGAAAGAGCCATTGAAGAGATTGGCTTTTCCGAAGATAAAGATCTCGCGGTTGAGCGGAATTTGTTCTTTCATCCACTTTGAATAACGAAACCAAACAAGCTCCATACTGCCGGATTGGTCGCGGAACTTGGCGGTCAAACGTTTCTGTGCGTTACCGTATGCGATTTCCTGCAGTTCGGTGACTTTTCCTTTCAGTTGGATTTCGTTTTCAGGCTCTGCCGTGAGGTCTTTAATGGCGTAAACTTTACTTTTATCAATATACCGCAGCGGGTAGAAGGTGAGTAAATCTTCCACCGTAGAAATTCCCAGTACATTGCGGATGAGCTTGGCCCGCTCAGGACCAATTCCTTTTATGTATTCGATGGAAGTTTCTACTGTCAATTTTTTTAGATAAAGAATATCTGCGAATTTCGGTAAAATAAAAACGACTTCCAAAATTTGTCGGGAGCCGTTTTTTATGCCTTAATCAGTCTTTGATACTTGATTTGAATTTCCGCTGGTAATTTTCCCACTGCTCGCGGGTGGTAATTTTCCTGTACTGATCCTGTGCGATGAAGGGTATGTAAGGCTCGAGTTCTTTGGCGGTAAGTGCACCCTGAAGTATTGTTATGGGCATGGTTTGTTCATCTAGAAATACGATGGTAGGTACGGCGTTTACGTTCATGAATTTGGTGAATTCGTGCATAGGATTTCTGAGTTTGCCGTTTATGTGTGCAGGATTGGAAAATGTGCGTCCGAAAAGCGTAAAACTGTCTTTACCTTCTGCATTGAATTTTACTGGGTAATAATATTCATTCAGATATTGGCTGATCACCGGATGATTATAGGTGTTTTTCTCCATTATTTTGCATGGGCCACACCAGTCAGCATAAAAATCGATTAGGATTTTTTTAGGATTTTTCTCCTGGGCAGTTATAGCTTCCTGTAGTGTCATCCATTTCACTTGGGCACTGGCAGAAATAAATAATAAGAGTATGAATAAAGAGACTGTTTTTTTCATTAGTAGTTGGATGTCAATAATATCAACAGGTTAAAGATCAGCGCACTTCCTGCATAAGTTTTTTAACCATAGGGGAGATTAAGATTAAAATAACTCCCGCGACTACGGCATATAAACCAAGTTGTTTATAACCTTCGGTGTACGCTAACAAAGCATCCATATTTGAAGAGCCACTTTTGGCAGTTGCCATATTCGCCCCAATGATGCCTGCCACATACTGCCCATATGCAGAAGCCAAGAACCACATCCCCATCATCATTCCTTGCAGTTTTTCGGTAGAAAGTTTCGTCATGATGGACAGACCGATCGGGGAAAGGCAAAGCTCACCAAACGTGATGACCAATAAGGCGATCGTGAATATATTTAATGACGTCACACCCTGCAAATCGGCAAAGAACCGCGTGGCGAAAAGCACATAATAACCTAATCCAAGGAAAATAAAGCCAAGTCCGAACTTGATCAGCGTGTTAGGTTCCAGTTTTCTTTTACTAAGCCAAATCCATAATAAACCGACAAGTGGAGCCAGGAAGATGATGAAAAATGCGCCGCCAGAGTTGTTCACGCCATTTGGATCAAGGCCCAGAAGATCTTTATTGAGGTTATTTGCGGCAAATATGCTTAATGAACCACCCGACTGTTCATAAATTCCCCAGAAAAGGATAGAGAATATGATGAATACAAGTGCTGCCCAAAGTTTGTTTCTTTCAGAAGAATTTACTTTCGACATTTCGTAGAAAAGATAAATTAAAGTCAAAGGTCCGACAGTCCACATGAAATAATCGGTGTATTGCGGTACCGAGACCATTTGCATAATCATAGGGATGAACAGTAAAGAAAGTACATAAACACTCATCACTTTCCATTTTTCCATCGGCACGATGGTGCCATTTGGCAAAACTTTTTGGGGCATCAGACCAATCGGGCCGAGACTTCGCTGTGTAAATATAAAATTGATGAGGCTGATTACCATTACGATAGCCGCAAGGCCAAAAGCTACGTTCCATCTTTTATCTTCAGGTATCAGTTGAGAAAGCATTTCCCCTTTACCGATGGCGATACAGATATAACCACCAAGCAGCGCCCCAAGATTGATGCCCGCGTAAAACAGTGAAAAACCCGCATCACGGCGAGAATCGTCTCCACGGTAAAGTTTACCGACCATTGTGGAAATGTTTGGTTTAAAGAAACCGGTACCAACTACTGTAAAAGAAATTCCCAGGAAAAAGAAATCATGCGGATTCATGGCCAGGATCAAACTTCCTGCAATCATTAGCAAACCGCCCCAAAAGAGTGATTTCCGGAAACCAAGGATTTTATCAGCGAAAAGTCCGCCCACAAAGGTAAAAGCATACACGAAAGCCTGTGTGGCGCCATATTGCAAATTGGCTTTTTCGTCATCGAATCTCAATTCAGAAATCATAAAGAATACCAGCATCCCGCGCATTCCGTAGAAGCAGAATCGTTCCCACATTTCGGAAAAGAATAGTGACCAGATCTGTTTGGGATATTTTCCTTTAAAGTTCTGAATTTGTTCGAGCGTGAAATCCATTGATTGAAATTTTTAACGAAAATAGAAAAAACCACCGGATATTCGGTGGTTTTAAAGTTTTAAAAGTTATTTGATGGCTTAATTAACGCCATGCATCTTCTTCTCTAACCAGCGGCTCATCACGAAAAGAATTACTGCCGCAGCACCGCACATCACGATGAATACGAGGAAGAAATCGAACAGGTTAGCGATTTCAAAACCTAGGAAACTGGTAGTAGCAGCGGCCTGTCCCGCTTCTCCGCTTCCGGGGATCAGCGCAGAAAGCGTACCGGCAAACTTATTCGCAGCGGCATTGGCAAGGAACCAGGTCCCCATCAGCAATGATGAGAAACGTAGCGGCGAAAGTTTAGAAACCATGGAAAGTCCTATCGGTGAAAGACAAAGTTCCCCCATGGTGTGGATGACATACAGGGCAATCAGCCAGAACATGGATACTTTATCCATCATTCCCAGTCCGTAAACTGCAATCGCAATCACTACATATCCTAATGAAACTAAAGCAAGACCAAGCGCCATTTTCTTTGGTGAAGAAGGCTCTAACCCGCGGTTTCCTAATTTTAACCAAAGTGAGGAGAAGAGTGGTGCCAATAAGATGATTGCCAGTGGATTAACAGATTGGAAGTAACTTGCAGGCATTTCCCACCCGAACAGATTTCTGTCGGTTTGTCTGTCTGCGAAGATGGTAAGGGAAGCCCCAGCCTGCTCGAACGCGCCCCAGAAAAAGATGACGAAGAATGCAAGGATGAAGATCACCATAATTCTGTCGCGCTCTTCTTTTGTTAAAGATTTATCCGTCAGTACAATTAGTGGCATCACGACCATGGCACCATAGATAAGGTACCCGATGATATCAAGATCACTTTGGAACATGGTCTTGAAATTCATGAAGAAGAAGATCAAACCAATCGCGCCAACGACCATCCCGAATTGTGCAATCCCAAATTTAGCTGTAGGCATCCCTACCGGCTTGCTGTCTGCATCCACCAAGAGTTTGTTTTTTTGTACGATAAAGGTCACTAATCCGACCAGCATACCAATTCCGGCGGCTAAGAAACCCCATTTGAAATCTACTTTTTCAGCTAATGTTCCGCAGATGAGCGGCGCAAAGAAAGCCCCAAGATTAATCCCCATGTAGAATATCGTAAAGGCCGAGTCTACACGGCGGTCGCCCTGTGGGTATAATTGGCCTACCATTGTAGAAATATTCGGTTTAAAGAACCCGTTACCGATGATAAGCATGGTAAGCCCGATCCACATCAGCGTAATGGCCGAAGCTCCGGTGGTAGACGCACTGAAAAACATAATGAACTGCCCCAACGCCATTAAGATCCCACCAATTTCAATACTTCTGCGGTTACCTAGAAAACGGTCGGACAGGTAACCACCCAGTAAAGGGGTAAGATAAACAAGACCGGTATAACTTCCGTAAATCTGCGAGGCTTCGGCATCGCCCATCAAAAGCATTTTTGTCATGTAAAGCACGAAGATCGCTCGCATACCGTAGTAGGAAAAACGCTCCCACATTTCGGTCATAAACAAAAGATAGAGTCCTTTCGGGTGCCCTTTTTGCACTGCTGTGTCCATAATATTTTCTGTTGTTAATAATTGTTAAGAGACAAATATAGTTTTTTTTCCTTTTGGTGGCTGAAAATTTATATTTTTAAAACAAAAGTGCCGGTAATACCGGCACTTTATCAATTTCAAAGGCATTTAGTTCACCCCTTTTTCTTTCATGATTTTATTTAATCTTTTAAGAATGGAAAGACCGAGAAGTGTAGCCAATAACAACAACCCGAAATTCACGATGAAGAAATTGGCTTTGTTTTCGTAATCATACCAGAAACTGGCCAATACGCCCGAAAGTTTGTTGCCAATCGAGGTTGAGAGGAAGAATCCGCCCATCATCAGCGCTGTAATCCTCGGTGGTGAAAGCTTTGACACTAATGAAAGTCCCATCGGTGAAAGACAAAGCTCCCCAATCGTAATCACGCCATAGGCAGCTACCAACCACAGTGCTGATACTTTGACGGCTCCGTTGTCGCCTGCGTACACGGCACCTACCATCACAATGCACGAAAGGGCAGAGATAAACAAGCCAAGTACGATTTTGCTAGGTGTGGTAGGTTCTTTACCAATGCGGCGCAGGTACATGAAGAAGCCCACTACCACCGGCGTCAATACGATTACCCAAAAAGGATTCACAGACTGGAAGAGTTCGGTATTATAGAGAAAGACTTTTCCTTCGGGGTTCTTCTCCATTTCAGCTTTATGTTCCGGCAGGTCATTTCGGAAATAGATGTCTTTGCCCTGTTCCTTTACCGGTGCGCCTGCTTCATCCTTCTGTGCCTGATACTGATTATCGTACACATTTACCTCTCGGGTGGTGTAGTCTTTTGTTTCTACTAGATAAATGGCTTCCAGAGGCTTTTCTAAAGCAGCCGGTACACTACGGTCGGTGTAATAATTAGCCCAACGGGTTAAGGCCGTCCCGTTTTGCTTGAATACAGCCCAGAACATCAAACTTACCGCAAAGATGGCCAACAATGCGCCGATAGGACGCTTGTCTTCGGAATTGGCTTTTACATAAAGCATCACGTAGAAATATACTACCGGTAAACATGCGAAAATGAACGCATCGGTAGAATCGCTGCCGAAGATATTACCCGGGATCACCCAACCGATAATACCCGCTATAATCGCAGGTAAAAATACCTTGACAAGTACATCTGAGATCTTGGTATCGCCTTCCTGTGAAGGTTTTATAACGTTGGCTTTCAAGATATGTTTTCTACCAAGAGAGAAGATCAGCAAGCCTAGGAACATCCCGACACCCGCGGTGATAAATGCCTCGCCCCAGCCAAATTTATTACGCATAAACGCGGCAATGATATTACAAACAAAAGCACCGATATTAATACCCATATAAAAGATATTATAACCAGCATCTTTATTGGCACGGTAAGGCTCTTCTTCGTACAAGTTACCCAAAAGTGTAGAAATGCTTGGCTTAAAGAATCCGTTTCCTAAGATAATAAGCCCCATAGAGGCGTAGAACATTGGGATATCAGAGAACACCCCAAGGCCAATGTACCCCAGGCCCATAAGAGCGCCACCGATATAGATGGCCTTCATATAACCTAGAACCCGGTCTGCAAGGAAGCCGCCGAGAAAAGGTGTGAGGTAAGTAAGTGCGATGAATGTCCCGAAAATATCATCGGCATTTTTATCATTGAATGCCAGTCCGCCCGTTTCTTTCGGGTCGATCATGTAAAGAACAAAAATTCCGAGGATGAGGTAATAGCCAAAACGCTCCCACATTTCCGTGAAAAACAGATAGGGTAAGCCTTTTGGATGCTTGCTTTTGCTTGTCGCCATTTTTTATTTTTAAAGTTATATTATAGGTTTTCGAGTAAAAATTCGGTCATTTTCTGGTAAAGTTGCGGACGGGTTTGGCCACCATAGATACCGTGGTTTTTGTCCGGATACGCCATGAATTCGAACTGTTTTTTCTGCTGAACCAACGCTTCAGCAAACTCCATTGAGTTCTGGAAATGCACGTTGTCATCTGCAGTGCCATGGATCAGCAGGAATTTGCCTTTCAATAAATTAGCATATTCGGTAGGTGAGTTTTCATCATAACCTTTAGGGTTTTCCTGTGGGGTTCTCAGGAATCTTTCGGTGTACACCGTATCATAGTACCTCCAGTTAGTCACCGGTGCTACGGCAATACCTGTTTTGAAGACATCAGCACCTTTTGTCAGCGCCAAACTCGCCATGTAACCACCGAAACTCCAGCCGAAAATACCGATTCGGGACTTGTCAATATAGCTTTGGTTTCCGAACCATTTGGCTGCCGCGATCTGATCCTCGATTTCATATTTACCGAGATTCATGTAGGTGGATTTCTTAAATTTAGTTCCTTTATAGCCGGTTCCGCGTCCATCTACGCAAGCCACAATATATCCCTGCTGTACTAAATGATTGAACCATAATGCGTTGCCCGAATCCCACGAATTGGATACGCTTTGTGAGCCCGGCCCAGAATATTGGAACATAAACAAAGGATATTTTTTATTAGGGTCGAAATCTTTAGGCTTCATCACCCAAGCGTTCATTTGGTCGCCCACTTCATTCGGGATGGTGAAATATTCCTTGGCTACCCAGTTATCTGCCTGAAGTTTTGCCAACATTTCGTTATTGTTCTGTAATTCTTTTACGGTTTTGCCATTGCCATCTTTCAGGATATACGTGTGCGGACGGTTGGCGGTAGAAGAAGTTTCGATGAAATAATTAAAATTTCCACTGAAATTAGCATTGTTATTCCCTTCTGCATTAGAAAGCAGGGTAGATTTTCCGGTGCTGATGTTAATCTTGGAAACTACTTTGTTGATGCTGCCTTTTTCGGTGGTTTGCACGTACACTTCCTTTGTTTTCGGGTTATAGCCGTAATAATTGGTGACTTCCCAGTTGCCTTTGGTGATTTGCTTTTTCAGCTTTCCGTTCTCATCATATAAATAAAGGTGTCTGTTCCCATCACGTTCAGAGCCCCAGATGAATGAATTATCATCTAAAAATTCTAGGGTAACATTATCAGTATCAACCCATTTTTCATCAGTTTCCGTGAAGAGTTTTCTGATGTTGCCTGTCTTGGTATTTACTTTCAGTATGTCTGAAGCATTTTGTGTTCTATCAGAAGTGATTAAAATGATTTCATCTGCTTTGGCCGTTTTATAGACATTCGGGATGTAATAATTCTTAAAGCCCGAAAGGTTAAGCGCTATGGTTTTGCCAGAATCCAAACGGAAAAGCTGCGCGGATACGACTGAGTTTTTTTCGCCGGCTTTCGGATATTTGAAACGCATCTCCGAAGGATAGAGCTTTTTGCCGTAAATAGGTATTAAAACCTCCGGAACGTCGGTTTCATCAGACTTTACAAAGACAATAGCATCAGAGTTTTTAGTCCATTCATATAAACGTGCGTGCCCGAATTCTTCCTCATACACCCAATCGGCCAAGCCATTCAGGATGTGGTTTTTCTTACCATCAATCGTTATCTGAACGATTTTTCCGGTATCGATATCCTGATAATAGAGGTTATTGTCGGCCACGAAGGCTACTTTGGTACCGTCTGGTGAAAAAGTAGGTTCTTGCACGAATCTACCTTCGTTCAGGTTGACCGTTTTACCGGTTTTAAGGTCTTTTACCTCATATTTACCAAAAAAAGAATGTCTGTAAACAGGTTCACTTTCCTTCAGCAACAAGATTTTTGATTCATCATCATTAAACAGGTAAGATTCATACCTTCCATCTACGATGTTTCCCTCTTTTTGCGAAGTTTTGTAAGAATATTTCGCGATTCCGCCCGGTTCGATCACGGCATAATTCAGTCCGTTCTTAAGGGAGGCGATTCCGCTGATTCCTTTACCGCGATAGTATCCGGAATATATTTTGTCGAGGGTGATTTCCTGAGCAAAAGCCGCTACAGAAGCCATTACCGAGATGGTTAAAAAGATTTTTTTCATGGATAAAATTTGATAAAGACCAAAGATAATAATTTTATTAAAACGGCGGCAGAAAGTGATGTAAAGCATCATGCTTTGGCCATAAAATTGATGATTCCTTCAGTGTTTAAAACCCATTTCTATAAAAAACCGAAAATTGTTAAAATATGGCAGCCAAGAAATATTCCGACAAAGCCTCCGAAAAAATCGGAGAAGTGATGCACGAGTTCAAAGAAGGTAAATTAAAGACTTCTGCAGGAAAAAAAGTTACTGATCGAAAACAGGCAGTAGCGATTGGGATTTCAGAAGCCCAACAGGAGGGACTTAAAACTCCCCGAAAGAAATAAGATTGTAGCCGTTGGTATTGACCAGCGGTTTTTTTATTAAGTACGTGCCTAAATAAGGCTCTATAAAATTTAGTATGAATATTTATAAATAGAAAGAAACAGTTTTTTTGTGAGAAGCAAAATTTTATGGTTCAAAACTTTCAAATTTACCATTATCATAAAACCAAACGATTTTCTTAATGATAGGTAATTGATTTTCAGTTGTTTGTGTAACTGGTTTTAATTCCTGATTTCCTAATCGCTGAGAATCGCTTAAAATTTCTTTAACTGAACGCTGTGCAGGAATATCGGATTCTCGAGGGCTTACAGTTTCGCTTAATTGTTCATCTGATGTCTTACCGAAATTTTCGTCAGTGATGATTGAAAATAAATCGGGGACAGGAACGGATTGTGTTTTTGCCGGAATTTTTTCCTCTGGCTTCTGTAGCATTTCGCCTTCACCAGTAATTACCCAGTCCCAAGTAAGTTCTGGAAATCTGTTCTTAATCTTGATAAGAAAGTCTAGGGAAGGTTTATTTCTTCCGGAAGTGATATGTGAGATGTTAGATCGCTGTACTTCTATTTCATCAGCAAATTCTGAGGGTGTAAGTTTAGAGTAAGCGATGATTTCGGCAATTCGTTCATTCAAATTCATAATTACAAATGTAAAAAATAAATTTAAACTTGTAAATACAAATGTAAACCAAATGTTTTTACAAAAGTAAACCAGCGTTGTAGACGCTGGTTTATAATAAGTTACCGTAGTTTATTGTTATGAACGGTGTGCGTGCTCGTCTTTCTCAGGATCGAATTTCAGCTTACGTTCTTTCTTCTTTGCAGGAAATAATAGTGACAGCAAGATGCTGGCGCCAAGGATCCCGACGATTACAATCAAAGAGTGGCTGGTGGTAAAACCCCATACTTGGAGGTAAGAATGTAATAACATCTTGAGTCCGATAAAGGTGAGCAATACAGCCAAACCAATCTTTAGGAAACGGAATTTATCAATAATACCCGCCAGCAGGAAGAACATCGAACGCAAACCGATAATCGCAAAGATATTTGAGAAGAATACAATATAAGGGTCCTTGGTAACCGAGAATATCGCTGGGATGCTATCTACGGCGAAAATAAGATCGGTAGCTTCAATGATCAAAAGTACGAGGAATAGGGGAGTGATCTTCTTTACACCATCTATGGTAACAAAGAATTTATTACCTACGAAATGATCGTGTACCTTAAAAAACCGTTTTGCGAACTTTACTACAGGGTGATTCTGAGGGTCGATTTTCTCATCATCTTGCTTATCAAAGAACATTTTTATCCCGGTAAATACCAGAAACGCCCCGAACACATACATGATCCAACTGAATTTTTCTATCAGTGCGGCACCTACAAATATAAAGATGAAACGCATGACGATCGCACCTAAAATTCCCCAGAACAGGACGCGGTGATAATTTCGTGGCGCGACACCAAAGGCGGTAAATACCAAAACCATGACGAAGATGTTGTCAACCGACAAGGCATATTCTACAACGTATCCGGTAAGATACTCAAGGCCCAGATTTTGATTATACAGTTGTATGCTAAGTTCCAGATCGTTAGGGATTACTTTCACCGGATGATGATGCGAGGTGATCACGCTCTGGAGTTTTTCCATACTGTCAATGCCGTGGAGTAGGTGACCGTATGTAAGGAGTACAAAATAGAAGCACATGGAGAGTGCGACTACGAAAAAACTCATAAGTCCGGCTTGTTTCATAGAAACGGTATCGGATTTCTTCTTAAGCAGACCTAAGTCCAGGGCAAGGATGAAGGCAATAAATATCAAGAAGCCTCCCATAAAGATTGTTTCGTTGTTCATATAAAAATTAAATAACGACAAATATAAACTTTTTAAAGTTTTTTACGCTTGTTTACATCTGTAACGCCAAACAATCATCAAATAATATTGCAATCCTTGCAGGTTTAACCAAACTTTCAATATTTCAGGTTTTCCACAACATTTAATACTTAAAGTCTATCTTAAGTAAAATATTATATGAAAATTATAAAATACTCAAATTCAATAATTTATAAAATTGAATTACGAATAATGCAATCCACATTTTTATCCACAGACAAGATGACATATTGTCTTGTTTAATAAGTTTACAAAAGTAAACAAGTGTAAACTGCTCTCATTTTTATATATTTGAAATCTGTAAATTATCATCTATGCCATCAATTTTGCCTTATTCGAAAAACCCAACGTTCGCTACACGCTATATTCGTCCCGAAAAATTATTTTTATTCTTAGAAGAGAATTACAGCGATCAGATTACCGTTATTGGTCATTCAGTTTTGGGACAACCTATTTACAGGATGAGGTTAGGCAATGGTAAATTGAAAGTATTGGCCTGGTCGCAAATGCACGGTAATGAATCTACCGGAACATTGGCCATGCTAGATCTGTTACATTCATTGAAGGAAAATCCTGGATTGCAGAATGAATTGTTTAAAACGCTTACACTTGATTTCATCTGGATGTTGAATCCGGACGGATCCGCAAAATGGACGCGCAGAAACGCGCTGGATATTGATATGAACAGGGATTTTTTGAAAGTCTCAAGTAAAGAATTTGCGATCCTGAAGGAAACAGCGACTTCGGGATCTTATGATTATGCCTTAAATCTCCACGATCAGCGTACGATTTTCACCACCGATGGGGAGTATCCGGCAACGCTGTCCTTTTTGGCGCCAAGTGTGAATGTGGAGCGCGAGATCACAGAAGTTCGGAAGAAATGCATGGCCGTAATCTCAAGGATTTACAAATCGTTGCAGGATGACCTTCCGAAACAGGTTGCCAGGTATTCTGATGAATTTTATCCCACCTCTACCGGCGACAATTTCAGTAAAATGGGTTTGCCTACTATCCTTTTTGAAGGTGGGTATTATCAGGAGGATTATTATCGAGTACATACCCGAAAATATTTTACCCAAGCCCTATTCGAAGCGCTAAAAGCCATTTCAGAACTTAAAGGTAGTACAGATGGTTGGGAAGCCTACCTGGAGATACCATTAAATAAAGAAACCCATTACGACCTTATTTACCGTAATGTAAAATTGAGTCTGGAATATGAGTGTATCTTGGATATTGCGGTACAATACCGTGAAATGATACAGGAAAATGAAGACGAAATATCTTTTGTACCTGTTGTGATGGAAGTAGGCGATGTAGGTAACAAAAAAGGTTGGAAAGAAATCGACTGTACCGGAAAGAAATTTATTTCCGCAAGAAAATTCCCGAAACTCGACGAACCGGTTGACTTTAGGATAGAATAAAAAAAAGCTACGCTTCTGCGTAGCTCTGTATCTGGTATAGGTATTTATTTTACGATCTTAATCCCATTAGCCACAAAACGGATTTCTTCCTTTGGGCTGGTGATCGCATCAATTTCTACCTGGGTTTTCTTGGCATCTTCAGCATAATGTTTCTGTTCATCTACAGAGATGACTTTGGTTTCTGCGCTACCTTCAAGGATGACATTTTTACCCTTCAGCGCTGTAGGAACGAAAAAGGCGTAATCCTTCATCTTTACGAAGAATTTTTCGTCGTTTTCAGTTTCGATGGTGAGCCAACATCCTTTTTTATCGCAAACATCAGTTACTTTTCCCTTTACAGCCACATTTTCTGTTTTTTTGGTTTTTTGTAACAATTTTCCAAGGCGTTTTGGCGTTACCGCGGTTTTGTCCGCATGAGGTGATAGGATATTTCCGTAGGTATCGCCGATGGCAGCATTTCCTTCTGGTGGTCCGACTTTTTTGGTTTCCTGCCCGAAAGCAACTAAAGAAAACATTAGTGAAAAAACAAAGAGTGCCTTTTTCATAAAAATTAATTTTCACAAAAATATAAAATTATCATACATAGTTCATAAAAGTAATACATATTTTCTGTTCTATATGCAGAAAATTGAATTGAAAATGTTATTCATTGTATAAAAATAATATATTTGATTCCTAAAAAATTACAGTGACAGTAAAAATAATTTATGCAGAAAAAACTCAAACTGTGGGATGCCACAATGCTGGTGATGGGATCTATGATTGGTAGTGGCATCTTTATCGTAAGCTCCGATATGATGCGGAACTTAGGCTCTGGCTATTGGTTAATTGCGGTTTGGGTAATTACAGCGGTGATGACAGTGGCTGCTGCAATTTCTTATGGTGAATTGTCTGCCATGTTCCCGAAAGCTGGCGGACAATACACTTACCTGACAGAAATTTTTGGCAAGATGACAGGTTTCCTTTATGGTTGGGGCCTGTTCACCGTTATACAAACCGGTACAATTGCGGCGGT
This sequence comes from Chryseobacterium sp. 6424, assembly GCF_003692615.1. Classification (NCBI taxonomy): domain Bacteria; kingdom Pseudomonadati; phylum Bacteroidota; class Flavobacteriia; order Flavobacteriales; family Weeksellaceae; genus Chryseobacterium; species Chryseobacterium sp. 6424. Next base: position 1,088,548 of record NZ_CP023540.1, read on the forward strand.
GGCGATGGCATTCGGGAAGTTTACCGCTTATCTGATCCCTGCTCTTAACGATTCGGCACCCATATTCCAAAGTGGTAGTTTCCGCATTACGTGGGTACAGATTCTGGCGATTGTCATCATTCTGCTGCTTACTTATATCAATACCAAAGGCGTAAAGAACGGAAAACTGCTGCAGAATATATTCACCGCTTCTAAGGTATTGGCATTGTTGGGCATTATCGCGTTTGGTTTTTTACTGGTGAAAGAATCGTATTGGGTAGGTAATATGGGTTTCGGCTGGGATGCTTTTCAGGATTTTGGCCGAGAGGTAGGTAACGATTTGCTGCCCACAGGTTGGTCACCTATCAGCGGTATCACGCTGCTGGGTGGCATTGCGGCAGCTATGGTAGGCGCTGTTTTCAGTTCTGTAGCTTGGGAGAATGTGACGTTTGTGTCGGGAGAGGTTGAGGATCCAAAGAAGAACATCGTGCGTGCTATGGTGCTGGGTACTTCCGTAGTGATGATCCTTTATCTATTGGTGAATTTGGTTTACTTAAACACGCTGGGGCGTGATGCTATCGCATTTGCAGACAAAAACCGCCCTGCAGTCGCCGTCTCAGAGGTTATCTTAGGTAACGTGGGAACCGTCGTGATGGCAGTTTTAGTCATGGTCTCTACGTTTGGCTGTATCAATGGTTTGGTATTAGCTGGCGCGCGTGTTTTTCAAACGATGGCAAAAGACGGACTTTTCTTTAAAGCTGCCATACAGAATAACCGCCACGATGTGCCTGAAAAATCATTATGGATGCAGGGTTTGTGGGCATGTGCGCTTGCATTGAGTGGCCAGTACGGCGACCTGCTTGATATGATTTCGTTCGTCATCGTACTTTTCTATATGATTACTGTCTTCGGGGTGATCTATCTTAGGGTCAAGAAACCTGCCATAGAGCGTCCTTACCGTGCCTGGCTTTATCCGCTAACGCCACTGGTATATCTTTTCATCGGGACAGCCTTCTGTGTACTGCTCATTTGGTTTAAACCTCAATATACATGGCCCGGATTCCTACTTATTTTGTTGGGTTTGCCCGTATATTGGTTTATCAACAAAAATAAAACGGATACGCAATAAATTCAATATTAAACAGAACATCTTTATCAATTTACGGCACGGCCTTAGCTTCATTGCCAGAAATAATCAACAATGTCTGAACTCGTCCCCATCCTGCAATCCGTGTATCTGTATGAAATAGAACTCGCAAAGTCGAAATTGGCTTCCCGCGAGATCCCCAGCTATATCAGGAATGAATATGTAAACCAGGTCGCCGTATTCCCCGTATCGCAGCATTATATTCTTGTCGTTAATGCGAATGATGTTTTTGCCGCACAAACGGTTTTAGAAGAAACATTCGAACAGGAAGACGATGGCATCTAATCGAATTGATGTTATTTAACTCATCATGCTGCACTGTAATTTCCGTGAAGTAATGTACAGTTGTGTTATCATCCTTTATTAATAAAATCAGCCTGGCTTCAAACTGGAAAATGCATTTTGTGTAGATTCTATTCCTCAAAAAACTAAAAAAAGCCCGCCTTTTTCCTTTTGTCTCCCCTCATAAAATCCCTATCTTTGGTCAAAATTTTTTAAGCTATGACCGAGTGGAAAACTGTAAAAGAATACCAAGATATTACTTATAAAAAATGTGGTGCTGTGGCACGTATCGCTTTCAACCGCCCCGAAGTGCGCAACGCATTCCGGCCGAAGACAACCTCTGAACTTTATGATGCCTTTTATCACGTATCCGAAGATCCATCGGTAGGCGTAGTACTCCTTACAGGTGAGGGCCCGAGTCCGAAAGATGGCGGCCATGCCTTCTGCAGCGGTGGCGATCAAAAGGCACGTGGCGAACAAGGCTATGTGGGCGAAGATGGCAGACACCGTTTGAACATCCTGGAAGTTCAGCGGCTGATCCGTTTTATGCCGAAAGTGGTCATCGCGGTTGTAAATGGCTGGGCTGTAGGCGGGGGACACTCCTTACACGTGGTCTGTGACCTTACCTTGGCGAGCGAAGAACATGCTATCTTTAAACAAACCGATGCCGATGTCACCAGTTTCGATGGTGGGTACGGTTCTGCTTATTTGGCAAAGATGGTCGGACAGAAAAAAGCGCGCGAGATATTCTTTTTAGGCCGAAATTACTCCGCGAAGGAAGCTGCGGATATGGGCATGGTGAACGCTGTAATCCCACATGCCGAGCTTGAAGATACCGCATACGAATGGGCGCAGGAAATCTTAGCGAAATCCCCGATGTCTATCCGAATGCTGAAATTCGCCATGAACCTCACCGATGACGGTATGGTAGGGCAGCAGGTATTCGCGGGCGAAGCGACACGACTGGCGTACATGACCGATGAAGCCAAAGAAGGCCGAAACGCCTTCCTGGAGAAACGGAAGCCAAACTTTGGGGACAACAAATGGATTTCTTAGAAATCGCACTATTATATGAAGTACGATGTATCAACTATAAAATACTAAGTACAAAGTACATTTTACAAAAACAATGACAGATTGGATTAAAGCCGCACGCTTGCGCACATTACCGCTTTCCATCAGTGGGATTATCATGGGTTCGTTTATCGCAAGATGGAGAATCATGCAGGATGGCGGCAGTTGGGACTGGCGAATCTTTGCGTTGGCACTGCTTGTAACGTTACTGTATCAGGTGTTGTCTAATTTTGCGAATGATTACGGTGATGGAATTAAAGGTACCGACAAACTCAGGATAAATGAGGCAGAACAGCGTGCGGTAGCTTCAGGCAAAATTACAGCAAAGCAAATGCGAAATGCCATGGTTTTGTTTGCACTTCTGTCGTTAATAGCTACGGTAACCTTATTATATCTCGCCTTTTTCAAGGAAGGCCTGATGCAGGAGTTTTACATTTTTGTGGGGCTTGGCATTGCCTGTATTTTGGCGGCAATCGGTTATACGGTTGGTAAAAAGCCATACGGATATATGGGCTTGGGCGATATTTTCGTCTTTGCATTTTTTGGCCTGGTTTCGGTGTGCGGAAGCTATTTTCTGTTCACCAAAACATTTCATTGGGATATGCTTCTGCCAGCCACAGCCATTGGTATGATGAGTGCGGCAGTGCTGAATCTCAACAACATGCGCGATATTGAAAGTGATGCGCTTAGTGGGAAGAAAACACTCGCGTTGCGGATGGGTTTCCGTTACGCAATGGTGTACGAAATCGTTTTGCTACAGCTTCCGCTGATCCTGATGCTTGTTTTCATGATGATGAATGGCCTGCACGAACAGGGTAACTACTATGCCTTTATTTTCTTCATCCTTGTTTTTCCCATGACTGCGCTCAGAAGAAAGATCATGACAACCCGCGAGCCTCGTGAGCTGGATCCGTATCTAAAACAGGTTGGGATCTTCACATTGGTGATGAGTTTGCTGGTAGCGTTCGGACTTAATTATTTTTAAAAAAACATCAAAAATGAAAATACAATATCTTGGGCAGAACTGCTTTCTGCTTACCTACAAGGGTAAAAACATCCTTACTGACCCATTCTACTACCATGGCAAAGCCGAATCTGGCTTTGATATACTTGCGCAACAGATTGATTATGTTTTGATTACCCACGCGCACGGGGATCACACAGCGGATGTTGCGGATGTGCTGCAGCATTATCCGGAAGCACAACTTATTGGTCAGCCAGAAATCTGTGGATATTTCGGTCACCCGCATGCGGTTGATCTAAATATAGGCGGTTCCACCAAAATAGAGGACCTTGAAATTTCGATGGTCTCTGCCAGTCATACCAGTTCGTTCCCCGACGGAACTTATGGCGGTGAACCCAGTGGTTATATGTTCAGTTTCCCTGAGAAAAACATCTATTTTGCAGGTGATACAGGCGTAATGGCAGATATGGCCATATTTCCACAACTTTATGGCGCGATAGACTTGGCTATTCTTCCCGTAGGTGGTCATTACACGATGTGCGCTAAAAATGCAAGTTTCGCGGCGTCTGAATTACTGAAAACAAATAAAGTGATTGGCTGCCATTTCGATACCTTCGCACCGATTGAGATTAACCATGAAACTGCAAAAAAGCATTTTGAAGAAAAAGGAGTGGAGTTGATATTACCTAAGTTGGGAGAAACCTTTAAATTTTAGGCATAAAAAAATGGCAAGCGATCTACATCACACCGCTACAACCGTTTACCTTTGCTGCGTTCCCACCCTGGAGGATTCACAGGAGCTGGTTGTGTAGGACTTGCCGGTGCAAAGATAGGGCTTTAAATTAAATTTCAAAATTTACAAATAAAAAAAATATAGTTATTAAAATATTTAGCATGGTAAAAAGTGTATATGGTGTTGGTTTTCTGCTGTTTGTAGCCACGATGGTAATTTTCTTTGCCATGTATTTTTTCGGGATGAATACCGAATATTTCAACAATTCTTTGCTTATCAATGCATTTTTATTGCCTGCGGTGTATTTGGCAGGGGCGTATTATTCGGTGCATATAGAAAAGAAAAAAGGCTTTCCCATGGGTTTTCGCGAGGTGTTCGGGCGGGCATTCAAACCGATGTTTTTCGGTGGGCTGCTTTCGGTGCTCGCGATGTTTTTATTTCTGAATTTTGCAGATCCTGCCGCTAAGGATTTACTTAATTATCAATACATTGAAAGACAGAAGACCGAGCTTAACAAGGAATATGTAAAAGCCAAAACCGGCCTTGCGGATAAAGAGGCACAGGCTGAGCTGGAGCGTAAATATCAGGAAAGGCTGCAAAGTTTTTCCCCGGAAATGATCAAAGGGAAAGATATGTTTACCCTCCGCCAGTTTTTCTATTACTTTGCCGCGATTTTGGTTTTCTATGTGATCCTCTCGGTGTTTTTTGGCAGTTTTTTCCGTAATAAACCTACTGTATAACTCATTAACTAATATAATTTTAAAATATTCATGAATTTATCGATCATCATACCGCTGCTTAATGAAGAAGATTCGCTGGAGGAATTGTTTTCCAGGATAGATCAGGTGTGCCGTTTTGCCAACCTCAGCTATGAAGTTTGGTTCGTAGATGACGGCAGTATAGATCTTTCCTGGAGCATCATCGAAAACCTGAAAGTGCAGCATCCGCAGATTCATGGCATCAAATTCTCGCGTAATTACGGCAAATCGCAGGCTTTACATGCCGCTTTCGAGCGTGCGCAGGGCGAAGTCATCATCACTATGGACGCGGATTTGCAAGATTTTCCTGAGGAAATTCCTGAACTTTATAAAATGGTAAAAGAGGAGGATTACGACATCGTGTCTGGCTGGAAGAAAAAACGTTTCGATAACGTGATGACTAAAAATTTGCCATCCAAGCTCTTCAATGCCGCTGCGCGTAAGGTCTCCGGCGTATATCTGCACGACTTTAACTGTGGGCTGAAGGCGTATAAAAAGCAAGTCGTAAAATCTATTGATGTTTACGGCGATATGCACCGTTATATCCCGGTCCTTGCTGCCAATGCAGGTTTCAGGAAGATTACCGAGAAAGAGGTGCAGCATCAGGCAAGGCCTTATGGAACGTCAAAATTTGGGACCGAAAGATTCGTGCGCGGCTTCCTTGATCTCATTACACTTTGGTTTGTGAGCCGTTTCGGTGGCCGGCCGATGCATTTTTTCGGTGCTGTGGGGACGTTGATGTTCATCATAGGGTTTCTGTCGGCATTTTGGTTAGGACTTTCAAAACTGATAGATGTTTCCCGTGGTATCTATGGTCATCTGCTCACCAATAATGCCTGGTTTTTTATTGCTTTAACGATGATGATCCTCGGAACATTGCTCTTTATTGCCGGCTTTTTAGGAGAAATGATTATCCGCAGTAACCGTACCCACAAAAATTATAATATTGAAGAAGTGATTTAGTGATGAAGCAGCTGTTATCTGTGTTATTGGCATGTACACTCCTGGCATGTGGTAAAATGAAACCCGAAGGCGAAATTGAAAGTAAAGACTTCCGTGTGGAAGATTTTGTCAATTTGGATCTGAAAGGGAAGTTCCGGCTTTTTTATGTGAAAAGCGACAGTAGCTTTGTGAATGTAGAAACGTACCCGAACATCCTCAATAATTTGAATATCAATGTAAAAGATCAGACGTTAAGCATCGCGGAGCGGCGTGAGACTCGCGGAACTGATTTTTATAACGTTACCGTGTATTCTAAATATGATCTTCAGCAGGTTTCTGTAGCAGACTCCGTAGAAATTAATATTTCAAGTGAAATAAATACCGATAATTTTCGGCTGAATTTAAAAAATAACAGTAAATTTATTGGGTCGGTTAAGTCGCGCCGCGCGGAAGTGGATATGAGTGATAAAAGCCTCGCGAATTTCTTGGGCAGCACTGAAAATGCAGTACTGAAAATAGCAGATTCAGCCAGCCTTCTTTCACCTTATTGGTTGCTCGGCAATTTGACCATCGACTCAAAAAACGGTAATTACGCAGAAGTTAACGTAAGAGATTCATTGAAAGGAACCGTTAAGAACACCGCTAAGATGATTTATTACAACGATCCGATACGTGCCTTCAAAATCGACCCAACCGCGCAGGTACAGCACAGAAAATTACAGTGACAGCAACTCATTAAAGTTATTAAACATTACAGATATGACAACCTTAGAAAAAGCACAGCTTTGGCTTAGCGAAACCTTCGATCAGGACACCAGAACGACCATTGAACATTGGATTAAAACCAACTCTGAAGATCTGGAAGATTCCTTTTACCGCGAACTGGAGTTCGGTACCGGCGGTATGCGCGGCATTATGGGCGTGGGCACCAACCGTCTTAACAAATATACCCTTGGCCAGGCCACACAAGGTCTTGCGAACTATCTACATACCCAGTTCCCCGGCGAGGAAATAAAAGTGGCAATCGCTTATGACGTCCGCAACAACTCAAAAGAATTCGGTAAAATGTGTGCCGATGTGCTTACGGCCAATGGCATCAAAGTTTTGCTTTTCAAGGAACACCGCCCGACACCCGAATTATCGTTTACCGTTCGCGATAAAAAATGTAACGCTGGGATCGTACTCACAGCTTCCCACAACCCACCGGAGTATAACGGCTATAAAGTATATTGGAATGACGGGGCGCAGATTGTACCCCCACATGATGATGCCATTATACGCGAGGTATATTCTGTAAAGTTTGAAGACATTAAATTTGAAGGGAATGATAATTTAATTGAATGGATTGGCGAAGAACAGGATGCGGTGTACATTGATGCTTGTATGGAAAATTCGCTGTATCAGAAGGATAAGATAGGTTATAATAATTTGAATATCGTATTCACCTCTATTCACGGCACTACCTATAAAACCATTCCGCAGGCATTGAAAAAGGCAGGTTTTACGAAAGTTGATTTTGTAACCGAGCAAATGATCCCAAGCGGTAATTTCCCGACCGTCGCTTCCCCGAATCCGGAAGAACCTGCAGCACTTGAAATGGCGCTTGACCTGGCCAGGATTACCAACGGCGACATCGTCATCGGTACCGATCCCGATGGTGACCGATTAGGTATTGCGGTAAGAAACCTACAGGGCGAAATGCAGTTGCTGAACGGTAACCAAACCAACACCATTTTAACATATTACATCCTCGACCAGTGGCAAAAAGCCGGTAAAATTACAGGTAAAGAGTTCATTGGCTCTACCATCGTAACATCAGATATTTTCTTTGATATTGCTAAAAAATTCGGTGTTGACTGTAAAGTTGGGCTCACCGGCTTCAAATGGATCGGAAAAATGATCCGCGAGCACGAGGGCACTGAAAAATTCGTGTGTGGAGGCGAAGAAAGTTTCGGCTTTATGACCGGGGATTTCGTGCGAGATAAGGATTCTTGCGGCTCTATTCTTCTGGCATGTGAAATTGCCGCCTGGTGTAAAGCCAACGGTAAGACGATGTACCAATATATGATTGAGATCTACAAAGACCTCGGCATGTATTATGAAGGCCTCATCAATGTAGTGAAGAAGGGCAGAAGCGGCGCAGAGGAAATTCAGCAGATGATGAAGAACTTCCGCGAGAATCCACCGGCGGTCATCGCAGGCTCCAAAATCGCTGAAGTGAAAGACTTCCTAGAGCAGACTTCCCTGCATCTACCCGAAAACCGAAAGTCTGTGATGGATGAGATCCCGAAATCCAACGTTTTGATCTATTACACCGAAGATGGCACCAAAGTTTGCGTACGGCCATCTGGTACAGAGCCGAAGATAAAATTCTACGTTTCGGTAAAAGATAATATTACCTCGGAACAGGAGTTCAGTGAGAAACTCTTGATACTTGAAGAAAAAATCAGTCAGGTAAAGGCCGACCTAAAACTTTAACCTAAAAACCTTCGGAGTCCGCTCCGGAGGTTTAAATATTTTAGTATGAAAGCATCAAAATTAGCCCAGCACCTTATCGGTTCCGAAATTATTAAAATTGGCAACCAGGTCAACGACATGAAAGCCCAGGGCGCGGAAATCGCGAACCTTACGATTGGTGATTTAGACGCTGATATCTATCCCATCCCGAAGATTTTAAAAGAAGAGATACAGAAAGCGTACGATAACAATCTTACGAACTATCCCCCGGCTAACGGGTTGAAGCCGCTTCGTGAAGCAGTTTCGGCTGATCTTCAGCAGCGGTATGGTCTTACTTATTCATCCGAGGAGATTTTGGTAGCCGGTGGCTCGCGACCTTTGATCTATGCTACTTTCAAAACTATTGTTGACGCAGGCGACAAGGTGATATACCCAGTCCCATCGTGGAATAACAATCACTACACCTACTTAACCGACGCGGTGAAAATAGAAGTAGAGACCAGCCAGGCCAATAATTTTCTGCCTACTGCTGAAGAACTGAAACCACATCTGCCAGATGCTGTATTGCTGGCGCTCTGCTCACCATTGAATCCTACAGGGACCATGTTTTCTAAGGAACAGCTAAGTGAAATCTGCGAACTCGTGCTCGAAGAGAATAGCCGCCGTACCGAAGGTCAAAAACCGCTTTACTTGATGTATGACCAAATTTATGCGATGCTAACGTTTGGGGAAGAACATTACAATCCGGTGTCGCTGTTTCAGGAGATGAAGAAATATACCATCTTTATTGACGGAACTTCCAAATGCTTCGCCGCCACAGGAATCCGCGTGGGATGGAGTTTCGGTCCGAAAGAAATCATGGATCATATGAAGTCATTGTTAGGGCACATCGGTGCCTGGGCGCCAAAACCGGAACAGTCTGCCGTAGCAAAGTTCCTTAATGATCCAAGACAGGTAGATGCTTTTGTAGAGGACTATAAAAACAAAATCGCAGCCAGCCTGCAAGTACTGCACACTGGTATTCAGGATATGAGCTCCCGCGGAATGACTGTCAACAGCATCAAACCGATGGGTGCGCTGTACCTCACCATCGAACTGGACTATTTAGGTAAAATAAAACCAAACGGTGAGGTAATCGCGGATTCATCCGATTTGGTCTTCTACCTCATTGAAGAGGCAGGGGTTGCATTGGTACCGTTTTCCGCCTTTGGTAATTCGCGTAACATGCCTTGGTTCCGGGCTTCGGTGGGCGGTCTGTCTGCGGAAGCGATTACTGAAATGTTACCACGCCTTGAAAAGTCACTTTTAAACCTCAAATAATTTTTAATGAAGATTATTGCTGTTATTCCGGCACGTTACGAGGCCAGCAGATTCCCGGGCAAACTCATGCAGATGCTTGGTGATTGTACCGTTATCGCCACTACTTATGATAATGTGGTACAAACCCGCCTGTTTGATGAAGTCTTTGTGGCCACGGATTCAGATATCATTTTTGAAGAAATTACCAAGACGGGCGGCAAAGCCGTGAAAACCGGTCCACATGAAACCGGCAGCGATCGCATCGCTGAGGCTGTACAGCACATTGATTGTGATATTGTGGTGAATGTACAGGGGGATGAACCTTTTCTGAAAACAGAGCCACTGCGTCAATTGATCTCAGTCTTTCAGGATGATGAGTCGGGAAGGATTTCGTTGGCTTCCCTTAAAATTAAAATTCAGGAAGAAGAAGAGGTATTAAACCCAAATGTGGTAAAAGTAATCACCGATCATGAAGGTTTTGCGCTTTATTTCAGTCGTTCTGCAATACCGTATCCGCGTGAAATTGGGGTCGCAACTACTTATTTCCGCCATATTGGCGTATATGCGTTTCGGAAGAATGCGTTGCTTGATTTTGCGAAATTGCCTATGCGGCCGCTGGAAATATCAGAAAAGATTGAATGTCTGCGCTATCTGGAGTATGGCATGAAGATCCGCATGATAGAAACAGATTTTGTAGGTGTAGGCATTGATGTGCCCGCGGATCTCGAGAAAGCCCGCGAACTTTTGGATCGCACTGCGCAATCTTAAGTTCAAAAAAATATATATTTGAAAAATTAATAGAAAGATTTTAATGAAAAAGCTGTTCTTAGTATTTGTCCTCTTCGTCAGCGGACTGGCTGCCGCCCAAACTGCAAAGGAAATCATCAGTCAGAACATCGAACGCTCCGGCGGATTAACCAACTGGAAGTTACTAAACTCTACCATTCTGCAAGGCAAACTTACCTTAGGAATCAAAGATGAATATCCGATCAAGATCTATCAGCAAAGGCCCAATCTTACCAAAACCACCATCGTCATCAATAAGAAAAAAACCGCAATTGAAGGGTTTGATGGTAAAAAAGGCTACGCGATGAATTATGCGGCCAATAAACTCCAGGAATATCCTAATTATACGCCCGAAAGTTTCGATACAGATTTTATAGACTGGGAAGCCAAAGGTTTTGAGGCAAAATATCTGGGCAAAGAAAAAATCGGCAATACCTACACACATAAGGTAGAACTTACAAAAAACGTGAACAAAACACTTTATTACTTCGATACAAAAACCTACATGCTGATAAAAGAAATAAAGAATGATGAAACGTTGCAGTACAGCGATTACCGCAATGTTGGCGCGCTGATGATGCCCTTCCGTATAGAGGCTTCTTCGGCAAAGAAAGACAGCGATTATGTGATTACGCTTTATAAAATCGAGACCAATAAAGTTCTTCCACCCAATACATTCAAGTTTTAAGAAAAACACCTTTACCGATGAAAAAGATATTCATATTCCTGCTGGCCGCCGCGGCTTTCGTACAAAACTGTACCAATCACAAACAGGAGATCTCACAGGATAAAAATACAGCCATGAAAAGCATCCACGATTTTAAAGTAGGAAGTCTGGACGGTAATGAAATTGATTTTGCAGACTTCAAAGGGAAAAAAATACTGATTGTAAACACAGCATCAGCGTGTGGATTCACGCCACAGTACGCCGATCTCGAAGAAATTTCAAAGAAATACAGCGATAAAGTAGCCGTTGTAGGTTTTCCGGCGAACAATTTCGGCAATCAGGAGTCGGGTACCAATGAGGAAATTGGTGCTTTCTGCCAAAAAAATTATGGTGTCACCTTTCCGATGGCCGCCAAGGTATCGGTGAAAGGCGATGACATAGCGCCTGTCTTTAAATATCTGACGGATAAAGACCTCAATGGCGTAAAGAACACGACTATTTTGTGGAACTTCACCAAATTTTTGCTTGATGAAAACGGGCGGCTTATCGATACGTTTGTAAGTACCACTAAACCCACCGATGAAGCGATTGTGAAATATTTCCGCTAAAGGGTTTTCAACGGTAACGCTGGTGCTCTTTATTCTTTGTGAATAACTTCGTTACAGGCTTTAAAAAGTTTTTATATTTCTCAATATCAAACAGTTGCGAATCTGTCAGCGCTTTGTAGGTCAGCCACACACCGAACGGGAACAGTACCATATTTGGCAGCCATGAGGCAAGATAAGGATCTATTTCGCCCGCCCAAGCCATGTTCTCTACGGAGAGATTCAGCACGTAGAAAATAATGAAGATGATGATCGCGATCACTACCGGCAATCCCAAACCACCCTTCCGGATGATGGAGCCAAGACTGGCGCCTATGAGGAAGAATATCAGGCACGTTACTGAATACGCGAAGATCCGCTGTTGGTACATTACCACACGCGAAAAATAAGAGTGCAAATCTTTTACCTGTGATTTTTTACCCGCATTCAGTTGCTTTATCCCTTCAATTTTACTGTAAGCGCTGTACAGCAGTTCTTGTTTCTGTTCTTTTTTCAGTGAAGTGATGGCGGGCGGCGCCTTTGGTGGTACAGGCGATTTCACTCTGTCGATATAGCCTACATAGCCGTTTGTATGATTGATGACTTCATTGCTGAGGTTGCTGAGGATATTGTGGTTTTCCTTTTTTGTTTTATCAATGGTAGAATTCAACTGTAAAAAGTGCTGAAACGAGTAATCATCGGTAATCTGTTCCGCTTCCAGGGCTTTGTTGATGATATCAGAAATATTAAAATGCGACACCAGCGTATCAAATTTTATGGCCTGGTCGGGTTGTTTCAACCGCTGGTTGTAATCTACATTACCGATATTATCTTCATAAATATGTCCGTTGAATAGAACAAGTTTAAGGTAATTTCTGTTTTCAGCAGGCACGAATTTCCCTTTTTCAGCAACAATCGATTGTTGGTTCTCGTAGGAATTGGCCATTTTGTGGATGAAGACACCATCCAGGTTTTCACCGCTTTCGCCACTTATTTTATCGAATTTTACACTGTATCCGGGGATTTGCTGAATAAACTGTCCAGGCGCGAAATTCAGTGCAGGTTTGGTGGCAGCAATATTGTAAAGCATGTTTTTGGCTTTCCGCTGAAAATCTGGAATAACGTTGTTAGAAAACAGAAAGAGAAAGAAGGAAAACAAAAAACACACCGCGAATAATGGTGTCATTATTCGGGTGAGCGAGATACCGGCAGCCTTCATCGCCGCAAGCTCATATCGTTCACCAAAATCACCGAAAGTCATGATAGAAGAAAGCAGGATGGTAAGCGGCAGCACGAGCTGCACCACTTTAACCGAAAGATAGGCGAGGAGCTTCAGGATTTCCCAGTAGCTTAATCCCTTGCCGGTGAACTGTGCCAACTGTATCCAAATGATGTTCACCACAAAAATGAAGAACAGCACACTGAAGATGAATATAAAGGGGCCGAAAAATGTTTTGATGACGTAGCCGTCAAGCTTTTTTATCATGCGCCAAATTTACCAAAAAAGCATAGATTTTTACTTTAAAAACAATTAAAACCCTTTCTTTTGAAAGGGCTTTGCAATTTAAAGTTCTGTAATCAGATAGTTTTTATAAAGATTTCTGTCAAAGGAAAACATCGAATTACTGAGTTTTTGATTTTCCTGATAGTTGCTGATGGCAATCACCGATACCGAATTATCGTTACCGAACTGCTCCAGCTTCACCAATTGTTTCCTTGCACCGTTGATAAAGATGTTTACTTCTTTAATACCGTTATTTTTAGTCGGTGTTAGTTTAATATGATCTGCGTTCACACCGTTTACATTTAATTTGCCTACGTATTTCACATTGTAGCCTTTTTTATATTCCTCAATATAACTTAACGGAGAAAACATCTGCCCGCTGCCGTTTGGTCTTGCGATGGTGACTTCCTGGTCTTCGGCAGAAATATTATAGACTTTATTCCCGTCAAAAATCTGCTCAGTTCCCATGATTTTCAATTTATATTTGTCTTTGGCTGAGTAAAAAATGCCGGGCTCTGTTTTGGTTACGGTACGTCCGTTGCCGGTTCCGTACACAAACTTGAAGTAAACATTGTTTTTCGACTTATAATTATTGGCTACCGCGTCTAGTAAATTTTTAGCTTTCGCATCAATTTTTTGGGCCGATAAAGTAAGGGAAGCACCTAAAATAAATATTCCGAGGGTAAATTTTTTCAATATGTTTTTCATTCTTTTTATTTTTTTGATGAAGTTTTTAAGATAAAGTTAAACTCTTGTTTAAAGTTCAAAATTATTTGCGCATTTCTTCCAAAAACTGTTCCAATGAATGAAGGTCGCCAATCATCACTTCTCGTGCTTTTGCCCCATTGAAGCTGCCTACGATGCCACAAGCCTCCAGCTGGTCTATGATGCGGCCGGCACGGTTGTACCCAAGTTTCAGTTGACGCTGAAGCATTGAGGTGGAGCCTTGCTGGGTAGATACAATGATTCTGGCCGCTTCTTCGAAGAGAGCGTCTTTTTCATTAGGATCGAAGGCCGCCGTGCTGCTGGTATTATCGTCACCTGAGTATTCTGGCAGCATAAATGCCGACGCATAACCTTTTTGGGCTCCTATGAATTCCGCAATTTTCTCCACTTCCGGTGTGTCCACGAATGCGCATTGAAGGCGCAGAATCTCGTTTCCATTAAAATAAAGCATGTCGCCTTTACCAATCAGTTGGTCTGCCCCGGGAGAATCAAGGATCGTACGTGAATCTACGCTCGAAATCACACGGAACGCCGCTCTGGCTGGGAAGTTGGCTTTAATCATACCAGTAATTACGTTCACCGAAGGGCGCTGTGTGGCTACAATTAAGTGAATTCCGACAGCTCTCGCAAGTTGCGCAAGTCTGGCGATTGGCAATTCGACTTCTTTACCCGCGGTCATAATCAAATCCGCAAATTCATCCACAACCAAAACAATATAAGGCAGGTAGCGGTGGCCGTTTTCAGGATTCAGTTTTCTTTCACTGAATTTTTTATTGTATTCCTTTAAGTTTTTGCAGAAGGCATTTTTAAGCAAATCATACCGCTGATCCATTTCTACACAAAGTGAATTCAAGGTGTTGATTACTTTATGCGTGTCGGTGATGATTGCGTCATCGCCATCCGGCAGTTTAGCCAGATAATGTCTTTCGATTTTTGAATACAGTGAAAGTTCCACTTTCTTCGGATCTACCATCACGAATTTCAGTTCGCTCGGATGTTTCTTGTAGAGTAGGGAAGTCAGGATTGCGTTGATACCGACAGATTTTCCCTGTCCGGTAGCCCCGGCCATCAGCAAATGCGGCATTTTGGCGAGGTCGGCCATGAAGATTTCATTAGAAATCGTTTTTCCGAAAACCACCGGCAGATCCATGTCCGTATTCTGGAATTTCTGCGAGGCGATAACACTCCGCATAGAAACCATCGAAGGATTTTTCCGCGGGACTTCAATACCGATGGTGCCTTTTCCGGGCATCGGCGCGATAATTCTAATGCCTAAAGCCGAAAGGTTCAGCGCAATGTCATCCTGAAGTTTTTTAATGGATGCCACGCGGATTCCGGCTTCGGGAACAATTTCATAAAGAGTAACCGTAGGACCCACGGTCGCTTTGATTTCAGCGATACCTACATTAAAGTTTTTAAGTAAGCCAACGATTTTGTTCTTATTTTCCTCGAGTTCATCACGGTTGATGGCGATTTCGGTGTTACCATAATCTTTCAGCAATTCAACAGGCGGCATCTGGAAGGTCGCCAGGTCTAGTTTGTGATCGTACAGGCCGTGTTTTTGTACCAGTTGTTGCGACTTATCATCGCTGTCATCGTAATCATCCGCAGTTTGGGCGACTTCTACCTTAAAATCAAATTCATCCTGTGTATTGGGTAAAACAGGTTCAGGTTTTAGGTTCAGAGTGATGCCGGCATCTTCGGTAACTGTAATCTTAGACGGATTGTCCTCAAAAGAAGTTTCATTTGGCGTTTTTATCGGCTCGATTTCCGTAGATATTTCCACTGGCGGAAATCCTTTTACCGCAACTTCGGTGGGTGGTATTATTTTAGGCTCGGGCATCGCCTCCGGATTTTCATGTCGTGCTTCTTCTACGATAGCTTCCAGTTCTTCATCTGCCTCGAAGTTTTCGGCAGATTTGGGCATCAAAGATTTTACGCGACCGATGGTATTGTCATTCAGGTCACTTAGTTTGTTTTTTACGTTATTAGGATTCAGATTAAATTCTAATATGAAATACAGCGCAATACTTACGAAAAGTACCAACCACAGACCGGCCGTGCCAATTACCGCATTAAGGAAATCCATAATCTGGAAGCCGTAAACACCACTCAGTACGCCTTGTCCTTGGGTGATTGCGCCCATAAAAATCGGCAGCCAACAAATAAAAAACAAAGAATGGCCAATGGTCTTCCATGGTTTGAAGTAGTTTTTCTTCATGATGATCATGGCACACACGAAAAACAGGAATGCCACTACAAAACCTGCCACCCCTATACTTTCGAAAATAAACATATTACCCAGCCAGTCGCCCACCTTACCAAAAATATTCGAGGATTGTACCGACTTATCGAGCATGGTACCGGCCTGGCTTTGATCTGCCTGCCAGTTCATGAGGTACGAAATAAATGAAAAGGTGAGCACCACCGAAACCACCAAGAAGAGTATCCCAAAAAATATCCGTGGTTTAGATAGGGTTTTGCTTTGCGCAAGTGCTTTTACAGAAGCGTTTTTTGTGTTTTTTTCCATAAAATGAATGTGGGCAAATTTAAAAATAAAATTTAAGAATTTTTCTGCAATGGCATTTGAAATATTAACTTGTTTTTGCTAAATGCCACTGTTTTTTAAAACTTAATGGAAGGTGGCATCTATTAAAAATAACAGAAGTTTTCAATTTAAAATCTCCTTCGGAATGCTATTTGAATTTCATTAAAAATCACAAAATACCATACTATGGATAACAACAATTTCAAGAAATCCCAGGACTTCAATAACCCCGAACGTAATCTAGACAACAATCCCGATTACAACGAAGAGAACAACGCCACTGAAAATCCCCAGGCACGTATCAAGGATGATAGAAACCCAGAAATCACCCAAGAGAATTTTGTAAAAGATGCCGAGAATGCCATACCTCCACGCGCATGGGAAGACCAGCAGAAAGCCTACAACGATGCCTGGGAGAACAATAAAAACCAGCAACTGGGCGAGGAAATGTAAAATTTAAACCTTAATAAAATAAAGATATGGCACCCGAAAATAACAGAAGCGAACAGGACCAGAGGCTACGCGACATGGATTACAGCCCTGAAAACGACATTTTCAACCAGGAAGAACACGTACCGATCGACGGTGATGGCAATCCGATTTTAGACGAAACCCCACCGGTGACCGACGTTGGCGATATTTTGGATGTTCCTTTGCCCGAGGATGAAGAGGGTGTGGTGATGGATGGCGTAGGACCGGAAGATGAGGAAAACGATTTCTACAGTCTGAGCGACAATGCAGACGACCATGAATCGGACAATGATGATATCCTTGGATAAATTTAAGACCAAAAATACCTTCCCGCCTTGCGCGGGATTTTTTTATGCTTATTTTTGAAGCTAGACAGATAAGCTTAAAGTAAAAAATGCATATGACCTTTCAGGATCAAATCAGACAGGGGATTCCCGCCGAACTTCCTCAGCCAAAGCCTTACGATACATCCATTAATCACGCGCCGAAACGCAAAGAAATTCTGACCGACGAAGAGAAAAAACTCGCGCTGAAAAATGCTTTACGTTATTTCGAACCGAAATTCCATGCAGAATTATTGCCGGAATTCAGGGAAGAACTGGAAAAATATGGCAGGATTTATATGTACCGTTTCCGTCCGGATTACGAGATGAAAGCGAGAGACATTGCAGAGTATCCCGGAAAATCTGAACAGGCCAAAGCCATCATGCTGATGATTCAGAACAACCTGGATTATGCCGTAGCACAACATCCACACGAACTGATCACGTATGGTGGAAACGGAGCCGTGTTCTCGAACTGGGCGCAATATCTTCTGACGATGAAGTATCTGTCTGAAATGACGGATGAACAGACCTTAACCATGTATTCCGGGCATCCGATGGGGTTGTTCCCCTCGCATAAAGACGCCCCGAGAGTCGTGGTGACGAACGGCATGATGATCCCGAATTATTCCAAACCCGACGACTGGGAAAAATTTAACGCGTTGGGTGTGACACAGTACGGACAGATGACCGCCGGAAGCTATATGTACATCGGTCCGCAGGGAATTGTACACGGGACAACGATTACGGTTCTGAATGCTTTCAGAAAAATCAATAAAGAACCCAAAGGCGGGTTGTTTGTAACTTCAGGTTTGGGCGGAATGTCTGGAGCTCAGCCAAAAGCTGGAAATATCGCAGGTTGCGTTACCGTCATTGCAGAAGTGAATCCGAAGATTACAAAAATTCGTCACGATCAAAATTGGGTCAACGAAATCCATGAAGATCTGGATGAACTGGTTGCAAGAGTGCGAAAAGCGCAGGAAAATAAAGAAGCGGTTTCGCTGGCTTACCTCGGAAATGTGGTGAACGTCTGGGAGAAATTTGATGAAGAAAATTTAAGGATCGATATTGGTTCAGACCAGACTTCGCTTCACAATCCGTGGGCGGGCGGTTATTATCCGGTTGATGTGACCTTTGAAGAATCCAATGCGATGATGGCAGAAAACCCTGAATTATTCAAAGGAAAAGTTCAGGAAACCTTGCGAAGACACGCTTCAGCCATCAACAGACACACCGCGAAAGGAACCTACTTTTTCGATTACGGGAATGCTTTTTTGCTGGAAGCATCAAGAGCCGGAGCTGATGTCATGGCAGCAAAACCGACTTTGGGGAGAGAGTTCAGATATCCTTCCTACGTGCAGGATATTATGGGACCGATGTGTTTTGATTATGGTTTCGGGCCGTTCCGTTGGGTCTGCACGAGCGGAAAACCTGAAGATTTAAAGAAAACAGACGAAATTGCCTGCCGGGTTTTGGAGGAAATTATTAAAAATTCTCCCGAGGAAATTCAGCAGCAGATGAAAGATAATATCACATGGATCAAAGGCGCTCAGGATAACAATCTGGTCGTGGGTTCGCAGGCGAGGATTCTATATGCCGATGCGGAAGGAAGAATGAAAATCGCCGAAGCCTTCAATAAAGCGATTGCCAGCGGAGAGATCGGCGCGGTGGTTTTGGGCAGAGACCATCACGATGTTTCGGGGACGGATTCGCCGTACAGAGAGACTTCCAACATATATGACGGGTCGAGATTTACGGCAGATATGGCGATTCACAACGTAATCGGCGACAGTTTCCGTGGGGCGACCTGGGTGAGTATTCACAACGGTGGTGGCGTTGGCTGGGGCGAAGTCATCAACGGTGGTTTCGGGATGTTGCTCGATGGAAGCGCCGATGCCGACAGAAAATTAAAATCAATGCTGTTCTGGGACGTGAACAACGGCATTTCCCGTCGAAGCTGGGCAAGGAATGAGGGCGCCGTTTTCGCCATCAAGAGAGCCATGGAAGCCGAACCGAATCTGAAAGTGACGCTGCCGAATTTTGTGGATGAGAGTCTTTTTTAATTTGAAAATGAGTTAATTTGAAAATTGGAATATCGGAATTCCCCTCCGGTGGAGGGGTGGCAAAAAATCTTTGATTTTTTGACGGGGTGGTTTACTAAGGCGCACTGTAATTCGCAATGATAAAGTCCTCCAGATCTTTCATCGCAACCGCTAAGTTTTGCTTTACATCCCAGTCGGTGATGCGGAAAACCTTTAGACCCAGTTTTTCCATAAAAGCTGTCCGTACAGCGTCATATTCCTGCTTTGTACCGTGACTAAAACCATCGATCTCAACTACCAGTCCTAAGGTTTTTACATAAAAATCAACGATATAATTACCGATGATACGCTGCCTGTCAAAATCGATACGATGAAAATTGTGGTTTCGCACTTGTTGCCAGAATAATACCTCAGATAAGATTCCTGCCTTTCTTTTTTTCTTTGTTAATGGTACCAGAAGGGGATTATAAGGAAGGTTTTCCACGAAGTTCCGATAAATGATGACGCCATTGATGTGAGTGAGTATTCGTTTTTCAGGCATGCCAATTTTTAAATAAAATTAAGTTTTTTTCGAATGCAGGAACCACCCCGTCAAAAATTCTCCGAATTTTCGCCACCCCTCCAGCGGAGGGGAATTCCCTGGGTTCTAAAGAGAAAGTCTGGATTCAAAGGTTATTTCGCTTAAAAGTTTACAGCAAATTCCCTCAAAATATTCTCACCACATTCTCTATATTTGAATTTTAGAATAAAGATGAACACCTTAAAAGATATTCTCCTAAAACAAACTGGTGTAAAAGTCATCGACGCATCCATCGATTACAAAGATTACGTTGCGTTCGACCTTTCGGCACAACACACCGATGAACTAGATTTAGACCTTACTGATGCTGAAAAATTTGAGGATTTTGTGGAAGAGTATCTTTCAAAAAATCAGGCGAAAGTGGCGTACGGCGGTTATCTCGAAAAGCGCAACCTATATAAAAGGAGTACGAACTTCAACGATGATAATTTAGAAGAACGGAACATCCACATCGGCTTGGATCTGTGGATCAAAGCCGGAACTTCTGTCTTGAGCGCGCTGGACGGAAAAATCCACAGTTTCCAGAACAACACTTTTCTCGGTGATTATGGCCCGACGATCATTTTGGAACACGAAATTGAAGGTTTTACTTTTTACACACTGTACGGACATTTAAGCCTGGAAAGTCTTACAGGAAAAAGGGAAGGGCAACCCGTAAAAAAGGGCGAGAAGATCGCCGAACTCGGTAAACCGCCGGTGAACGGTGATTATGCGCCACATCTGCATTTTCAGATTATTAAAGATATCGAAAGCAAGAAAGGCGATTATCCCGGCGTGTGCAGTTTCAGCGAAGTGGATTTTTACCGCGATAACTGTCCGGACCCGAATTTACTGCTGAAAATTAAGGAGTAAAACTTACTTTGCGCAATTTCTCTTAAACTGTAGAAGATTTATAAGCAAACATTTCAAATATCACCAAAACTCCCCAAACCGGGAGTTTTATTTATTTCATTTAAACACTTTGTGACTCTTATTTCTGCACGAGTAATTTCAGGTCATCAAATTTTTTGAATTTCTTAACTATTTCACACAATCTCAGTATTTTATCCTTTTTCGATAAAGTCTCATCAATCATATCAATAGTAAAATTCAATACTAAAAATTAACATTTAGTACAATAGTTGTCTTGTTGGTTTCAAATTAAAAATATCTACATTATGAAAAATCTTTTGAAACTGTTTGCCGTAGCGTTAATGTTCGGCTTTGTGATGATTTCCTGTGAAGAATCTCGGGATGAAATGCCGAGTTCCGGCAGTATTTATGAACTTGCTTCCCGGGATACGGACCTGTCGAATTTAAAAGCGGCTATAGATAAAGCGGGTTTGGCTACTACACTACAAAGCAGTGGTACTTTTACTGTTTTCGCGCCTTCTAATGCGGCTTTTGCTACCTTCTTGAAAGATAACGGATTCGCCAATCTTGAGGCTGTACCGGTAGCAACACTCAGAGAAATTCTGCTAAATCATGTACCGTCTTTCAAAGTGATAGCGGCAGATGTAACGACTGGATATGTTTCTATGCTTGCCAAAGGTTCGGCTTCGTCTTCCAGAAATATCAGCATGTACATCAATACCTCTTCCGGAGTGAGAATTAACGGTGTTTCTACTGTAACGGCTACCAACATTAGTGCTGACAATGGGGTAATACACAAAGTTGATAAAGTGATTGGTTTGCCGACTGTTGTTACCCAAAAATGTAACGCAGAATGCCATAAACTTTGATGATTTTACTTCGGATCTGGATTTGATTCAGTATGGTCTTTACCTTCAGTCTGCGCGTAAGTTTGCGAACGACCGTTTGCAGGTTTCAGCCGGTTTGCGTTTAGATGCCAGCAATTATTCCGATAATACAGAAAATCCGCTGGAGCAGTTTTCGCCTCGTCTTTCACTGAGCTATAGATTTACCGATCGGTTCGCGTTTAATTTCAACACCGGTATTTATTATCAACTGCCCACTTACACTGCTTTAGGTTTTATTGAAAATGATCTCCTGATCAATAAAAACACACTGAAATACATCAGAAATACCCATATCGTTGGTGGATTTGAATATAACGGTGAAAATAACCTGCGTTTGACCGTTGAAGGATACTACAAGAAATATAAGAACTACCCGTTTTCTCTCAGAAATCAAATTTCACTTGCTAACGTTGGTGGCGATTTTGGCGTAGTGGGCAGCGAACCTTTGGATTCACGTGGTTTTGGCGAAACCTATGGCGTAGAGTTGCTTGCCCAGAAGCGTACGGTAAACAATCTGTACGGTATCATAGCTTATACTTTCGGTTATTCTAAATTTTCTGAATCGAATGGAAATCTTCTGCCATCAAGCTGGGATTCGCGACATATCCTTACTTTAACCGGCGGTAAATATTTCAACAGAAACTGGAATATCGGGGCACGCTTCCGTTTGCAGTCTGGTCTGCCCGAAACGCCGTATGACTTGCAACGCAGCGCTTTGGTAAACATCTGGAACATAGCCAATGGGCCGGTGTCAGATTTTAGCAGGCTCAACAGCGCCCGGGGGAATGTAGCGCACCAATTGGATTTGCGAGCTGAAAAAAATGGGTGTTCAGCAAATGGCAGCTTACCGCGTATGTGGATGTGGTGAACGTGTATGGTTCTGCAAGTCCCAGCGCGTTGCCGGTAGTGAACCTTCAGCGCGATGCCCAGGATAATGGGGTTATTGCCAATCCCACAGCGCCATTGGCAGAACAATATTATCTGCTTGAAACCGGCGAGCAAGACCGTGCGACCACCTTGCCTTACTTCGGGCTTATTTTTGAGTTTTAGAATTTAAAACATCTCCCACTGAAGCACAGTTCTGATAGAGCTGTGTTTTTTATTTCATTGATGTTTGATGTGGTTTAAAACCCATTCTAATTGTATATCTTTTTTCCGAAGGACATCTTCGGAAGATGGCAGAATCTCGTGATGAGGTACAACGCCTTTTTTGGTATGTGAAAACTCGATATTAGGCTGTATCAGCATCAAGCCGATAGGTAACGGAAGTTTAGAGGAAGGCAGTTTTTTAATGGCATAACGGCCTGCCACTGTGCCGTCATTGGCACCGCCGGTTTCTTCGCCTACCAGCAAAGCCTTTTTCTCATATTTCAGTTTTGAGGGCAGGATGGAAGCTGCGGAGAAACTCCCACCATTGATTAATACATAAATCTTACCGCTGAAATGTTCGTCTTTTGGATTTTTAAGCGCGAAGAAACCGTTGTTTCTGAGATAAAAGCGGTCATCTTCTTTCTTAACAGACAATGCAGTGCCCACCAGATAAAAGGGATAGCCCACAATCGCCAAAGGTTTCAATACCAATGGGAATTCTGACAGATAGCGTGCCTCAAACATGGAGGTGCGGGAGGTTACTTCGATATCTTTGATAAACTCAAAACGGTCTGACACTAGATAAGAATACAGATTATTGATTTCGGCCAGCGAACCACCGAAATTTTCGCGGATATCGAGAATCAGGTATTTGGCCCCGCGTTTCTTTATTTCTGAAAAACTTTCCTTGTAGAACTTCATGGAATGCCTTCCTGAAAAAGTCTTTATTCTCATGTAAGCGATGCTGCTGTCGGCTGATAAAAAACGCAGTTCGCGGTTATAGCTTTTGGTAGTAGGGTTGTAATCCTTGGTTTTTCCTTTTTCGGTGTTTAGGATCTTTCGCTCGGCGGCCTCTTCTTTCTTTCTTGTTTTGGTGGTTATGGCTTCACGTTTCAGATAGAAGTGATGCAGGGTGTCGCAATATTTGGTCACTAGTTTTACGCTGTCGGAAATACCATATTCAGTAGTGAAATAGGTAGGCCAGCGGCGGGCAAGTATATATTTCTGAAAGGTGGTGTTTTCGCCGTCACTGTTGGTGAGTTGGCGGTATTTCTGTAACATTTCGGTTACAGGCAAGTCGTTTATCTTCAAAATTTCAGTCCCGGTGTTCATGTTTGCAACACGCTCTGGGTTGTCTGTAACGATGAGTCGCGACCCATCTACCAGATAACTGAAACGGCTGAACAGCCCGCGTTGGTTTTTTAACCTCCGGATTTCCTTTTGTGTAAGCCTTTTCTGAAGTGGCACCAGCCGCAGATGCGCTTCCTTTATTTCGGCAATTACCGGTGCCAGTTTCCAGAAAAAGTCATTGGGTTTCAAAGGTTGGTTGATGGTAGATTTCAGGCTGTCGAACTTGTGATCGAGTTCCGGGCGGTCAATATACCAAAACAGTTGCGGATGTAGCCGTTGTAGGTTTTTGTACGCGAAATCTACATCGTCTTTTAGTTGTTCGGCAGCAACAGGAGTTTCAATTTTTTCATTGTATCTTTTTACAGAAACACACGATGTGATGATGAATATAGGGAGAACGACAAGTAAATATTTTTTCAAAATCCGGAATTTTTCTAAAAATATAAAAAATAACGTTTCTACATAAAAAAACACCGCCAAAAAGCAGTGTTTTGTAATATTTGACTTGAAAATTATCCGAGTACGGTAACCGAATTCTCAAGCATTTGATAGATAGCGTCGCGTCCGTTTTCTGGTTTTACATTTACCGCACGGGTACCGTTGAAATGCAGGCAGGTAATGTAACCAAGTTGGGCAGCGTCCAGACAGGTGAATTTCACACAATAATCAAGTGCGAGGCCTACAATTTCCAGCAACTGTATATCATGGTATTTCAAGAAATCATCAAGGCCAGTTTTTACAAAATGGTTGTTATCCTGAAAACCGCTGTAGCTGTCGACTTCGCTATTTTTACCCTTCTGTATGATGTGGGTTACTTTCTCGCGGTTCAGGTCTTTATGAAACGCTGCTCCGAAAGTTCCCTGTACACAATGGTCGGGCCACATAAACTGTGGTACGCCGTTCAAGTTGATGGTTTCGCCAACTTTTTTCCCGTTGTTTGACGCGAAGCTTTTATGGTCAGCAGGATGCCAGTCTTGGGTAAGGACAATTTGGTCGTAATGGTTTTCTTCCATCAATCCGTTGATATAAGGAATGATTTCCTGTGCTCCGGGCACCGCCAACGCGCCACCTTCACAAAAATCGTTCTGTACGTCGACAATAATTAGGGCTTTTTTCATGTATGTATGAGGGTTTTTAATTTTACTGCTGCCAGCTTTCAGCAGCTTTGGTATTGATATTGTAAATTTACAAAAACCATAACGCAAAATTACAGCCAAGCATTGTAATGCGCCAAATAGTCAATCACCAAAAACTAATATATGAATCTCGCCGAGGATAAAAAGTATCCGATTGGGCAATTTGTTCAGCCCGAAAACATCAATGATACGGAACTTGATCTATACATACAGACTTTGAAATATTTCCCATCAAGGCTAAAAGCACTGGTGGTAAACTGGACAGATGAACATTTGGATACGCAATACCGTGAATGCGGCTGGACGGTGCGGCAACTCATTAGTCATCTTGCCGACAGTCACATGCAAAGTTTCATCGCATTTAAACAGGCTTTAACCGAGGAAAACCCAACCATATCCCCATTTGATGAACACAAATGTGCCGAATTGCAGGACAGTAGGAATGAGCCAGTCAAAGCACCTTTAATGATATTAGAGGGTGTACACTGTCGGTGGGTTCACCTTCTTAAAACCATGACGAATAAAGACTTCGATCGTACTTATTATCACGCTCGCCGTAAGGAGACGTGCACATTGCGGAATGATACCGTATATTATTCCTGGCACTGCGACCATCACTTTGCACACCTTGAAAAACTGAAGAAAGAAAAGAATTGGGCGTGAGAAGATCTCTTGAACGGCCAGCTGATTTGGCAGAAATTATACAGCGTATTTACCAACTCACCGAACATTCATCAAAACGGTGGGGCCGCATGTCTTGTGCACAGATGATGGTACACTGTAAAAGAATCTTAGAAGTCGGTACAGGCAAAACAGTTTTGCCGGAAACGCCCGCCATCATCAGGGTTTTGGGGATCTGTGCTAAAAAGGAAATACTGTTTTTCAACAACGGTATCCCACGCAATATGCCAACGTATGGCGTGGTAAAATTAAAAGAAAGTTGTAATTTTGAAGAATCCAGGGCAGACTTACTGATCGCGCTGGAGGAATTTGTAAAAGCCCTGAAACGAGACGAACTAATCCCAAAACATGCACTTTTTGGCGAAATGTCGAAGCAGCACTGGGGGTTTTTACAGTACAAACATCTAAATCATCATTTAAAACAATTTGGCGTATGAGTTTTTTTAATAAAATATTCGGCAATTCTGACAGTACGGAATCAACAGTCCCTAGTTTCTGGAAATATATAGAGTCCGAGGCAGATCTGCAAAAAGCGGTAGAAGAATCCGCCAGTCAAAAAGTGGTAATTTTTAAACATTCCACCCGCTGTTTCATCAGCCAAACCGTCCTGAAGAATTTTGAAAAAGAAGTGGAGCAATCTGATAAAGAAGTGTCTTATTATTTCCTGGATTTGATTTCGTACCGTAATTTATCAAATAAAATCGCCGATGACTTTAACGTGACTCACCAAAGTCCGCAGCTTATTGTTTTGGATAAAGGAAGGGCTGTAGCTGATGCCTCACACCAAAGCATATCCGTATCATTAATTTAACCGAAAAACTATGCAGAATATTGAAAGCTACCTATCGGAAATTCTGGAACTGCCCCAGGAGGCGGTAAACCTTTGCAGTAGCCATTACCTACGGAAAATAGTAGCAAAAAATGAGTTTTTGCTGCGGGAAGGCGAGGTTTGCAAAGGTACTTATTTCGTAGAGAAAGGCTTGCTGCGTATGTATTCTATTGATAAAAACGGGAAAGAACACATCATTCAGTTTGCGCCCGAAAAATGGCTTATTTCTGACAGAAGTTCGCTGCACTTCAACGAAAAATCCCAATATTTTATCGAAGCGGTAGAAGACAGTGAAGTGCTGGAATTGCGGAACGATTTTTTTTCAAACATCAACGCGGCTTTTCCCAATACAATAGAAAATAACGATCTGCTGTTGCAAAAACATATCCGCAGTCTGCAGAACCGGGTAAACTCTTTACTGGCAGATACCGCAGAAGAGCGTTATATGAGTTTCATTAAAATGTATCCTGACATCCTGCAACGTGTGCCACAGTGGATGGTGGCTTCTTACCTTGGCATTACCCCCGAAAGTCTGAGCCGTGTACGAAAGGAACTGGCCAAGAAAAACTTTCAAACTTCATAAATTAAAAAAGGAATCTGTATAACAAATTCCTTTTTTTGATTATTTCCCTAAATAAGACTTCAAAATCTTACTTCTGGTATTATGCTTAAGCCTTTTGATCGCTTTTTCCTTGATCTGGCGTACCCGTTCTCTGGTAAGGTCGAAGGTTTCACCAATTTCTTCCAAAGTCATAGGATGCTTCCCGTTCAGGCCGAAATAAAGACGAACCAGGTCAGCCTCACGCTGGGTAAGGGTTTGCAAGGCACGTTCAATTTCAATCTGAAGAGATTCCAGCATAAGGTCTTTATCCGGACTTGGTGATTCACCGGAGCGTAAAACGTCATAAAGGTTAGAATCTTCACCTTCTACCAAAGGAGCATCCATTGATAGATGACGGCCAGAGTTTTTCATGGATTCCTTGATGTCATCCTCGCTCATATCCAACACTTCGGCCAGTTCTTCTGGGGATGGCGGACGTTCGTTTTCCTGCTCCAGATGCGCGTAAGCCTTGTTAATTTTATTGATGGAGCCAATCTTGTTAAGCGGCAGCCTCACGATCCTCGATTGTTCTGCAAGTGCCTGTAGGATAGACTGGCGGATCCACCATACAGCGTAGGAAATGAATTTAAAACCTCGGGTTTCGTCGTATCTCTTAGCGGCTTTCATTAATCCCAGGTTTCCTTCGTTAATCAGGTCGGGAAGGGAAAGCCCCTGGTTTTGGTATTGTTTACTCACCGACACTACGAAACGCAGGTTGGCTTTAATAAGTTTTTCAAGAGCAACGCGGTCACCGGCGCGTATTTTCTGTGCCAGTTCCACTTCTTCATCAGCGGTGATAAGATCTACTTTACCGATCTCCTGGAGGTATTTGTCCAGGGAAGCCGTTTCACGGTTGGTAACCTGCTTGGTAATTTTTAACTGTCTCATGTATCAAATTAAGTCCTCTTTTTGGACTGCATTTTATTATACGATAAAACGTGATAAAAGGTTACAATATTTTAAATAAAACTTAATAAATTTTAAACAGTCATAAGAAAGCGAATCTGTGGTTCGTAAAAAAGGGAGTTAAATAGAAAGTTTTAAATATGCTATGTCACCTAATTATTATGTTTGATGAGGTATTGAAGGATGTGCCAAGTTATCGCGCTGACGGTATTTTTATGAATAAATTATACTGAAGAAGCCTTAGCTTAAATGGTTTTGTAACCTACATTTGTAATAAATTAAAATAATGAAGGCATCACCCATTGTAATCGGTACCATGCGCTGGGGAATCTGGGGCGCTGGCCATTCCCAGAAACAGGTACAGCAACTGATTGAAACCGCGTTAACACACCAACTCACTACCTTCGATCATGCGGATATTTACGGCGATTACACCACCGAAAAACTCTTCGGTGAAGCTTTTTCGCAGATGGGTGTCGCAAGAGAAACCGTTCAGTTCATCAGCAAATGCGGCATCGAAATGCCATGCGGTAACAGAGATTATGAGGTAAAAGCATACAATTATTCACGCAGGCATATCATCGCGTCAGTTGACCAAAGCCTTCGGAATCTGAAAACGGAATATCTTGATGTCTTGCTGCTGCACCGCCCGTCACCATTACTAAACCCACATGAAGTCGCCGAAACTTTTGAGATTTTGAGGCAACAGCAAAAAGTAAAACATTTCGGAGTCTCTAATTTTTCTGTAAGTCAGTTTAATATGCTGGATGCGTTTTTTCCGCTGATCACCAATCAGATAGAGGTGTCAGTAACCGAAACCAGCGCTTTCTACAACGGTACGCTCGATCAGTTGATGGAACGAGCTCTTAGGCCGATGGCTTGGGGCGTACTTGGCAATTATTTTACACAAGAAACGCTACAGAACAAAAGGATAGCAGCCGTACTGCCGGCCTTATGTGATAAATATGAAGCAAATGAAAACCAGTTACTGCTGGCCTTCCTGCTGCGGCATCCTTCGCGAATCCTTCCTGTAATCGGGACTTCACGCCATGATAAAATTGAAGAACTTGCGCAAAGTCTCTCACTAGAAATGGAGCATGAGGATTGGTTCAGATTGTTGCAGGCCTCCCGTGGATACGAGGTAGAGTAAGAAAAAGCTCAAAAAGTTGCTATATTCAATTAATATCGTATCTTGCACCCGTTTTTATATCCGAATTCACTATGTTCATCATCGTTGAATTTCTTTTATAATTTCAACTATTATTAATTTTTAATTTTTTTTTAAGATGAACATTTTTGTTTCAAACATCAATTACGCAACAAGAGAAGAGTCTCTACAGGATTTATTTTCTGAGTACGGAGACGTTTCTTCCGCTAAAATCATCCTAGACCGTGAGACTGGTAGATCCAGAGGTTTCGGATTCGTAGAAATGAGTGACGAAGACGGTAAAAACGCTATTGAAGCGCTGAACGGTAAAGAATTGGACGGAAAGGAACTTAACGTTTCTGAAGCTAAGCCAAGAGAAGACAAGCCAAGAAGAAACTTCGATAATAACCGCGGTGGTGGTTACGGAGGAGGAAATCGTGGTGGTGGTTACGGTGGTGGAAACCGTGGCGGATCTAACTGGTAAGATTTCTTATATAAATAAGGATATAGCGGCTTTTTATAAGGCCGCTTTTTTATTGTGACTTTATCTCAGTCGCCGGAACAGCATGTAGCCACCGTTATAATAAATCTGTTCGCGTGGTGTTTTCTCTAGCGTGATTTGGTCAAAGATGATTTTTATCTCATAATTTCCCGTTTTTTTACTCACTGTTAATTCCGGAAGGGTGATGCGTCCTGGTTTATCGCGATGAGTTTTCACTGTTTGCCTGATATAGGGCATGACATCCCATGTTTCCTTTGAATTGATTATAATTTTAAGTTCAGGGTTTGGCAAACCATTTACACTTCTTATTTTTAGATGATCATTATTGATGTTAAACATCTTTTCTTCATAGAAATCTGAAAATCTTAGTAAATAATCGTAACCTTCAATCGCTTGCAAATGAGGTTCGGCTATAATTTCAACCCTCTGTGAATCAGTAGGACTTATGGTTTTATAGGTGTTTTTAAATAAAGTAAGGAATTGCTGCTGAAGGATATAATGAGTTTCTTTAGTATAAGCTTTGCGGATTTCGTGCTGCTGCTTTGGGGGTAATAAACTCAGGACGAGTGTTTTCTGTCCACGATCCGAAAGATAGGCCATTTTGTCGGAGATTTCTGTCGCCACGGTATCTGCGGTCTTGCGCTCGAAATCGATGGTTGTCCCTGAGATCAGTTCGTTGCTTCTTAGCAGGTCGTTCAGTTCGTTTTTCTGACTCCTGATCGACACGGAGGAGGCATTGAGATAAGGGAAAACCAAAGCAAACAGACCAAAAATGAACAAACTTACCGGTATGAATTTAATAGTAGATTTCCGCACTGATATGAAATACACCATCACCACAGCCAACCACACCGAAACCAGCACCACATAGTAGCGCGGTTCCGTATAGCCGTACGCAACAATACGCGTAAAAATGGCCGTGAAAAGCAGCACCAGTAAAGGGATCAGCGTAAAATAGAATATTTTTGAAAACAGCCTTACCCACGACTTATCGGCCTCTTGCCGGAGCGGATGTACAAGTAAAACGGCTAAAATTCCCAAGATAGCGTAAGCAAGAATCAGATAAGAAACCCATCCGCGTGGCAATTGCCAGTTTATCAGTATCTTACCTGCGTAGAAATAGAGTATCAGCGCATAAATCAGCAGAAGCGGGATAAGGATATACTGCGTGAAGAACTTCAGGACCAATGGATACTCCGTGTTTCTTTCGAGGCTTTGTAGCCCGTCTTCATTAAATAGCAGGAAAATGAAACAGCTGCCAAAGATGCTTAGGAAGTAAAAGATCTGCACATAAATTCGCTCGCTGAAGTTAAAATCAAAAAGTT
This sequence comes from Chryseobacterium sp. 6424, assembly GCF_003692615.1. Classification (NCBI taxonomy): domain Bacteria; kingdom Pseudomonadati; phylum Bacteroidota; class Flavobacteriia; order Flavobacteriales; family Weeksellaceae; genus Chryseobacterium; species Chryseobacterium sp. 6424. The sequence goes on from NZ_CP023540.1 coordinate 1,119,500, forward strand.
TATCGACCGCCAGCACGGCCAGTTCTGCGCCACCAGTCAGCACGCCAGCAAACACCGCGGTGAGAAATATATTGATAAACAGATTCTTATTGTATTGCCAAAACTTCAGTTCCTGTTGTTTGCCTAAAAAAGGAATGAATGATACCAGCAGATGCGAAAGGATATAGGTGGGTATCAATAGATAGGCGTACTTTTCGGTAAAATCGCGCTGATGTTCGGGAAGTAGCGCATAGAAAAATAACAGGAAAGCCAGTCCCGTAATGGCGGTTAACATTTGGTGGCCGTGGCGTTGGGCAAACATCTTCAGCGCAAACATCAGCGAAATGCCCAGTAATGCGGTAACAGAAATTTTAATCAACAGAAAGGAATCTGGGCCGTTACTGTACCCACCGGATGCATAACACATCATCGCGATTGCGCCAATCAGTGCCATTAACAGCACAAGCGGGTATTGCTGCACCGCAAGGTGGGTTTTGCCCAAAGTATGTTTGATTTTCTGATGCATGAAAATTTATGACTTGTCTTTCTTCTTTTTCTTTTTGTCTTTTTTCTTAGCCTTTGTCGGGGTAGTGAGTTCTTTCACAAAATCACGGATGTCCTGTTTCTTCTTTTTTTCAGTTTTATGGACGGGTAAGCCTTGGGGCTGCGCCAATTCTGTTGTAGCGGGACTTTCAAGCAGTTTTTGTTCCCTCAGAGTCGCGACCAGCTGTTCAGCGGAATCTTCATAATAATCACGTAACAATTTATGCACCAGAAAAAGACGGTATTCGTCAAACGGAATGGCTACATAATATTTGAAAATCCGGCCTTCCTTTTCAATGCGCAGGAATTTCTTCTCCACCAATATCTTAACAAAGGTAGAAACGGTGTTCTGGTGTGGCTTCGGTTCAGGGTAGCTGGCCATCAGGTCTTTCAGATAGGCGGTTTGTAGCTTCCACATCAGTTGCATCAGTTGTTCTTCGGCTGGCGTTAGGGTATTGATATTCATGGTCTAATGTTGGGTTTGGATGGCGGAATAAAGATAAATAAATGAGACAAAAAGCGCGATGCTGCCGCCCATGAACACTTCTTTCACCGTATGTCGTTTAAGGATAATCCTGGTGATCCCCACTAATGTTGCGATGAGTAACCAAGCAATTCCCCACGTAGTGTCGCGATAAAAAAACAGGGCAGCTACAAATACGTTGAAAGCTGTATGCATGGAGCTTTTAATGTAATAATTGCTGAGTTGCATCACCAGCAATAATACCAGCAGAAATAGCATGATCAGGTCCAAAGTGCCATTTTTTAAATAATCATACAGTAAATACACTACCATAGAGCCGGCGATGAAAAAATAAAGGCTTTTCCTCTGCTGGCGGTTAGAGACATCCATATTACTGTATTTCCCGGTACGCACATTCCACACAAGCCAGATGACGATGGGGAGGACTGTAAGCAGTAAGATCGGTACGAATCTTTCAAATGCGGCCCGTGCGGAATACTCCTCGGCGCTGCTGTACACAAAATAGATGATTAAGGACGTCAGTGGATTGAAGAAGTTTGAAATAATTTTCGACACCGTAAGCACGGCTGGCGGATAGTTTTTTGGCATAAGGATATTCTTCTCCCAAAAGTAGGTTTTTTAAATTATTCTCCTGTACAAATTAATCATCCTATGCTGCCCCGAAGACAAAGATTTTTATTATTTTTGCTGAATATTTCGATACAACATGAAAGAATTTTCAAAAGAAGTGTACCTGCAGTGGTATGAAGAAATGACGATGTGGAGAAGGTTTGAAGACAAATGCCGTTCTCTCTACCTAAAGCAGAAAATCAGGGGATTTTTACATTTATATAACGGCCAGGAAGCCATTCCTGCCGGTTTTGTACATGCGATGGATCTTTCCAAAGACAGCATGATAACCGCCTACCGATGCCATATCCATCCAATGGCGATGGGTGTGGACCCAAAAAGGATCATGGCGGAACTTTGTGGTAAAGCTACAGGGACCTCCGGTGGTATGGGTGGCTCTATGCACATCTTCAGCAAAGAGAAAAGATTTTACGGCGGTCACGGTATCGTGGGAGGGCAAATCCCATTAGGTGCAGGTATCGCATTTGCTGATAAATATTTTGAGACAGGCGGTGTAAACATCTGTTTCTTTGGTGATGGGGCAGCGCGCCAGGGTTCACTTCATGAAACCTTCAACATGGCCATGAACTGGAAGCTTCCGGTAGTATTTGTGGTTGAAAATAACCAGTACGCCATGGGAACTTCTGTAAAGAGGACAGCCAACCATGAAGATATTTACAAATTAGGCTTAGGCTATGAGATGCCATGTCTTCCTGTGGATGCCATGGACCCTGAAAAAGTAGCCGAGGCCGCTTACGAAGCCATCCAAAGAGCGCGCAGAGGTGACGGGCCAACATTCATCGAGGCACGTACTTACCGTTTCCGTGGACACTCGATGTCTGATGCGGAACCTTACCGTACTAAGGAAGAAGTATCTGATTATAAAAAAGATGACCCGATTGAGATCGTAAAACAACGCATCCTGCAGAACAACTGGGCTACCGAAGATGAACTTACCACACTGGATGAAAAATCACGCGACTTCGTGGAAGAATGTGTAGAGTTCATGGAGCAGTCACCGTACCCGGATCCTGAAAAAGTATACGAATACGTGTACGCACAAGAGGATTATCCGTTCGTGGATAAAGTGGAAAACAACTTGAAATAATACAAATATAAAGCAGTATCCTACAGTCTAGGATATCTGCTTTTTGTTTTTAAGATCATACAACTATTTAGCAAACCAAAGAAACTATGGCAGAAGTAATTACAATGCCCCGGCTCTCCGATACAATGACGGACGGGAAAGTGGCCAAATGGCACAAAAAAGTGGGCGATGCCGTGAAGGAAGGAGATATTTTAGCAGAAATAGAAACCGATAAAGCTGTACAGGATTTCGAGTCAGAGTACAACGGAACATTACTTTATATCGGTACCGAAGAAGGCGGATCAGCCCCGGTAGATACCGTACTTGCCGTTATCGGGAAAGAAGGGGAAGATATTTCCTCAATTACCGGTGACCAAAACAACGGGCCTGCCCAGGACATCCCAGAAGAAAACCAGACTGAAAATAACGTGACCGATGTTGAAACTACAGATACCGTAGAAAAAACAACTGAAACAGTGGAAGTTCCTAAAGGGGTGGAAGTTATTACCATGCCTCGCCTTTCAGATACAATGACGGAAGGAAAAGTAGCCAAGTGGCACAAAAACGTAGGCGATGCCGTAAAAGAAGGTGATATCCTTGCAGAAATAGAAACGGATAAGGCCGTACAGGATTTCGAGTCTGAGTACAACGGTAACCTGCTCTACATCGGAACAGAAGAAGGCGGCGCCAGCCCTGTCGATACCGTACTTGCCATTATAGGACCCGCCGGAACTGATGTAAGCGCGATCGTTTCATCAGGTGGTAAAAAAACGACCACTACCGAAAAAGCCACAGCTTCTGAGAAGAAGGAAGAAAAAACAGAACAAGCTCCAGCTACCGCTTCGTCGACCGGTGACCGTATAGCAATTTCTCCACTGGCACGCAAAATGGCCGAAGAAAAAGGGATTGATGTCCATACGCTAAAAGGCAGTGGCGAAAACGGCCGCATCGTTCGTAAAGATATCGAGGGGTACAAGGCGCAGGCAGCCACTGCTTCTACTGAAAATGCCCTGCCTAAAACACAGTCTGCCACCACACAGTCAGCTCCGGTACAGGCATTCATTCAGGGCGAAGATTCCGAAACACCAAATTCTCAGGTAAGAAACATCATCGCGAAAAGACTTTCTGAAAGTAAGTTTACCGCACCGCATTATTATCTGATCGTGGAGGTGGATATGGAAAAATCCATCCAGGCAAGAAAGGAAATCAATACATTGCCGGATACCAAAGTTTCTTTCAATGACATGGTTATCAAAGCCACCGCGATGGCTCTTAGAAAGCATCCACAGGTAAACTCTACCTGGAAAGAGGATAGGATCATCCACCACGGTAACATCAATGTAGGGGTAGCTGTCGCAATCCCGGACGGCCTGGTAGTGCCGGTACTTAAAAATGCCGACCAGATGAACTATAACCAGATTTCCGCCGCCGTGAAAGATATGGCAGGACGTGCCAAATCAAAAGGTTTGAAAGCCAATGAGATGGAAGGTTCTACGTTCTCGGTTTCCAATCTGGGTATGTTTGGTATTGAAACATTCACTTCCATCATCAACCAGCCAAACTCCGCCATCCTTTCCGTAGGTGCTATCGTGGAGAAACCGGTAGTGAAAAACGGACAGATCGTGGTAGGGAATACCATGAAGCTATCCCTTGCCTGCGATCACCGTGTGATTGATGGGGCAACAGGCGCACAGTTCCTTCAGACTTTAAAAACATATCTGGAGCAGCCGCTGACCTTACTTCTTTAATGGTAAATCAATATTAAATAGTCCTCTCAAAGTAAATTTGAGAGGATTTTTTAATTATTTATCAAATTCATTCACTATTTTTGAAACTATGATCAGAGCACGGAATATCCATAAATCTTACGGAAATTTAGAAGTTTTAAAAGGGGTTGACATTCACATTCTCGAAGGGGAAGTGGTTTCTATTGTAGGCGAGTCTGGCGCCGGAAAATCTACCTTGCTCCAGATCCTGGGTACGCTGGATATGCCTACAAATCCTAAGAACCACGGTACAGAGATTGCCCTTGCGGGACAGTCTTTCATCAGTATGAATGATCGGCAACTCTCAAGATTCCGTAATGAGAATATTGGGTTCGTATTTCAGTTCCATCAGCTATTGCCCGAGTTTACCGCGCTCGAGAATGTATTATTACCGACAAAGATCTCCGGCAGGAACGAAAAAGAATCCTTAGAGAAGGCTTACTCACTGTTTGAAGACCTCAACATCGCCCACCGCCTGCACCACAAGCCAAGCGAAATGTCGGGTGGCGAGGCCCAGCGTGCTGCCGTAGCACGCGCGCTCATCAATTCACCCAAGATCATTTTTGCGGATGAACCTACAGGTAACCTCGATTCTAAGAATGCCGATGATCTGCATCAGTTGTTTTTTAACCTTCGCGACAAGTACAACCAGACTTTTGTGATCGTTACACACAATACCCATCTGGCCAATACCACCGACCGTAAACTGGTGATGAAAGACGGGCAAATAATTAAATAAATACGATGTCGATAAAATTTCTGGCTGAGGACGACCGCCCGCGCGAAAAATTTTTACTGAAGGGTAAAAATGCACTGTCTGATGCCGAACTTTTAGCCATCATCATGGGAAGTGGCAGCCGTAATGAGTCTGCTGTGGAACTTGCACGCCGTATCCTTTCTTCAGCGGATAACAGCTGGCACCAGCTGTCTTTACTTACCATTGCAGAACTCACTAAGTTCAAAGGTGTTGGCGAGGCAAAAGCTATTTCTATCGCCACCGCACTCGAGATCGGCCGCCGGAAATCCTCGCAGGACGTTCCCGAGAAATTACAAATCAGCAGCAGTGCCGATGCTTTCAAGATACTGCATCCGTTTCTGTCAGATTTAAGGACTGAGGAGTTTTGGGCGGTTTTCCTGAATCATAATAACCGGATCATTACCAAATCAAGGCTTTCATCAGGCGGCATTAACCAATCCGTGGTAGATGTGCGTATCCTGTTTAGATCTGCGCTGGAGCATTGTGCCACCGGCATCATCGTAGCGCATAACCATCCGTCCGGTAATCAAAAGCCAAGCCCCGAGGACCTGAGGATCACCAAACAAATCAGCGAAGGCGCAAAACTGCTGAACATTCAGCTGCTCGATCATCTGATCATTACCCAGAACAGTTATCTTAGTTTTGCAGACGAAAATTTGCTATGATTAAAAGACTGAAATACCCAGAAATCGACTTTAATAAATATTCCGCCTGTATAGAAAGCGCTGCGCAATACAAATATACCGCGGAAAGAAGCTTTCTGGATATCGTATCAGGCAACAATTGGGAGCTGCTGGTGTATAAAGATTACGAGGCCGTGATGCCCGTACCATATATATTTAAATTCGGTTTAAGGTTCGTCCTGAACCCCAACCTCTGCCAGCAACTTGGCATTTTCTCTAAGAAAGATATGGTTGGACTGAATGAAGAATTTCTGGCTTTTTTCAGGCAGAATTACAGGATCTGGTATTATGCTTTTAATGATAGCAATGGTTTTCGATCTCCACTTCCTACCCGAAAAATTTTTTGATGTTTCCGGAGGTTTACGAGAAGGTTTACCACAACTATTCCCCGAAAAGGAAACGCAAACTCCGGATAGATGAAAATGTACGCTCGCGTCTGCGTATCGACAAATACATGGATTTGGGTCTGGCGATCCCGTTCATTAATGATCATATGGCAGGCGCTGGGAATAAGAAAGACCTGAAAAGCTTCATTGGCAAGTTCACCCGTTTCTATCAGGTCGGGGATCTTCGATTCTATGGTTTCTTTCATGATGGGCAACTCATAAACCTGTTGGCACTGCATATCAGCAAGTCCACTGTGGCGTTACTCGGCACCTTCAATGACCGCAAATTCCTGAAACTGAATGGTGCGTCCATACTGATAGATCATGCGATAAAAGATTATATTGAGACACATGTATTTGATTTTGAGGGTAGTGAGGTGCCGGCGGTCGAAGAATTTTTCCGTGGTTTCCGTCCCCAGTTGGCATCTTATCCTTACATCCTGCACTCGCGCAAAGATTTACTCCTCAACCTACTCGGAAAGTAGCAAATAATTAGTAATTTTGCCTCCTTATTTCCGGACATGATCGACTGGCCTTATTTTCCGTATTTGTTTGCTCTGCTGCTGGCGGTGCCTTTTCTTATTTACCTTAGGCAGTTCGTGTACAGTTACATCAGGCTGAAGAATAAGGAGATTCAGCTGTTGACCGTCAAGGGAAATTCCGGCCATCGCCTGCAGGCGTATGAGCGGCTCACACTTTTTCTGGAACGCCTGAAACCCAGCCATCTGGTCACCAAATTCGACAGAAACCTGCAGCCGCACGAATTTTTGTTTTTAGCAGAGAAAACCATCACCGAAGAGTTTGATTATAATGCTTCGCAGCAGTTATACCTTACTAAAAACAGTTGGAAAGCGGTACTGAAGGCAAAAAATACCGTCCTTAATCTGCTGCATGCCACGTATGATAAATTAGGCAAAGAGGCAAATCTTGAAGAGTTTAAAACGGTTTTCCTGATGAATTATATCGAAGGGGAAGATGTAGTGGCACAAACCATTGAGGAACTGAGAAAAGAAAATTTAATTATAAACTAAAAATAATAAATGATACCAAATTTTAAAGCACACCCATGGCATGGTATTTCGGCCGGACCGGAAGTACCCACTGTTGTGAATGTTTTCGTAGAAATTGTTCCCAGTGATACCATTAAATATGAAATTGATAAACAAAGCGGTTACCTGAAGGTAGATCGCCCACAGCAATTTTCAAATATCATTCCGGCGCTTTACGGTTTTATACCGCGTACCTACTGTCATGATGAAGTGCTTAAACTGGCCATTGAAAGCGGTGCGCCAGATGTGAATACGGGTGACCTCGACCCGCTGGATATCTGTGTGCTCAGTTCGCACAACATCCATGCAGGAGGCATGCTGATGGAGGCGATCCCAATCGGTGGCTTCAAAATGATTGATAAGGGAGAGGCGGATGATAAGATCGTAGCCGTGATGAAGGGTGACCATGCATTCGGGCATTTCCGCGATATTACCGAACTTCCACAGGCAGAGGTAAAAAGACTGATGCATTACTTCCTTACCTATAAAAACCTGCCGGATGAGCCTGCAAAATGCCGCATCCATGAAGTATATGGTGCCGAGCATGCCCAAAACGTGATCCGGGCTTCGCAGAAAGATTATGCTAACAAATTTGGGGGATAAACCACCACCTGAATAACTGATAAAAGACAGATGCCCAGCGTCTGTCTTTTTTGTTTTATACCGCTAAGTTTAAAATAAAATACGTATTTTCGAGTGTGTTATTATCAAAGGCACTAACATTAAAAGTTATAAACTATGGATTTATTTATTTTAGTACCGCTCTTCGGTATTATTGCGTTGGTCTACACCTTCCTGCAGAGCAGTTGGGTAAGTAAGCAAAATGCCGGTAACGACCGGATGAAGGAAATCAGTGGGCACATTGCCGACGGCGCCATGGCTTTCCTGAAAGCAGAATACAAAATCATGGCGTATTTTGTAGTCATTGTAGCCGTTTTACTCGCACTTATGGGTGCCTCCAATTCCAATTCACACTGGACGATTGGTATCGCATTCGTCATCGGTGCCGTTTTGTCGGCCCTAGCAGGCTTTATCGGGATGCGCATCGCCACCAAAGCCAATGTGCGTACTGCCGAAGCTGCCAAAACTTCCTTATCGAAAGCCCTCAAAGTATCCTTTACCGGAGGTTCAGTGATGGGGATGGGGGTGGCCGGACTTGCTGTACTCGGGCTTGGTGCGCTGTATCTCATTATCAAACAGATCTTTGCGCCAGATGCGGGGGTGGACAGCCATGAGATGGAACGTACCATTGAAATTCTTACCGGGTTCTCCCTGGGTGCGGAGTCTATCGCGCTCTTCGCCAGGGTAGGCGGAGGTATCTATACCAAAGCCGCGGACGTAGGTGCCGACCTTGTAGGAAAGGTTGAAGCCGGTATCCCGGAAGATGATCCGCGAAACCCAGCTACCATTGCAGATAACGTAGGTGATAACGTAGGCGATGTAGCCGGTATGGGTGCCGATTTATTTGGTTCCTATGTTGCGACGGTATTGGCCACGATGGTATTGGGCCGCGAGACTTTCTCGGAAGATGCTTTCGGAGGGTACGCACCGATATTATTACCGATGCTGATCGCAGGTACTGGGATTATCTTCTCCATGATCGGCGCGTTGTTCGTAAAGATCAGCGAGACTACTGAACTTGACACCGCTCCGGTACAAAATGCCCTGAATTTAGGGAACTGGGGAAGTATCGTACTGACAGCGGTTTCATCTTATTTCCTGGTAAATTATCTGTTACCGGCTACCATGTCCTTACGTGGCCATGAATTTACGAAGATGGGCGTATTTGGTGCCATCATCGTAGGATTGGTCGTAGGAACATTGATGAGCATCATTACCGAATATTATACGGCCATGGGCAAACGCCCGGTGAAGAGTATCGTTAAGCAGTCCTCCACCGGCCATGCCACCAACATCATCGGCGGGCTTTCTGTGGGGATGGAATCTACCTTACTGCCGATCATTGTATTGGCGGGTGGTATTTACGGTTCTTACCTATGTGCCGGGCTTTACGGTGTGGCGATTGCAGCGGCGGGTATGATGGCAACCACGGCCATGCAGCTTGCGATTGACGCGTTCGGGCCGATTGCCGATAACGCAGGTGGTATCGCCGAGATGAGCGAACTGCCAAAAGAAGTTCGTGAAAAGACCGACATCCTGGATGCTGTAGGGAATACCACAGCGGCAACGGGCAAAGGATTTGCGATTGCTTCCGCAGCCTTGACGGCGCTGGCATTGTTTGCCGCTTTTGTAGGCATTGCAGGCATTGATGGCATTGACATCTACCGCGCCGATGTATTGGCCGGACTTTTTGTAGGCGCTATGATTCCTTTTATCTTCTCGTCACTTGCGATTACCGCTGTTGGCCAGGCAGCGATGGCCATGGTAGAGGAAGTGCGCCGCCAGTTCCGCGAAATCCCCGGCATCCTTGAGGGTAAAGCTACCCCGGAATATGAGAAATGTGTAGCCATTTCTACGGATGCTTCCATCAGGAAAATGTTATTGCCCGGTGCCATCGCACTTATTTCGCCGCTATTGGTAGGCTTCATTTTCGGGCCAGAGGTGCTGGGTGGCTTCTTGGCAGGTGCTACCGTTTCCGGTGTACTTATGGGCATGTTCCAGAACAACGCCGGTGGCGCATGGGATAATGCCAAGAAGTCTTTCGAGAAAGGTGTTGATATCAACGGGCAAACGTTCTACAAAGGATCAGATCCGCACAAAGCTTCTGTGACTGGGGATACCGTTGGAGATCCTTTTAAGGACACTTCCGGTCCGTCGATGAATATCTTAATTAAGCTGATGTCGATTGTATCACTCGTGATCGCGCCTACTTTAGCGGTACTTCATAAAGACCAGATCGAAAAGAACCGTCAAGATAAATTCGAAGCTATGTCCGAAAGAATAGGGCTTGCTGGTGTTTCCGCTGAACCGGGAATGAACGCCGGTACTACGGTAGCTGCGCAGGAAGTACGCGGGGCACTGAATGCGGACGGTGATTTTGTATATGAAACCGGTGAAGTACAAGAGGTGAAGATGGGCCGAAAATCTGTATTGATGGGTAAAAACAGTCAGGTATATGCCTTGTATAACGGTGTGAAACTGAAAGACCAGCTGTTGCTGGACCCAAATTTGTGGTACACCATTGAGAACCTGCACTTCCAGAGTGGCAGCAGCGACCTGAAGCCGGGTGCTGAAAAAGAACTGAACAATCTGGCAGAAATCATGAATGAATATCCAGACCTGAAGATCAAACTCGGGGGATATACCGATGATACAGGTAATGCCGATACGAATATGAAACTCTCCAACCTGCGTGCGCAGACCGCCAAACTGAAGCTGCTTGAAATGGGCATCGCGTCTGACCGTATCGAAACAGAAGGCTACGGCCCGCTGTTCCCGGTTTGCGAGGGTAACGACACGGATGAGTGTAAAGCCAGAAACCGCAGAATTGATATAAGAGTCATAAGTTTCTAGTTTAAAACCCACAAAAACAAAAGAATCCCGGCCTTTGAAGCCGGGATTCTTTTTTTATAGGATTCTTTTTTTTTATTTCTGGATCAGATCAAGAAACTGCTGCTCATCCAGAATGGTTACGGTGCCCAATTCCTGCGCCTTTTTTAATTTGCTGCCGGCTTTTTCACCCACCACGAGATAATTGAGGTTCTTGGAAACGGCAGAAATATTCTTGCCGCCGTGTTTTTCCACCATTTCCTCCGCATCATCTCGCGTGAATAATGAAAGTTTGCCGGTGAACAGGAACGTCTTGTTTTGCAGTATCTGGCTAACGGTCTCGTTTTGGCTGGCTTGCTTTTCGAGTTGTACGCCGTAGCTTCTCAGGCGTTCGGTCATCAGAATGTTTTCAGGGTTCGCAAAGAATGCGGTGATGCTTTCGGCAATCTTCCCACCAATATCTTCTACCTGCACAAGTTCTTCCAGTGTGGCTTTTCTCAGCTCATCAATGGAACTGAAATTCTTCACCAGTTTCTTTGCGACGGTTTCGCCCACATGTTTGATACCGATACCATACAGCACCTTTTCAAAAGGGATTTCCTTAGACTTTTCAATACCGTTGATGATGTTCTGCGCGGACTTTTCGGCCATACGTTCCAGTGGCAGCAGCTGTTCTTTCGTCAGTGCATAAAAATCAGCTGGGTTCTCCACCAATTTTTCGCGGTATAACTGCTCGATGGTCTCACTGCCCAGATTTTCGATATTCAGGGCTTTGCGCGATACAAAGTGTATCATGCGGCCCACGACCTGTGGCGGACAGTGCAGCTCGTTCGGGCAGAAATGTATGGCCTGGTCTGCGATGCGCTGTAGCGGCGTGCCGCATTCCGGGCAGTTTTTAATATACTCAATCTCCTTGTTCTCAGCATTTCGTTTTGCAAGGTTCACCCCTACAATCTTTGGGATGATCTCTCCACCTTTCTCTACATATACGTGGTCGTGCTCATGCAGGCCAAGCTTCTTGATGATGTCTTCATTATGCAGGCTGGCACGTTTTACCACCGTGCCGGCCAATAATACCGGCGTAAGATTGGCCACAGGGGTCACCGCGCCCGTCCGGCCTACCTGATAGCTTACGCTGAGCAGCACTGTCTCGGCCTTTTCCGCTTTGTATTTATAAGCCATGGCCCAACGGGGTGATTTGGCGGTATAGCCAAGGGCACGCTGTTGTGCGAGTTCATTCACTTTTATTACGATACCATCAATCTCGAACCCGAGTTGATGCCGGTGTTCTTCCCAATAATTGATGAATTGCTGTACTTCCTCCATACTACGGCAAAGCCTGGCCTGGTCAGATATTTTAAAACCCCAGATGCGGGCTTGCTGCAGCAGTTCCCAGTGTGTGGCCGCAGGCACCTGTTCACCGACGTATTGATAGAGTACCGCGGATAAGCCACGCCGCCGGACCTCAGCCGAATCCTGCATTTTCAGACTGCCGGAAGCGGTATTTCGTGGATTCATGAAAGGATCCAGGCCTTCCTCCGCACGCCGGGCATTGATTTTCTGAAAGTTTTTTTGGGTAAGATATATTTCGCCGCGCATAAAGAAGCGATCCGGATACTGGCCATGAAGCTGTAGCGGAATTTCGGGAATGGTCTTTACGTTTGAGGTAATCTCATCACCCTGGAAACCGTCGCCCCGCGTTACGGCTTCCTTAAGTTTGCCATTTTCGTAAAGGATTGAGATAGAAGCACCGTCGAACTTCAGTTCAGCCACCCATTCTACGGGTTGGTTAAGCGTTTTCTGTACACGCCGTTCCCAGTCCTCAAGGTCATTGAAATCATAGGAATTATCTAGGGAATACATCCGGAACTGATGCTGGACGGTAGGGAAGTTCTTGGTAATTTGGCCACCCACACGCAGGGTAGGCGAATTGCTGTCGTAATATTCCGGGAACTGCAATTCGAGTTCCTGTAGTTCTTTAAGTTTAAGGTCAAATTCAAAATCGGAAATGGTGGGTTCATCAAGCGTATAGTAACTGTAGTTGTGCTGATGAATTTCCTGGCGCAGGGCCTCTATCTTCTGCTGAATATTCTCGGACATGTGGCGGTGTTTAAATTAATGAAAGTGGCTATCCACTTTATACAAAAATAGCATAAAATAGACAGCCATGATAGGGTTAGACGCATTTTTAATGCAGCCTGAAATCAGTTTTTAAGCAGCTCACTAAGTTTGATGGCTACTTTTTCACCATTGGGTAACATTTCCTTTTCGAGGATCACGTTGATCGGTACGGCGGGCAGGTCAAGGGCGCCCATGGCTTCCACCGGTGCGTCGAGATATTGGAAACAGTGGCGCGAAATGCGGTGTGCGAAGGCTTCCGCGAATGAGTTGTTGATTTGTTCCTCGGTCAGTACCAAGCATTTCCCGTGTAATTTCACACGTTCGTAGACCAAGGCCTCATCCAGGGGTATCAGGGTGCGCAGGTCGATAACCTCAACTTTTCCGGGGTGTTGCTTCGCGGCTTCCTTGGCCCAGTAAACGCCCATGCCATAGGTGACCACCACTACGGTACGTCCTTTACTGACTTCTTCATCATCGGCTTTCAGTATGATATTGGCTTTGCCAAACGGTAAGATGTAATCTTCCGCGGGCTCGATGGTCTTGGCTTCTTCAGTGCCGGGCACCTTGCTCCAATACAAGCCTTTGTGTTCGAGCATGATCACAGGGTTCGGATCGTAATAGGCCGCTTTCAGCAATCCTTTAAAATCAGCTGCGTTGCTTGGGTAGGCAATTTTAATCCCTTTGATGTTGGCCAGGATGCTCTCTACGCTGCCGCTGTGGTAAGGTCCGCCACCGCCATAGGCACCGATGGGTACCCGAATGATATTGCTCACCGGAAATTTCCCCCCACTTAGATAACACGATTTCGAGATCTCGGTGATCAGCTGGTTGATGCCCGGGTAAATATAGTCGGCAAACTGTACCTCTACGATAGGTCTCAGTCCTACAGCACTCATCCCAACGGTGGACCCGATGATGTAGGCCTCCTGGATCGGGGTGTTGAAGACTCTTTTATTGCCAAACTTCTTTCCTAAGGTCACCGTTTCACGGAATACGCCGCCAATGCGTTCGCCCACATCCTGGCCGTAAAGTACCGCTTCAGGATGCTTCCACATCAGTTCCTGTATCGCGTGGATCGCGGCATCCACCATCACTATCTTTTCCTGTCCTGCCGGGTTTCTGTCCCCGATTTCCTCAGTAACAGGAGTGGGCGCAAAAACGTGCTGGGTAACGGTCTCAGGCTGTGGAGCCGGTGCCTGCTGGGCCTTCAGGAACGCCTGTTCAGCCAAAGTTCTGGCTTCCGCCTCCATTTCATGCAGCGTTGCCTCACCCAGGCCTTCTTCCAGTAGGCAGGCTTTTAAAATAACGCCCGGATCTTTCGTGCGGTGCTTTATGAGGTCATCTTCGGTACGGTAGAACTCGCGGCGCACCCCGGAAGTATGATGCCCAATCAGTACGGTTTTTGCGCATACCAGCATCGGCTTACGTTCGGTGCGTACAAAATCCACCGCTTCCTTCATCCCTTCATAGCTGGCAATGAAGTCGGTCCCGTCAATACGCATGCGGTTAAGACCGGTAAAACCTGCCACGAAATCATAGGCATCGGCGGTACGGGCTTCGTCCTTGGTTACCGAAATGCCCCATTCATTGTCCTGCACCAAAAAGATGATAGGCAGCTGATGCAGTGCGGCAAACTGAAACGCTTCGGAGACTTCCCCTTCCGTTACGGAGTTGTCACCAAGACTGCACACGACCACTGGATTATTCTCAAAATCCTTGAGTTTGAAATGTTCAATATACTGTATGCCCTGCGCTACGCCAGCCGTTGGGATGGTTTGCATGCCCGTAGCTGAACTTTGGTGGATGATCTTGGGTTTGTCAGCATCCAGGCTGGAGGGGTGAGAGTAATAGGAACGTCCGCCTGAGAATGGGTCTTCTGCTTTGGCCAGAAGCTGAAGCATCAGTTGGTAAGGCTCGAAACCAATACCGAGGAGCAGGCTCTCATCACGGTAATAGGGGGACACCCAGTCATCCTTAGTCAGTTGATAGGCGGTGGCCAGCTGTATGGCCTCATGCCCGCGGGAAGTGCTGTGTACATAGGTGGTGACACTTCTGTTTTCTTCATAAAGGTCGGCCATGGCCCTGGCGAGCATCATGTGCCGGTACGCACGGACTAAAATTTCCTGAGAGACGGTTTTTCCGGTTTTCATTTCCATATTTTCAAAGATATTAATTTTAGTATAACTAAAAAAATACGGAATTGAATCTGGGAATGAATTTTATGTAATGCGTGACCATAAAGAACCTGCTGACCTGGAATTGCCAGCAGGCGTATGAAAGAATGGTTGATTTATCTATCTGCGCGTGTCTTATGTACCGCTCTCATCTTTCGGAGCCTGGTCCTTGTAGGTTTTTTCAGCCAGTTTACTGTCTGGGGTGATCGCGGACTGGGCAGCCTGCATCTTATTTTTCAAGCCTGCCACTACCATGTCGTCGCCCTTCATTAATGCTTCGTAACCGGCTTTGGCGACATCTGCAGGGTCAGACATTTTGTTGTCCATCACCTTGGATTCGAGCATCTGTGCCTTGTTGAAGAAGTCGGTGTCGGTTGGCCCCGGCAGCAGTGCGGTCACTACGATTCCCTGTTCCTTTACCTCCGCGCCGATCGCTTCGGTAAACGACTGTACAAATGCTTTGGTACCGTGATATACGGATTGCCAAGGTCCCGGAAATCTAGCGGCGATAGAGGAGGTGTTAAGGATTTTTCCGCTGCCACGGGACAGCATATCTTTCAGGAAGCGTTTGGTGATGATCACAAGGCTGCAGATATTCAGGTGGATGATTTTGAGTTCCATTTCAAGGTCGGTATCCTTAAATTCCCCATACCAGCCATGCCCGGCGTTGTTCACGAGTATATCTACGGTAAGGTTCCGCTGGGTGATTTCCTGATGCAGCTCATAGGCCTGCTCCATGTGGAAAAGGTCTTTTGAAATCGTAATCACCTCAATATCACCGATACTTTTCAGTTCATCAGCGGCTTTAGAGAGTTCATTTTCATCGCGTGCCACTAAAATAAGGTGGTGACCGTCTTTTGCAAACAGCTTGGCGAGTTCAAGTCCAATTCCGGTACTGCCACCCGTGATAAGCGTGTAGGTTTTTTGATTTTCCATATTAATGATTTTAATGGAACTAAACGAACAGATATTATGCCAGTTATTTGAATATCAATTAATAAAGCCGGGTTAAAAGTACAAATCCTTCTAGAGATTCTGTTTTAATGTGCAGCCAATCGCCCACGTGTGCAAGAATTCTTACGGAAGTTTTGGATGGAACGTTAGCGATAATTTCAAAATCTGCTCCGGGACCCCGCCGAAGGTTTGAAGAGGCTTTTAAAGTTTGTAAAGCTGGAATCTTCAGGGGGCTGCTTTTAGCTGCATCACGTTTACGCAGAAAAGGCCACGGATCTACCGCACTGCCGGTGGAATAAATGCCGAAATGCAGATGTGGGCTTCCGCCTTTGGCATTGCCCGTGGTACCTACCGTGCCCAGCGTGTCGCCGGTTCTCACACGGGTTCCTGCCGTCGTCATCACACTGTCGAGATGGGCGTAATAAAGTGAGTTCCCTAAAAGGCCATCCCGCAGCCACACCTGTTTTCCACCCAGGCCCTGATGGCCGGTACGCATCACGATGCCATCCACAGCAGCCACCACCGGTGTGCCGCGTGCCGCGAAAATATCCACGCCTTCATGGTTTCTCGCACCGCCATCACGCGCCGCACCCCAGAAACTCTGTACCGCCGCATTGCCTTTGCCCGCTACCGGAAACGCGAGCGAAGGTTGGGTATAAATCCTAAGATTGAAGGTTCCGCTAAAGCCAATTTCTGGCTGAATGATGATGCGATAACGCCCCGTATTCTCGATGACCTCTGAATAACCATCAGCCTGTAACAACTGGCTTGAGGCTGGGCTAACCGGTGAATCGGCCGGATCTACATCCACAAATATCCGCTGCCCAGGAGACTCGGGAAGTCCGGCTTTGATGATGAGGCGCTCACCACGGTTTAACTCAAGATGATAGGCAAGGGCATGCAGGTCATTGATTTCATATTCGACTATGGCAGAGAATCCGTCATGCACCGAAAGCTGACTGGTAGCAGCGACCTCAAAGTTCTTTTTCCATTCTGTCATCAGGCTGTCGGCTCCTTTGAAGCTGCGTTCATACCTGGCGCGGGCGGAGGAATCGAAGATGTTTTTGGGCATCTTGAAACCATCACATGCCAAGAGGACAATCGAAACGCAAGCTGTAAGAATTACATTTTTAAGTCTGAACATGTGAGCTTTAATGCAAAAATACCGCCGTCTCCCGTGGATGACGCGGGTTATTAATTTTAAATTTTGAATTTTAAATTTTAAATTTTGAATGTGGCAGTGATTTCGATAGATGATTTAAGGTTTTCCCGCGGATGGCGCTGATTGCGCTGATTATTAATAATAAATTTTAAATTATAGATTTTAAATGGTGGCAGTGAATTCGACGTTTATTTTAAAATTTTCCCGCTGATGGCGCAAATGGCGCAGATTTTAATTTTTAATGCTGCAATGATTCTAGTGTATGTAGGTTTTCCCCGCGGATGACGCGGGTTATTAATTTTAAATTTTGAATTTTGAATTTTGAATGTGGCAGTGATTTCGATAGATGATTTAAGGTTTCCCGCGGATGGCGCGGATGACGCGGATTTATAAATATAGCAACAACAGAGACTTTAATTTGCATTGTTTGCAGATATTATGCTATCTTGTCGGCTAAACAATATTTATTTATGAGATTATTTTTATTCTGCCTTTCTTTTTTAGCGGTGTCATCATTCACCCAGGCACAGTTTGCGGGTTGCCTCACTGCTCCCAACGATCAGTATCCTTCCGGCGTATTTACACCCAACTGTACCGGCTCGTCCGAACTGATTGTTGATTATGCCTTCACGGGCGAATATTCAATGGTGAAGCTCACCAACGGAGTCACTTACAAATTCAGCGCCGACAATATCGATGACGATATTGCTTATGTAACCATTGCCACCGCGGACGGAAGTAGTGTGTAGGCCTACGGTCCCGGGAAAGCTACCTGGACAGCCACGGCAGACGGTAACGTCCGTTTCTACACCCACCGGAACGCAAACTGCGGCAGCAGCGACTGGGAATTTACCGCAAGACGTGTGAAGTGCACCCAGGAGGTGCGCGACTCTTATTGTGAACCTTCGCTCAACTGTACCGACGGTGCCGTGATTGAGCGCGTGAAGCTGGCCGATCTGGAAAGCCTGTCCGCCTGCAGCACCAACGGCTTTTCCGATTTTACCGCACGTACAGCCACGGTGACGAAGGGCCAGACTTACAGCATGGAAGTTGAAATAGGCTATGGCTGGTTTGAGCAGTCGGTTTCTGTATGGATCGATTACAACAAGAATTTTCTTTTCGATGCTGATGAATTTATTTACATCGGTTCCACAGATCAGGGTATCCTCAGTAAAATGGTCACGATTCCCGCAACCCTGGTAGACGGTGAGTACCGTATGCGCGTAAGGCTGTCGACGGTAGGTGCATCGGGAGCCACGGCGGGCAAAGCCTGTGATGTAGCTGATACCTATGGCGAGACCGAAGATTATACCCTCAAAGTACAAAGCACCATGGGTGTGAGCAATACCGCGGCGCAAACTGTTCAGGTCTATCCAAACCCTGTTAAAGACCTTCTGAATATCAGCGCAGCAGCGGCCGTGAGTCACATCAGCATCACTGATATTAATGGCCGCCAGGTCGCCTCATTTGCAGACCGCCGCCAAATAGATATCCGCCACCTGAATGCGGGGGTCTATCTGTTAGCCATCCATTTTAAAGACGGTTCTTCTGTTGTAAGGAAGATTGTGAAAAAGTAAGTAATAGTATTTAACCTGTAGCCGTCCTCAATGGGCGGCTTTTTTTGTGGGTAATTGAAGAATGTTGTCGGCGTCTAATCGTTTAGTGGTTGCTGTAGGTTATCGGAAAACCGACCGCCGCATTAGTACTTCCATCAAAACAACATAGAGACCGTTATACTCTATTATGCTCTGTTTTACCTTTATTTGTACTTATTTGCATCCTATTTTGTATCACATCTTGCAATACAGTTTAAAACAAACTGATACACAGTAACATTATAATACATCGGAACTATTATAGTTTTGCAGAATGTGGATAAAAATATTTTTGCTCTATTCAGGCTGTCCATCGGCAATTTCAACGATTAAGCGGGAAGAAATGTATTTACTTGGAGATTTTTATATAAGTATATTAATTATTTAAAAAGAAATATTTTTATTTATGTAAAAACATTAAGAGATGATTATACGATTTATTAAACCAGATGTAACAGCAAACAGTGCAAAGCTTACGGTGCACAAAACAGGAAAACTTGGATTATCAAAAGGAGCGATGGAGCTACTCAACACAGCAAAAAACCGATTTGTACGGTTTGGTTTTGGTGAAGACGACCAGCTGCTGATGGAAGTTTCGCACGACGCCAAGGAAAACAGCTTCCCCATCGGCAAGGCTGGTGACTACGATTACATCAATGCGCGAACCATGCTCGACGAGTTGGGTGTAGATTACATGGCGAAGCAAACCATCATATATGACATCAAGAAAACGGCAGAAGAAGGCTTCTTCAGGCTTCACCAACGGGTGATTAAGAAGTGAGCAGATCAGTTAAAGGTACAAAACGGAAAGTAATAATCTTAAAATACGCATCTATCAATGCACCGACACTTATGAACAGAAAGAAAAATACCAGCAGCCGCCCTAAGTACCGAACGCCGGGCTGGCAGAATGAAAGTAGTGCACATCCGCTGACCGGCACGTATTATGACACTTCGGAAATGATGAATGTGCTGCATGTATCTGACCGTACCCTTCACCGGTGGCGTAAGGAGGGCAAGATCCCTTACACCAAGATAGGCGGCAAGATCTATTATCTGGCAGATGCCGTTGACCGAAAGATGCGGGAAGGCGAGTAGGGCAGCCGTAATCCGCCAAACATAAAAAAATACCGCAGGAAAGCGAGGCTTTCTGCGGCATCTTCTCCCCCGGTTACCTGGCCAGCTGCTATATCACAACAGCTGTACCAAGGTAAACGGAATTGCAGGCCAGATCCTGCTCCGCATTCTGAAAGAATGCATATACATGCACCGTAGCACCTGTCCATTCTGCAGGCAATGCTACCTCTGCCAGCGCCGTAGTGCGCACTTCCGGCCCTTCTTTCACAAAGAACTCACCACTTTCCGGCTCATAAATGGCGTAGCTGAA
The DNA here is from genome assembly GCF_003692615.1 of Chryseobacterium sp. 6424. Lineage (NCBI taxonomy): Bacteria > Pseudomonadati > Bacteroidota > Flavobacteriia > Flavobacteriales > Weeksellaceae > Chryseobacterium > Chryseobacterium sp. 6424. The sequence goes on from NZ_CP023540.1 coordinate 1,139,686, forward strand.
AATGTCAGTCGCGTTGGCCATCATCTGCGTGCTGTTGTCCGTCCACGTGAAGTTCAGCACTTCACCGGCAGCCGCCATTACCGCCAGGTCTTGGAAGCCTGTCAGCTCACCTTTGGTGATCTGCACCTTGTCCATCTGCAGCATCACCGTGCCGTTCACATCCGTCACCACCTCGCGCAGCAGCTGGCTGGCAGCCAGGTTCACCCGCGATTTCACGCCGGCGTTGTCACCATAGAGCCGCTTCTGCATCGTGCGCAGCGAGTTCTGGAACCTGATAGCCAGCGCAAACTTTTCGCGCTGCAGCAATTGTTGGGGGGTCGCCAAGCTTCCCGTTCTTTTCGGACGGCTACGAATAACGTCCATTCCGCGCCAGTTAGCGCCTACTACGGTACCTACAGTACCACTGAATCCACCGAGGATTCCTTTTTTGATTGTTCCCATTGTACAAATTTTTAGGGGTTTAACAGGACAAATGTAAAAGCAATTATAGACAAATGCAAGTGGTTTTAAATCAGTGAGTTAAACTTTCTGTAGCTGATGTCTTATGTCTTCCGTTATCATAAATTTAACCTGTCTTTCCTGTTTTGTTATATTCTCACTATTTCTTTCCGTGTCTGTGCATTATTGCCATTTTGATGCTATTAAATATCCCCGCTAATGTTCGTTTTCGCAGATAAGCCGATATTATGCTGGTTGGTCCGCCATAAAGTGTACATGACAGCAAAAGGTATGATGTCTCAGTCCAATGCCCGAATTAACCTTGATTAACTGTATGGGACCCCTGAAGTACAGCATCGTCCTGTAATGGCAATAAAGGTAACAGCTTTGTCCGCCAATGTCCCCTTATGTCCGGTTGCGTCTGCAACAAAAGCAGTTTTGTTGCAGGCTTGTTGCGGATTTGTTGCGGACTGCTTCGGAAAAAGGGTAATTTTGGGAAGAAGGGTGCAGCAAAGGTGCAGCAACATACAGGGGAGATCACTGGAATTTTATGCTGGACTAACATTTTTAAACCTGATTGTTTTGGGCAAGACTGGAAACGTATATTTTCCCTGGAAATTTGTATATTTCAGCCATTAATATCCTTTAAAAACACGAATGGCATTCAACCAAAACCCCGAACAGAAAGCCCGAGATTTGATCGACGAGATGCTGCGCCTGGCCGGCTGGCACGTACAATCTAAAAGCAATATCGATTTCAGTGTAGGATTGGGTGTGGCCGTGCGGGAATATCAAACAAGTGTAGGTCCTGCTGATTATGTACTATTCGTGAATCAGAAACCGTTGGGGCTAATTGAAGCCAAAAAGGAAGATGAAGGACACCGATTAACAACCGTGGAAGAGCAGTCTTCCGGATATGCCAATGCCGACCTGAAATTCTTCAAGAATACAGATGGATTAAAGTACATCTACGAAAGCACGGGCGTTGTTACCCGCTTTACCGATTATACCGACCCTAAACCCCGTGGCAGAAATGTTTTCAGCTTCCATAAGCCGGAAACCTTATTGGAATGGAGGAAAAGAGAAAAAAGTCTGCGAGGCAGATTTGCAGATTATCCGGTACTGGATGAAACAGGTTTGCGTCCGGCGCAGATTACTGCAATTAATAATTTAGAAAAATCATTTAAAGGCAACCGGCCAAAAGCCTTGATACAGATGGCGACGGGCGCGGGTAAAACCTTTACTGCCGCTACATTCATTTACCGATTACTGAAATTTGCAAAGGCTAAACGCATTCTGTTTTTAGTCGATACCAAGAACTTAGGTGAGCAGGCAGAACAGGAATTCAGAGCCTATCAACCGCAGGACGATAACCGTAAGTTTACCGAATTATACAACGTGCAGCGATTGACTTCAAGTTATATCGCCGATGAAAGTCAGGTTTGTATTTCTACCATTCAGCGGATGTATTCTATTTTGCAGGGCGAGGAAATGGATGAGGAGGAAGATGTAGTCAATCCCAATGAAAATTCAGGCTGGATAGAAAAACAGTTGGCAAAAAAAGAGGCCGTTCCGGTAGCATACAATCCAAAAGTGCCTATCGAGCAGTTTGATTTTATTATTATTGACGAATGCCACCGTTCTATTTATAACCTTTGGAAACAGGTGTTGGATTATTACGATGCGTTTCTAGTTGGCTTAACCGCAACACCTGATAAAAGAACTTTTGGTTTCTTTAATGAAAATGTAGTGAGCCAATATACTTACGAAGAATCGGTTATCGATGGTGTGAACGTTCCTTATGATGTGTATTTAATTGAAACCGATATTTCCACAAAAGGCGCTTTAATAGAAAAAGGTTGGTTTGTAGATAGAAGAGATAAACTGTCGAGAGCCAAACGCTGGCAACAGGAAGATGAAGACACCGCTTATCTGCGCAACGATTTAGATAAAAAAGTAGTCAACATCAGCCAAATCAGAACGATTATTACGGCTTACAAAGACGCTTTGAGAAAAGACATTTTTCCCAATCGTTTTGATGAAAATGGTGAATATGAAGTGCCTAAAACTTTAGTCTTTGCCAAAACCGACAGCCACGCCGATGACATTATCAATATCATCAGAGAAGTATTTGAAGAAGGCAATGATTTCTGTAAAAAGGTAACCTATAAAATAGAAGAAGACCCAAAATCGGTGCTGAACCGTTTTAGAAATGACTATTATCCGCGTATTGCCGTTACGGTAGATATGATTGCAACCGGAACCGATGTGAAACCTTTGGAGGTATTGCTGTTTATGCGGGATGTAAGAAGCATCAATTATTTTGAACAAATGAAAGGACGTGGAACGCGTACCATTTCTGCCGATAAATTAAAACTGGTAAGCAAAACTGCCGATGCTAAAACACACTTCGTGATTGTAGATGCAGTGGGTGCCACCAAATCTAAAAAGACAGACAGCCGTCCGCTGGAACGGCAGCCAACTATTCCTTTAAAAGATTTGTTGCAAGCCGTTACGATGGGCGTGCAGGAAGAAGATGTGTATCTTTCTTTGGCTAACCGACTCATCCGTTTGGAAAAGCAGCTGACCGATGCAGAGAAAGAGAAAATACAGGAACTGGCAAAAGGCAAAAGCTTAAAGCAGATGACCCGCGAACTGATTGAGGCATTTGATGCGGATGTGATTGCCGATAAAGCAAATGCCATTATTGCACAAATTCCCGTACAGGACCGAACGCCTGCAAAAGAAGAACAAGCCAAAGCCCAAGCGCAGGAAGCTTTGTTGAAAACAGCATCCTTAACTTTTAACGGCAAACTGAATGAGCATATTGACAATGTGCGCAAACAGCATGAACAGATTATCGACCATATCAATCTGGATGAAGTAACCAAAGCAGAATGGGACACGGAATCGGTGGACAAAGCCAAAGCCTTGATTAACGATTTCAGCGAGTACCTGAAAGCCAATAAAGACGAGATACAGGCGCTGAGTATTTTCTACGACCAGCCTTACAACCGCCGCAACATTACTTTTAAAATGATAAAAGAAGTAATGGATAAACTGAAACTGGAAAAACCACTGTTGGCTCCTGCTCACGTTTGGAGTGCTTATGCGGGTATAGAAGAAGTAAAAAGCGATTGCCCGAAAGATGAACTGACGGCATTGGTTTCTTTGATTAGGAAAGTGTGTGGCATAGATGAAGAACTGAAGCCTTTTGATAAAACCATTGACGAGAATTTTAAGCGTTGGATTTTTGCACAAAATGCCGGACAGCACAACCGCTTTAGCACCGAGCAAATGGAATGGTTGAGAATGATAAAAGACCACATTATAAGTTCGTACCATATTGAGCTGGATGATTTAGATTATAACCCGTTTGACAGCAAAGGCGGAAGAGGAAAGATGTACCAATTGTTTGGTAACGAAATGGATAGTATTATTAATGAATTAAATGAAGCATTAGCTGCATAAAAAACTATAAATTATGACAACACAAGAAATTATAAGCGCAATTATTGGAGCAATAGTAGGGGCAGGTATATCTATCCCAATTACATTAAAGATTTCAAAATCCAATTCTAATAACGTAACTCAAAGTAATATTAAAAGTAATGGAGATGTTGTGGGTCGAGATAAAAAATGATTTCTATGGATTTAAGTAGAATAAATCAGGAACATATAGAAGCAGGAGGAGATGTAGTTGCAGGCAATAAATATGATCACAGTGTTAATGTAAACAATGTGCTAAATCCTGCTACGGATTATATGCTGGAATTAGTTAAAAAATTTAAAGATGAAGCACTTACTAATAATAAGTTTAATGATATAGTAGACAACTTAAATCATTACAGCACAAATTTAGATGAAGATACTGTTTATGATTTAGAGTATAAACTGAAAGCAGGTAATCGTGATTTTGAATATAAAAGAGCAGCATTACTAAAAGAAAGAATAGCAAAGAAAATTAAACTTAATGAAAATAGTGAAGCAGCTCAAGAAATTTATGCCTATCTATTGTCTCAAGTTTGCTCAGATTTCAATATGCACGTGTATCCGTTGATAAAGACTTCTTCTATAATGCAAATCAATTTATTACTTGATGAAAGGGTTATAAAGCCTGCTCAAGGAATTTTAGGAGTGAATGTATTAAGACTTCTTAAAGACGATATTAATGGAATGATATATTTTTTAACAGGTAATTGTCACATAAAATGGGAGTAGAATTATGCTAATTTACAATCCAGCTTACGATATCTATCATACAATGTATAGAATAATTTTGTTGAGTTCTCGAATTGCAAAAACAATAGAAATAGACAAATTGAAAATTCTTGATTTCTACTATGTATATCCTACAGAATTGTTAGATATCAAAAAGCCAGTTGGTTTTAAAAAATATGAAAAATTTTTAAAGCGTGAAAAAAATAAATATGATAGGATAAATAATCCTAAAAGAATATTTTATAAAATGAACAGCATACAATTTCAGGCGATGAAAATTTTGGTAGCATATGGTTATTTAGATTCGGAAAGTTTTGAAAACGGAATTGTAAAAGTTACCGAAAAATCTTTTGGAGAGGAATTTCAAATTATGGTAGAGAAATCAGTGGAATTGAATACGAACTTGATTACTTTGTTAGCTGGACCGATAGCAGATATTGATTTATATGGACATCTTGGCTTAAAAGAAAGAACAGGATTAATTGAATTTAGATATGACACAATATAACCCCTTTTTAAAGTTAAATAGATTAATAATATTTTCTCACGAAGGAAAGATTGCTTACGATCAGAATTTTCATAGTGGGGTAAATATTATAAGAGGACACAATAGCTCAGGGAAATCTACAATAGCAAACTTCATTTTTTATATACTTGGAGGAGACTTCAATAAATGGACTTCACAAGCTCTTAAGTGTAAAGATATTATTGCTGAAGTTGAAATAAACGATGCAAAAATCACATTGAAAAGAACTGTTTCCGAAAAAGCAATGCAACCAATGTCCGTATTTTGGGGAAGCTACGAAGATTCAAAAAAAGCTGGTAGTGAAAATTGGGAGATATTTCCATATAAAAGATCAGAACACAAAAAAAGTTTCTCTAACGCTTTGTTTTTAGCTTTAGGATTTCCGGAATTAAGGGGAGATGTTGATAGTAATATTACGATGCACCAAATTCTCAGATTGATATATATAGATCAAAAAAGTTCTACACAGGATTTAATGATGTCTGATAACTTTGATTCCTCTATAACAAGAACAACTGTAGCAGATTTGTTATTTGGTGTTTATGATGATACTTTATATACTGATAAATTAGAATTAAGAGAGAGCGAAAAGGAACAGGAGATATTTAAAAAGCAGTTTGAAGGAATAGAATCAATTTACAAATCGACTGGTGCAGAAACAAAAATCGAAACAATAGATGCCCTTATTAGAGAAAATCTAGAACAATTGAAGAAAATTGATGAGGCATTAGCAGGTGGCGATGATATAAGCAATTCTGATATCGATGATGAAACTGAAGAAATTATTAAAAAGTTAAATGATTCGCTTTTGCTACATAAAAGAGAATTTACAGATACATTAAAAGAAATTGAGTATTATGAATATGAAATTTTAGATTCGAATGAATTTATTGATAGTTTAACTAAACGAAGCTTATCAATTAACGAATCTTTAGTTACCAAAGAACTTTTCGGTAATATAGATTTCACCCATTGCCCTCATTGTTTAAGTGAGTTAACAACTTCCCAACCAGATCATAGCTGTAGTTTATGTAAGCAAGTTTTACCAGAAGAACAAATAAAATCTCATCACAAAAAGATGCAACAAGAGATAGACAATCAAATAAGGGAGTCTAAAATGTTGCTTAAAGATAAACTATTAAAATTACAAGAGTTCAAATCACTAATTCCATCTCTAAGTAATGAGATTAAAACTACTCAAAGTGAAATAGAGTCTTTATTAAATAGGTTTCAAACAAGAAGAAACAAAGGTTACGATTCTTTACTAATTAAAAAAGGAGAAATGACTTCCAAAAATAATTTTCTCATACAGCAACAAAAAGCTATATCAAGAATTGATGTTTTAAGAAAAGAATTAAAAAGATTAGATGCTAAAATTAGAGATTTACGAGCCTCAATAATAGCAAAAGAAAAAGATAAAAACACAAAATTATTTAATGCTCGTTATTTTATTCAAACCAAAACTTTAGAAATATTAAAAAGTGATCTAGGAAGGCAAAAGGAATTTGCAAATGCCAAAATAGTTGAACTAGACTTCTCAAAAAATACGTTTTTATTAGATGGGCAAAACAATTTTTCTGAGAGTTCGAATGTATATCTGAAAAACAGTATTCGATTTGCAATATTTTTTGCGTCTTTACAATTTGCGTTTTTTAGATTTCCCAGATTCATTTTATGTGACAATATCGAAGATAAAGGAATGCAGCCTGATAGAAGTAAAAGTTTTCAAAGAAAAATAGTTGAGCTTTCTAATAGTTCAAATGTCGAACATCAAATTATTTTAACTACTTCAATGGTAGATGAAGATTTAAACGGCACGGAACTTTGCGTTGGGGAATTTTATGATGAAAACAACAAAACTTTGAAGAATATTTAATGAATAACTGGAAACAAAAAACACTCAACGATGTCTGTGATAAAATTTCTTTAAATAAAATTAAAATAAAACAAAAGGAATATTTATTTGAAGGAAAATATCCAGTTATTGACCAAGGACAAGAATTAATTGGTGGATATTTTGATAATCAAGATTTACTCGTTCCAAATGAACCACCATATATTGTTTTTGGAGATCACACAAAAGTCAAAAAATTTATTCCATTTCGGTTTATAGCAGGTGCAGATGGTGTTAAAGTTTTAAAAGCAAAGAGTAATATTTTACCGAAATTCCTATATTATCTTTTACATACAATAAAAATTGAGAATAAGGGTTATGCTCGACATTTTCAATTATTAGAAAAAGAAACATTTTTAATTCCTGAAGATATTCCCGAACAACGAGCCATTGTTAAAAAATTAGAAAGTTTATTCAGCAGTTTAGATGCCGGAGTAGCCGATCTAAAAAAAGCACAACAGCAATTAAAAATTTACCGACAAGCGGTTTTGAAAAAGGCTTTTGAGGGGGAAGTGAAGAAGAAAGGAAAAGATAATTTCATTGAAACTAAAATTAATGATATATCTGCAAACCTTAGCAATGATATGAAAATTGTTAAGCTAGGTTCTCTCATTACATTACAAGGAGGTTATGCATTTAAAAGCCAAGAATTTCAAAATGAAGGTATTCCTGTAGTTAAAATTGCTAATGTCAATCTTGATAATATAAATTGGGATGACACTTCATATATTGATGAAGGTAGAGTAAATGAATTTAAATCATATGCTTTAAAAGAAGGAGATGTACTAATTGCGATGACAAGGCCAGTTATAAAGTCTTTAAATAGTGTTAAAACGGTTATTGTTAGGAAAGCTGATTTACCTTGTTTCTTAAATCAGCGTGTTGGTCGTTTTTTGATAAAGAATGGTTCAGTTCTCAAAGAATACTTGCAATATTTTATTAAAAGTACATTTTTTAAAGACCCTATAGTAAGACAAGCAAATGATTCTTTGCTTCCGAATATAAGTGGGAAAATAATAGAGAGTTTTGATTTTCTAATTCCTGATAGTATTGATCAACAAAAACAAATCGTCAAACAAATTGAATCCCGTTTATCCGTTTGTGATTCCATAGAACAAAACATCAAAGAAAGTTTAGAAAAAGCAGAAGCCTTACGCCAAAGCATTCTTAAAAAAGCATTTGAAGGAAACTTGTTAACTGCACAGGAATTGGCAGCATGTAAACTGGCTCACGATTATGAACCTGCAAATGTATTGTTAGAGCGAATAAAAGTGGAGCAGAACAAAACAACGGCTAAACCCAATAAAAAAACACCGCATTAAAAACCGCCACAGCGTGGCAAAATATGAATAGCTCCGTAGGAGCGGAATATTAATAGCACATCATGGCGGAATATGAATAGCTCCGTAGGAGCGAAATATTAATCGTATTTAAAAATTTATGGCAAACACCTACACCCAATTATATTTTCATATTGTTTTTGCCGTGAAAGGCCGAAGCAATTATATTTCCGAACAATGGAAAGACGAATTGTATAAATACATTGCGGGCATTATTGCCAATAAAAACCAAAAACTAATGATTGTGAATGGAGTGCCGAACCATATTCATTTATTAATAGGCACGAAACCCAATTGTAATTTATCAGATTTAATTCGCGATATAAAAGCCAATTCATCTAAATGGATCAATGAGAAAAAATGGACCAACATTCATTTTGAGTGGCAAACCGGTTTTGGCGCATTTACCGTTAGCCAATCGGGTGTACCCAAGGTGATTGAATACATAAAAAATCAAGAAGAGCATCATCGGAAAAAAACCTTTAAAGAAGAATACATTGAATTTTTAAAAGCATATCAGATCGATTTTAAAGATGAATATTTGTTTGATGAAGATTGATTTCTTATTAATATTTCTTATTAATATTTCGCTCCTACGGAGCTATTGATATTTCGCTCCGCTGGAGCTCTATGGTGCTTAAAAATAATGCTTTAATAATATTTCGCTCCTACGGAGCTGTACATAAAAAATAAAATGACAGAATCAGCAATTGTATCAAAAATATGGAATCTGGCCAATGTAATGCGCCACGACGGAGTTGGTTATGGTGATTATCTTGAACAGATAACGTACTTACTGTTCCTTAAATGGTAGATGAACTTAACAAACCACCTTATAACAGAAACTTAAAATTACCCAGACTTAAAGATGTAGATGGCAATGAAGTGGAAGGCGCAGAGGTTTGCTCTTGGGAGAATTTAGTCTCAAAAAACGGAGCAGAACTGGAGTCGTTTTACATTCAGGCATTGCGTTCATTGGGTACGGAAAAAGGAATGCTGGGGCAGATTTATGTAAAAAGTCAGAACAAAATACAAGACCCGGCCAACCTGCAGCGCATTATTACGATGATCGCCAAAGAAGACTGGAGCATGATGGGTGCCGATGTAAAAGGAACCATCTACGAAGGACTACTGGAAAAGAACGCGGAAGATACCAAATCGGGAGCGGGTCAATATTTTACACCCAGAGCATTAATCAGAACCATGGTTGCCTGTGTACAGCCAAAGCCTATGAAAACGGTAATGGACCCGGCTTGCGGTTCGGGCGGTTTCTTTCTGGCAGCGTATGACTGGCTGACCGAAAACAATAAATTAGACAAAGACGAAAAGATGTTCCTGAAGAACAGTACTTTTCACGGTAATGAGATTGTAGCCAGCACCCGAAGGATGTGTCTGATGAACCTTTACCTGCACGGTATCGGAGAGATAGATGCTGAACCTTTGGTAAAATCAAATGACGCATTGATAGCAGCTGAAAGTCAGACCTATGATTATGTCTTGGCCAATCCGCCTTTTGGCAAGAAAAGCGGCATGACCGTGACCAACGAAGACGGTGATATTGAAAAAGAAGACATCAGTTATAACCGTCAGGATTTCTGGGAAACCACCAGCAACAAACAGCTGAACTTTTTACAGCATATTAAATCCCTGTTGAAGATTGATGGTGAAGCGGCAGTCGTTTTACCGGACAATGTTTTGTTTGAAGGTGGTGCCGGAGAGGAAATCAGGAAGCAGTTATTAAAGACCACTGAACTACATACTATTTTACGTTTGCCCACCGGAATATTTTATGCCAATGGGGTAAAAGCGAACGTACTGTTTTTCAATAACAAACCGGCAAGTAAGGACCCGTGGACGAAAGAAGTCTGGTTTTACGATTACCGAACCAACGTTCACCACACACTGAAGAAAAAACCGCTGACGGAAGCCGATTTAGAAGACTTTGTAAAATGTTATCATCCCGAAAACATCTACAAACGCAAAGAAACCTGGAGTGAGGAGAATCCTGACGGACGCTGGAGAAAATATACTTACGATGAAATCATCGTAAGAGATAAAACCAGCTTGGATATCTTTTGGGTAAAAGACCAAAGCTTAACAGATTTGGATAACCTGCCAGACCCGGATGTTCTGGCTCTGGAGATCATTGATAATATAGAAGCGGGATTGGCGAGTTTTCGGGAGATTGTGAGCGAGCTGGAGAAGGGTGAAGAAATTAAATAAAATTTATAGTTTCGGCTCAAAGGTAAAAATAGAAAATTTAGCTGATATGGGGACCACGCGATGGGATTTGAGCGACAGTGGAGGGGAACACTTCGGCAAACACGGCATGATCAGACTGTACTCACCTTGCCGAACCGTCGGTTATTGGTTTATTGTTCCGTTTACCGTACTACTGATCCTTCTTACCATCAGTAGTATCTTCTTGTTTTTATGGGTAGGTTCATTTGGGCAATCTTGGGCATATTATAGCAGCTTTTAAAAGATACTTTTGGAAAAAAATTAACTGAACATTTTACATGAAAAAATCATTACTATTTATGCTGCTTATTGGCAGTCTTTTCTCAGCTCAGGAAAAAGTATCAATTGGCGTAATTCCTTTTACATCCAGCTATGACAAGAACATCAACTTTTCTGTCTTCGAAGTCAAAAAAGGCGGGGTTGAACTGAATAATAAATTCAAGGCGAAGGCAAATCTTCAGATAATTACCAGCTAATTTCGCAGATTTTTTAGGGATAGCGGTCTGGCTTCAGCAGCTGGACCAGCACCTAGCCTTGTGACATTTCTGTCTTCACATATCTTTCAAACAATAAAATATTTTTCGCCATTCGGCGAGCCGTTCCTGTTTTGCGGATTAAACTGTAGATCCGGAAAATTGTAGAAGGGCATACTGGAAATACATTAAATTAAAATCATGAATAAAATTTTACTTGCGGCATTTTTACTTGCGGCGTCAACCAGCGTTTTTGGACAAACAAAAGAAGAAATGGAATCTTCAAAACAAAGAATTGAAAAAATTCAAAATCTGGAAGCTTTTAATAAAACAGCCATTCAGTCAATTGACGACCTTCAGGCAAACATTGGATCTACCGCGTTAGAGTCTGCAGCAATAACACCTTTGCTTCAAAACTTCTACTACCGCTCGATCGGCCAGAACGCTGACGGCATTACGGATATTACTGTTAAAAAGCCTACGCTGGCAGAAGTTACAGAACTTTCGTTAAGAATTTACGCGCAGAAAAAAAACCTTGAACAGATTACCTCTGCACTCGCTACCGCTTCGCAAGATGCTTCGGCAACTAAAAATCCCCTCAAGCTGAGTAAGGCCTTATCTGCGGTAAATTATGCAAAAAACGCAGTAGCGCTATTAGGCGAAGAAACTGTTTTTCAGGTTAATGCCATCCAGAGTATGATCCAGACCCTTAGCACTTCCGGTAATCTGTAATGTACAAAATACTATTGCCATTATTCCTCCTGCTGTCACTTACCAAACTTATGGCGCAGGAGGATACCAGAACGGTAGTCGGTGTAAGTGCCTTCAGTACCGATGAAAGCGGAAGGTTTGTAGGTCTGGTAACGGAAAAGGTCGTGGAAATGCTCACAAATACCAAGAGATTCCGCGTTGTAGACCGTACCAGCGCAGATAAGGTGCGGGACGAGCTTGAACTTCAAAAGTCCGAGGCTTTCATGGACAGTAAAAACCTGGTGGAACAAGGCGCCAGTATGGCGGCTGAAAAGATTATTACTGGACATATCACTAAAATTCCTGTATACGCGATCAAAAGTGCCGCCGGAACAGTTACCGGCTATAAGGCAAGTGTTGCCTTCCAGATGAAAGTGGTAGATGTGGCTACCGGCCTAAGTACCGATGCTACAAGCTTTGAAGGTAAAGCGAGCGACCTGATGCTGTCACCGGAGAGTGCGGTGCAAAATGCGATGAAATCTGTACAGGGAGAAATCAATCATTATTTCAAGCTGAATTTTCCTGTCCAGGGTAAAGTTATAAAAATCCTGCAGGTGGATAACAAAGGCAAATTTCTGCTGAATGTAGGTAAAAACGCTGGCATAGCGGTAGGTGACAGGTTTATAATAGAAAAAACGGAAATTATCGAAGGGCAGAAGTATCCCCAGAAAATCGCCACTGTCGAAGTGGTTAATCTGGCAGGTGAAAATCTCTCTGAAGCAGTCGCGTTAGATAAGAAATCCAGTGAAAACATCGTTGCCAGCTACTCGGATTCACAAAAACCCGACTGCACATTGATCATTAAAAAATAACAGATGAGATACCTCTATACTTTGTCACTTATAGGCCTGTTTTTTATTTCCGGTTGCACAACGCAGCGTAGGGTTTCCCAGATACAGGTTATCGAGAGCAACAGCACATCTATAACTCTGGATGTAAACTCTGGTAATCCGGAATACGCGGCCATTTATCAATTATTATTCCGCGGATTTCCTGAAAGCAATCAGACATACCCTCTGATATCCACCGCTGAGGACGAAATCCAGAAGCAATATCCGGCTTATTTTAAAGACTTTTTCCAGAAGCAGCAGTACAAAACATTTGTAACGGTCGCCTCAAAAAATGAAGACGGCAGTTACCGCATTGTCCTCAATACAAAAGCCCTCAAATCAGATTTAGAACAAAACTCCATCATCCGAAAATTCGGTTACTAAAATGAAAAACTTTTTCCTAAGAAATATACTGCCGCTGGCCCTTGCGTTGGTCAGCCTCCCCGGCTTTGCCCAGATGTCCGCTTCCAATGTGCAGACTGTGCAGCCGAAAATTATGGTGATTCCGTATGTGAAAGAAGGTGAGGACCTTCGTAATATCCTTGAAAATGATGTCAACAAAAGGATAGCGCTTACAAAAATAAAAGAGGTTTTTGATTCGCGCGGGTTTACCACAGTAGACTTCATCGCCAAACTGAAATCCGCAAAAGACAACAATATCTTCACCTCCGACAATCAGACTGATCTTAAGGACCAGATTGTCCAAATGTCCGGAGCAGATATCTATGTTCAGGCAGAAGTAACCGAAAGCAGGACGTCTTCCGGCAATTCGGTATCGGTAGTTATGTCGGGCTATGAGGCCTCTACCGGAAATTCCCTTTCGAACAAAGTAGGCGAAAGCGGGAAGTTCTATACCGATGATTTCGGCAAGCTGGCCTCGAAAGCGGTGGAAAGCGTATCACAGGAATTCCTCAATGTGATGCAGACCAAATTCACTGATATCGTAACGAACGGTAAATCCATCAACATTGATATCAGTTTTGCCCAAGGTTCAGTATATAAGATGTCTTCGGTAATAGCTCCCGAAAACCTTCCCCTCTCAGACCAGATTGAGATGTGGATGGAGAATAATGCCTACAAGAATAACTACCACATACAGGGTACTACCGATATGAGAATGATACTGGATGATGTGAAAATTCCGCTGAAAGATTCAAACGGAAAAAACTATAACCCGAACAAATTTGCTCTTGAGATGTTTAAATTTTTCCGAAATATAAACCTTCAGACGGACAAAGACATAAAAGGAAACACCATTTATATTACCATTAAGTAATGATTAAAAAATTATTTATCTGTGTAGCGTTTATGGCTTCGGCAGCCGCATTTCCGCAAAGCCAGGACGACCTGGGAAAAATTCAGCTCTCCATTTCCTTTACCGAAGCTCAGGCAGAACGTTTTGATCAGGATGTGTTAGTGAAAACAGAAGGGAAACTCACTCAATTGCTTTCCAATCATGGTATCGCAGCGACAGATTATAATAATGGTCTTCTGCTTCAGCCAAACATCATTATCAACAGCCAGGATGTAGTGGAAGGTGGTATGCAAAATATCAATGTGATTAATATGACGCTACAACTTCTGATAAAACAGGATCAGACTAATATTATTTTTTCCTCATATTCTAAAACTTTAAAGGGTTCCGGGAGAAACACTACTCTCGCCATAAACAACGCGCTGAACACCCTGTCTGCCAGCGACCCCTCTTTAACAGCTTTCATAGACCAGGGGAAAGATAAAGTGCTGAGGTATTATAACAGCAACTGCAGTCAGCTTATTTCAAAATCAGCGAACCTTGGCAAAGCCGGAAAATACGAAGAATCATTAGCGCTTTTGGCATCCGTTCCCGATGCAGCGCAGTGCTATAATACTGCACAGGTCAAATCGTTGGAAATTTTCAGGAATTTGCAGCGTAAAGAATGTTCAGCACTTATCAGCGACGCAAAAATGTTTATTGCCCAGAAAGATTATTCCTCAGCTTTTGAAGCCCTGTCAGGTATAGACAGCGGTTCGCCCTGCGCTTCTGAAACCAGTCTGTTGGTTAAGAACATTCAAAATCAAATAACAGCGGAAGAGAAAAAGCAGTGGGATTTGCAGATGAGCATACGCAAGGATGAAGTAGCCATTCAGAAACAAAGGATCAGTGCGATAAGGGACATTGCTGTTTCCTTTTACAACAGCCAGAAGCGTCCGGGCAATGTTATTATTGTGCGATAATATTCCCGCATGGTTATCACTTCTCTAAAGAGAGGTTCTGCATTTGACTAATCGACCTGATTCATTTACAGGAGCCCTTGTCAGCGTAGGTAGGATTTGTTGCTGTTTATATACCGCATTCGGTATGAAATAATTTGTTGACCAACGGTAATGTAAGTGACAACGTTTTTCTCAAAAAGGGCGATAGTTCACAAAAATGTTATTTATGAAGGCGAAGCCGGCCAACTTTGTGCAGTGGCAACCTTAGTTATGTTATAACCCGCTCACGCAGTCTTGCTTTCCTGAAGGTGATAAATAAAAGAGTTCCAAAAACAATTTCCGTCAAAGCACCGCTCAGGGCAGTGTAGAACGCTCCTGACTGTGTCGCAAAAAGCACGGTTGCAGCTGCCGCCAGCAAAGCGCCGAGCAGCCAGTAGCTTCTCATACCGTAAAGGCTGGCGAAAGTGAGATAGCGTCCACCGATAATCATCAGCATGCCCTGAAAAAACCATTCGGGCCTGACCAGCGAGAGGCCGAAAGCCAGCGGGATACACATAATCATCCAGACCGTTCCTTCCATCGCCAACCTGCTGAGCGGATTTCCATGGGTGTGACTGCCTGAAATCCCGGCCATTTTACCGATGAGCATCGAGAGCGGAAAAATCATCATGCCGCCGATCATCAAAGTCCAGATTCCTGTGTTCACTCCGAATTGGTTTACTGCAATTGCCGAGGCAAGCCACACGAGGCCTGAACTGAGGATGCCGGTGGAGCCGTAGCCGTAGGCGGTGCGCATGTCTTGCTGGGCATTTTCAAAGTTGTTGATCATGGTTTTCGTGGTTTTTTACCAAAGATAAAAATTTTTTAGAAGGTTCAAAGTCAGGAGAATTTGCACAGCGGGTCAGGGATTGCAAATCCACGACATCGGGAGATTTTTATTCGTCGCTAGTAGACCCAACTCTTTCTGCGTTGGCTGACCAGAGAGAATCTAAATCAGAAGGGAATTCTTTATTGATGATTTCCTCTAAAGTTTCGGCTGCGTCAGTTTCATTTAGCTTATCAAGAATAGTTAAAGTTTCTCTGAACTCCATAGCTTCAGGAACTGTAGTAAATTCCCCTTCAAAACCTAACTCTTGAATTTTTTCTTCTATTTCTTTTAAAGGGACTTTAAAAAACTCTTTTCTGTAATTTAACATATTAACTTTCTTGTGAGCAAATGCTTTATGTAGTTCATACTCTAAAGTTCTGGCCTCATCGCTATAAATTAAGGCATGAACGTCAAAACCAAACGGTACAGAAGCATCTCCTAATTCTCGAACTCTATCTAATGGCTCAAGTCTTCGGGTCATACCTATTTTAAATACATCTTCTCCGAAAGCTCCTATGTTAGATATAATATAAACATATCCACGTTTAGTTTGTTGAGCCATAGACAATGCCCGTTCCTTTTTTTCTTGTGCAGCTTTTAATGCGCTTTCTAACTCAGTGATTTGATTTTGTAGCTCCAAAGTGTTTGCGCCAGAGGATTGTTCAAATTCTCGCCTGACTCGCTCTATCGCCTTCTGAAACATTGTCTCTTCTTTCTCTGCCTCCCTTTGTGCTTTTTCAAAATCACGGCGGGCTTTTTCCTCTTCCCTCAGTTCATCTTGTATAGCTTTCATCGCTTCTTTCTCTTCTTGTTTCTTGGCTTGAAACTCATATTCGAGAATTAATTGCTGAACTTTAAGTGTGAAATATTGTTTGTTAATGAACACATTAAAACCGCTACCTAGTTTATTTATTGATTCAAATGCTTTTTCTAAGCGATCTTTCATTTGGTTTATATTATTCCATCTAACCTTTGCGATCATAACATCTGCTTCACCATTAAAAGCCCTGAGCATAAGTTTCTTGTAAACTTGTACGATTTTTCTTCCTTTTGCTTCACTGCCTTCTACAGTCCAATTCGTGGAACAGATAGCAGCACGATCATCCTTTATTAGTTGTTTTTGTTTTTCAATTACCTTCATTTGCTCAGAACGGTAGTCATCTGATTTCTCAAACTCGTAAACTGGAGTATGAATGCCGAATTCAATTAAATCAATTTTGTTTTCGTACAATTCAACTTCGGACCTTATCTTTTTATAAGTTTCTAAAGCTACGTGGTAATTTGCGTTTAATGTAGTAATCTCACTCCTTAGTTTTAGGACTTCCGCTTGTATGTTTTCTGCTTCAGCGTTTATATTTTTTATTGGTTCATACTTCACAAGTAATGACTTAAGCTGTTCGATTTGTTTAAGTTCATTTTTCTTTAAAAAATCTAAGAGACCCATAGTTGCTAATTTTTGTGAGTTTTTCTAATTAAATAAATGTGGAAACGAGATATTATTTAAGGCCTACTTCCCCAAATTCAGCAGCGTCCCACTACCGCTTCCCAGCGTAGTCGTCGGCATTACGCCGTCCCATTTCAGCACGCGCTGGTATTCTACATAAGTCGGCGTGATTTCCTGCTGTTTTAAACTGATCGCCTTGGCATCGGCCTGCGCACGGATCACGATGGAGGCTGAATCTCCTTTCGCCAACTGTATCTTTCGCTGCGCATCGGCCTGTGCAACACGCGCCTGCGCTTCGGCTTTGATGGCATCGGCATCCGCGGTGGCCTTGTCTTCGATCGACTGGCGGATGGCTTTCGGTGGCTGGATATTGGTTTTAAGCTGAGACACCAGAAACCATTTGCCGATGCGCTTGTTGACTTCGGACAGAATTTCGGCTTCGTAAGTCTCACGGTTGTTGAACAGATAATCGATAGCGTGACGGTTAGCGACATCGTTGATGGCACCGATGATCGCGTTGTTCAGCCAGCCTTCTTGGATGGCTTCCAGGCCGCCTTTGGTGTACGTGGACCTCAGGTTCGTGAACATATCAGCCGCCGCGGCTTCCTTCACGGAATAGTTGAACGACGGCTTGATCGGGCAGGGGAAACCGCCTTTGGCCACGATGATGGATTCGGGATATTCGATATGGCGTTGGTCGAGCGGAATTTCCTGGATTTCCTGCGTGTATTTATTGTAAAATACCACACCCGAAACTTCTTCGGTGTACGAAACGCCGCGCTTGTCGCCAAGGAGATTGATGAGCAAACCTTTGTGTCCTACACTGATGACGTCATAATTCATCGGCTGTATCATCGCTGCCAGACAGGCGAAAAATATGAAGGTGACTGGTTTCCATTTGACACCGTTTGGCGTCTGTTTGCCGTTCCTGTCAGGCGGCCCGTAAGTAAGGATATCGAGTTTTTTGGTGATGACGCCGATCACTGTGAATAGAAGAATGAGCAGGAGGAGTAGAAAAGTTAAGGACATTAAGTAGATTTTAAAATATTAGACTGAAAAGTACTTTAATTCTGTAAATCTCGCAAGCATTTTTATTTATTGCAAGCATCGTTTTATTAAAAACTGTTAAATGTCAGTTGACGTATTTAAAACAAACATCGGAAGGTATTTTGCTGTGGTGAGATTTTTGTTGCTTCGCGCTAAACTTAGATTTAAAAATGAAAAGATTTTTCCTGAGCGTTATGCTCGCCGTATCTGCACTTGCGTTTGCCCAGCAGAAGCCTGTGCGCGAGATCTATAATTACACGGCAAAAAATGACGCGGCGCTGGTAAAAGCCAAGACCGACCTCTTCCTGCTCGACGTGGTTTCGTCCGGCCGTTTTACCGTGGAACCGATAAGTTCGGGCACCGATCATCTCGACTTGTTTCTGATAATGCCGCTGGAAGCTGGAAAAATCAAAAGCCGCCTGCGCTATGATTTTATGAAGGAAAGCTTCGTGGTTTCACTTTCAAATTCACACCTCATTACAAGGGATAATAAATTCGTTAAAATTGACAATGAGAAAGACCGGAATCACAAAACGATTCTTGATAATCTGAAAAACCTTGTCTTTAAAACATACGAAAAGGAGATCTATAAATAGTCTCCTTTTTTTATTTGGTTAATGGCATCGGGTTTTATCTTAAGGGTTCCCGTTTATGTACGAACTTCTGTTTTAAGACAATGCAGATGATGCCGACAATAACGATGGTCACTACATCGAGCAGGAATCGTTTGCTGAAATTCGCCAGCCATTCCCAGTTCTGTATGTAAAGCGAAATTCCCATTGCGGCCGCGGCCGGAATGATGATCAGCGCGATGAGCGGTCCGGCGATTACGTTAGTCCGGTAGGAGAGGTACATGATGATACTCGCCGTAGCAGCTGCCAGCGACAGTACCACGTCTTTTAGTCTTAGATGCAGCATGGCGGCCGTCGCTTCATTATGTGTAAAATCCGCTTCTTTGGCCAAACCGAAATTCACGAGCACCATGAAGGTGAGAAACGCGGCGGCGATCAGGGCGAGATACCCAAAGAACGTCGCTTTCAGCCCGGTGATCAGCACATCTGTCTTCTTCAGTGCGATACCGAGCGGAATCTTGGCCAGCGGTTCCATACCGGGTGCGATGATGGAGGCCGCGATGAAGGCTATCACAAGGTCGTGTATCTCGGACACGAAGCCTACAGTGGCGATCATGCCACCGATGAACATCAGGATCAGATAGTTGGTCGTCGTCTTGCCATTGTGCCGCAGGCTGGTTTCCATCTCCTCCCAGATGGCTTCATCCACATCGTGGTTGATCTCTTTCTGCTTGGAATGGTGGCTCAGACTCGCCACCTCCGCGGTAGCGATGGAGAACTCGATGTTTTCAGTGTGTTCGCCCAGCATTTTCAGGACGTCATCAGCGCCGCGGTTGAGCACATGGATGACGAGCGTGTCGCCTTTGGGTTTCAGGGAAGCATTGTGATGGACACTAAGGTGGATGACGTTGGGGTCATCGACCAGAGCTTTGGTAACAGCAGGAGTAGCGGTTGAGGGAATGGCGGCTTCAATCGTTCTGTGCATATTTTTGTTTTTGGTGAATGCGGAAGAATGTCCGCATTTAGAAGGAAACCATTAAACAAAAATTGCTCCGAAATGCTCGGAGCAAATGAATTTCGGAGTGTTTGTGGTGTCTCAACGCACCTTTTCGAGCAGAAAGACCTGCGTTCCGCCCATCATCAGATTTCCTTCCAGCGTCAGGTTTCGGCCGTTTACATCTACGACCGAAATATAGTTGCGGGAATTGTACTCGATGTAGTTCTCGCGCTCGCCATTCGCGGGGTTTTTGCCGAACTCGAGGTCGTATTTCGCCCAGTTTTCCTTGTCGGTGCTGCAATGGAAGGGCTTGAACCTGCTGCGTTTCGCATTGAACTCGATCTGTTCGAAACCTTCCGTGCAGGTGCTTTCAAAGGAAGTTTCGGCGTTTTCAGCTTTTTCAAATTCGTTGAATGAACCATTGTAGACGCCTACGATTTTCCATTTGCCATCCAGTCGGTCTTCATCGATCTTACCTTTGGCTTTACTCACTGTCCAGGCGACGCCTTTCACCGTGCCTTTTACCGTTTTGTAGGCCAGTTTACCAGCACCCTTCACCACGCTGGCCGCGGTAGATACCACACACGACTGCAGAAGCACGGCTGTAGAAAGTATCAAAAGTATTTTTTTCATAAGGCATTTATCAGCTAAGTTAAATTTTTCTGAATTAATACATTTAAAAGCATGAACATAAAAAAACCACCGCATCAGCGATGGTTTTCAATATAAGGGGAACAATTAATGTCTGGCTTCTGTATCGTCGTTATACCATTTACTGTAAGAGTATCGTGCGTCATCTTCGTTACGTGGTTTATAACCCATGTAGATGCCGCCGTTTTTGATTTCGCTTTCATACACTTTGGCTTCATCTTCCGGTACGCCCGCGCCCGTCAGTGCGCCAACCAAACCGCCTGTAGCCGCACCTACACCTGCGCCCGCAAGTCCTGCTGCAAGTGGCCCTGCAATGACAAGTCCAAGACCTGGTAACAGAACATTAGACCCAATCGCTGCCACAGCACCTACCACGGCACCGATTCCGCCACCAATCAACGAGCCCTTACCGGCATTTTCAGCAACTTTATCACCTAGTTCAGAATCGTGGTTGTTTTCACCGAAATAACGGTTTCGGGTTTCGTCACTCATCATCACATTGATGTCATCCTTGCTGTAACCTCTGCTGTGGAGATCTTCATATGCGCTGTCGGCCTCTTCACGGGTTTTAAACACTCTGGATACATAATCGTTTCTGAATTCTGGTCTGTACATTGAACTTTCCATAATAGTAAATTTTAAGATTAATATTGATTTGGTCTCCCGGTAAATTCAATAAAAATGCCATGAAGTGGCACTTAACAAATATTTAACAATATGCCAAAGTCCGGGGATGATTTATAAAAATTTTCTTAAAATTAAATTCCCTCATGTTTTTGGAATGATTTTCACTATGAAAAATTCATATAACATTACATCATAAACTTTAATACCGCAGCTATGAACATTAACATCAACGGATTTGAATATACCAAGAAAGAAGTCCTCGATGCCCTTAAGAGCCGGGGTTATCTGATATTAAAGAACAGCTTTCCCTGTCAGAACGGTAATGGCTACGGCAACGCGCAAACCACCAGTACAGAATATGCGCTGAAGGGTAATGACCTGCCTGATGAAAGCACCCAATGGCACTGTGTAGCCTCACGCGAATTCCAGAAACAGCTGGTGCGGCCGCCCTTGGTATGATTACCGATATTTTTAAATAACCGTTTAAGTTGTTCTGTAACGCTTAAACGGTTTTTTTTGTCTTGAACTTATTTAAAGAACCACAAAAAAACCTGATTGTTTCTTTAAAATCATCATCAATTTTATCGGATAGCAGGTAAAACATAGGAGAATTTTTATATTTTTAGCCTTATAAAAATTTTTTATGAAGAAAACAATATTACCGCTTTTGTTTGCAATTGTTGCGACCAGCTGTGCGACGGTGAATTACACGTATGAAGGCAAGGCTTTCCGGAAATCTGCTGAATCTATCACACAGGAAGACCTAAAGAGAAACCTCTACGTCATTGCCTCTGATGAAATGGAAGGTCGCGAAACCGGCAGTGAAGGCCAGAAAAAGGCCGGCCGCTATATGATCGCGCAGTATCAAAAGATGGGCGTATCTTACCCGGCTCCACTTAAATCCTTTTATCAGACGGTGCCAGCCAGTTTCATGCAGACGAAAACACGCGGTGGTAACCTGCCAGAATCCGAGAATATATTGGCCTACATCGAAGGCAGCGAAAAACCCGAAGAGCTGATTGTTATTTCTGCGCATTACGACCACGTGGGCGTACAGAACGGGCAGGTATATAACGGCGCAGATGATGATGGTAGTGGTACAGTAGCTGTGATGGAGATCGCTGAGGCGCTTCAGAAGGCTAAGAAATCCGGACACGGGCCGAAACGTTCTGTCTTGTTCCTACATGTGACGGGCGAAGAACACGGCTTGATAGGATCTGATTACTATGCTAAAAACCCTGTTTTCCCACTCGCAAATACAGTCGCCAACCTTAATATTGATATGATTGGCCGTTGCGACCCCGATAATTGCGGGAAGGATTATGTGTACGTGATTGGCTCTGAGATGCTGAGCACCGACCTGAAAAAGATTAACGAAGCCGCCAACAATAAAACCGTAAAGCTGGAACTTAATTATAAATATGACGATCCTAATGATAAGATGAGGCTCTACTACCGATCAGACCATTATAACTTCGCTAAGAATAATGTTCCGGTAGCGTTTTACTTCGATGGGATTCATGCGGATTATCATAAACCTACCGATGATGCCGATAAAATTGATTATGAAGCGCTGCAAAAGCGTACACAACTGGTATTCGCTACTGCCTGGGAACTTGCCAACAGACAAGACCGCATTGTAGTTGATGGCAAAAACACCAGATAAAAATTACTAAACAAAGAATTCCGCTGAAAAAAAATGCAGGCTTTTTTCATACATTAGCATTTCTAAAAATTACAGATATGATTTCAAATACCTTTCTGTCCACATTACAGGATGAATTACAAAACATCAAAAACGATGGCCTTTTCAAAACCGAACGCATCATCACCTCACAACAGTCTGCCGAGATAGAGGCGAACGGCAAAAAACTCCTCAACTTCTGTGCAAATAACTATCTAGGCTTATCAAACCACCCGGAAGTCATGAAGGCCTCGCAAGAGATGATCGAGAGTCATGGTTACGGCATGTCATCCGTACGTTTTATTTGTGGTACACAGGATATTCATAAAGAACTTGAAGCCAAAATTTCGGAATTTTTAGGCATGGAAGACACCATTCTTTATGCCGCCTGTTTTGATGCGAATGGTGGGGTTTTTGAACCGCTTTTCTCGGATCAGGATGCTATTATTTCTGATGAATTGAACCATGCATCTATCATTGATGGGGTAAGATTGTGTAAAGCAGCGCGTTACCGCTACAAAAACAACAACATGGAAGATCTGGAGGCACAGTTAAAAGCTGCTTCAGAGAAGAACCATCGTTTTAAGATCATTGTGACTGACGGTGTTTTTTCCATGGATGGGATTGTAGCAGATTTAAAAGGGGTTTGTGACCTGGCTGAAAAATTTGATTGTCTGGTGATGGTTGACGACTCCCATGCCACTGGGTTTATTGGCAAGACCGGCCGGGGCACACACGAGGCCAGCGATGTAATGGGCAGGGTAGATATTATTACCTCCACCTTAGGAAAGGCATTGGGTGGCGCTTTAGGCGGATTTACATCCGGAAAGAAGGAAATCATTGATATGCTGAGACAGCGCTCGCGTCCGTATCTGTTTTCAAATTCATTGGCCCCGGGTATCGTAGGCGCTGCGATGAAGGTGCTGGATATGATTGCAGAAGATACTTCGCTACGCGATAAAGTGATGGAAAACGCTGCATATTTCAGGACGAATATGAAAGCCAAAGGTTTCGATATACCGGATGGTGATGCCGCGATTGTTCCCGTCATGCTGTACGATGCCCCTTTAGCCCAAAAAATGGCGGAAAAACTGATGGACCAAGGGATTTACGTCATCGGTTTCTTTTACCCGGTTGTGCCGAAGGGTAAAGCCAGGATCCGCGTACAACTTTCAGCAGCGCACACAAAAGAGCATCTGGATAAAGCCATTGCCGCATTCGAGAAGGTAGGGAAAGAGCTTGGCGTTATTTAAAACTCAACCTTATTTGAAAGCGATGTTCTCGAAACAGGAAGCCCAACAACTTAAAACCGAATTCTGGACCGCCTTTGGCAAGAGTTTTCCGAGGAAGTGGCTCTTGTATGATACGAAAATAAAGGATTTCTCCTTTAAATTTCATGCAGATAATAAAAAAGCCGAAGTCTCACTCGATATTGAAATGAAAGATGAGCTCTACCGAAACGCCTATTACGAAAAAATATGGTCGCTGGAGGATATGTTGAAGGAAGAGATCGGAGAGTTTTATAAAGATGAATTCTATACGCTGGACAACGGGAAAATCATTGCCAGAATTTGGGTAACCAAAGAAAATGTATCGGTATTCAATAAAAATACCTGGCAACAGATCTTTGAGTTTTTCATTGAAAAAATGGAGGGTTTCGAACGTTTCTATTACGATTACGAGGACTTCATCAAAGACGTATGAGCCACATGATTACAAGCTAACCAGATGTTAGCATCAGTATCACTGCCTAATAATTACATTAAAATTAACCGAACTGCTTAATCGTACGAAGTGCTTCTACGTTAAGCAGTTTACGGTTTCATTTCGATATTCGATGAAACCTTCGCGGATAAAGTCATTTGCAGACATTTTCGCGTGAATATCCTAGGACTTCGCTTATCTCTTTCTGCTTTACAGCCTGTAAGCAATTCTTTTCGTCGAAGTATAAAAGGAAGTCGGCAAGCGCGCCATTAATCTTATGCTCTTTGTAGCTGGCGAGATTCTGCATTAAGGCCATTGGATTGGATGTAGCCTTATTATACACATCTACCAGAAATTTCGAATTGGTGGACACAAATTTCTTAAAAACATTTTTTTCAAACTGAATGATTTCAGAACCGGCGATCCCAAATGCTGAAAAGAAGGAAGGTTCGTGGCTGTAGAGGTACAATAGCCCGATAAAATCGCCGGCGCCTAACAGTTGAAAGAGCTTATTGTTATGTTTCATCTTCACCACACCCTCATGAATAAAATATACCGAATTCAATAAGCTGCCGTGTTTCAGAAACATTTCTTCATGCTCGAATTTCATTAATGATGAATTAGACGCGAGCACCGCTTTTTCACGGTCGCTTAAATTCTCGAATGTAGGATTTTCTAAATAGCTTTCGTGTAGGATCATATTTTCAAGATAGCACAAATTTAACCAAAATGAATTTTAGAAAAACATCTTGCTACGTGAGATAAGTCACACCAC
Source organism: Chryseobacterium sp. 6424 (assembly GCF_003692615.1). Lineage (NCBI taxonomy): Bacteria > Pseudomonadati > Bacteroidota > Flavobacteriia > Flavobacteriales > Weeksellaceae > Chryseobacterium > Chryseobacterium sp. 6424. The sequence continues at coordinate 1,164,964 of NZ_CP023540.1, forward strand.
GAAATATTCACACCTGCTGGTGGTAAATAACACCTTGTGCTGCGATTTACTTCACGGGCTAAAAATTAAAATTCTCGATATGTCGTCGGACCTTTACACAAAGAAAAAACAGACATATGGACTACGCAATTTACTTACAACTCTTAGTAGTTTTAGCCGCCATTTTTATCGGTGCAAAAGTGGGAGGAATCGGATTAGGAATTTTTGGGATGATCGGGATGGCGATACTCGTCTTCGTATTTAATCTGCCGCCCGGCGAAGCACCTATTGAAGTAATGCTGATGATTGTTGCGGTAATCACTGCGGCTTCAGCGTTGCAGGCCGCGGGCGGTCTGGATTATTTGGTGAAGGTCGCCGAAAAGATCCTGAGGAGAAATCCGGCAGCGATTACTTTCCTGGGGCCTTTGGTGTGTTATATATTCACCTTTTTGGCTGGTACAGGCCATATAGTCTACTCACTGTTACCAATTATATCAGAGATTGCTACAGACAGTAAGGTTCGCCCAGAGCGCCCGATGAGTATCCCAGTAATCGCCTCGCAACAGGCCATTACGGCAAGTCCTATTTCGGCCGCTACAGCCGCTTTATTAGGCACCAGCTTATTAGGAGGCCAGGGCATTGAGATGATTGATATTTTGATGGTCTGTGTACCTGCTACACTCATTGGTGTGGTGGTAGGCGCCATAGTAGTTAATTTCATTGGTGTTGATCTGGAGAAAGATCCTATCTATCTTAAAAGATTACAGGAAGGTTTGATAAAGAACAACGAGCATAAAGCGCAAGCGACTGAAAATTGCGGATCAAAACCGTTGATCGCGGTGATCCTTTTCTTGCTTGGGGTTTTCTCAGTCGTGTAATTCGGTTCTTTCGCGGAACTTCGGCCTTCATTCAATATAGACGGAGAAGTCGTGAAAATGACGATGCCGCAGATCATCCAGATATTTATGATGTCTGCCGCAGGCTTGATTTTGATATTCGCTAAAGCCGACGTAGTGAAAGCCGTAAACGGCAATATCTTCATCGCGGGTATGCAGGCCCTTATCGCCATCTTCGGGATTGCTTGGTTGGGTGATACCTTCTTTAACGGAAACCTCGCTTTCTTCAAAGATAACATCCAGAGTATTGTAACTACCTATCCTTTCTTATTCGCATTTGCCCTTTTCGTAATGTCGATCCTATTGTTCAGCCAGGCAGCGACAGTTCGTACGCTTTACCCGCTGGGATTGGCTTTGGGTATCCCTCCATTGGCTTTGCTGGCCATGTTTCCTGCGGTTAACGGGTATTTCTTCTTACCAAACTATCCAACGGTAGTTGCCGCCATCAATTTCGACAGAACAGGTACTACCAGGATCGGCAAGTACGTCATTAATCACTCCTTCCAAATTCCAGGCATGGTTTCAACAATTGTAGCGATTGCTGTGGGATACCTCATCATCAGTTTCATGTAATATTAAAAAAATAAAAAGTATGAAAAAGTATATCACAGCTGCTGTTGCCACGTTATTTTCTATAGGCTTCTATGCACAGGATAATCCCACCAATACGGATTTTGAAAACAAAATCAGTTCTTTGGAAAGATATAATGACCAACTGAATATTTATTTCCACATCCAATCCAGCTTTGATGCGGTTGCCAAGGAAAATGAAGACACCGAAATGGCATTTAAGGCAAGACAGTTCCGGTTAGAGATTAAAGGAAATCTTACGGATAAGCTCTCTTACCGTTTCAGACAAAGACTCAACAAGCCAACCAACCCACAGTCTCTGGATAATCTAGGTAAAGCGACCGATTATATGTACGTTGCTTACAAAGCAACTGATAAGATTACCTTAATCACCGGGAAACAACGACAGGCGTGGGGTGGATTTGAGTTTGATATGAATGCCATCAATGTACACGAATATTCAGATTTCATCAACGCGATGGATAATAGTATGATGGGCGGTACCATTATCTATACGCCCATTAAAAATCAGGAATTCCAGTTTCAGGTGACCAATAACCGAAACTCTTATTTAGAAGATATTTACGGCGACTTATCAGAGCAGGGTATCGAGCAGTCTAACAGTCCGCTGGCCTATATCGTCAACTGGAATGGTAACTTTCTTAACAAACGTTTTCAGACACGTTGGGCATACGGCATCCAGACAGAAGCCAAGGACAATTACTCCACCATGCTGACCATGGGTACCAAATTTAACCTGCAACAGTTTCAGTTGACTTTAGATTATATGAATGCCGATGAAAAGCTAGACCGGCTGGGGATCGCTACCAAAGACGGCGCCGAATGGCTGAAGCAGAACAACCAGAAGATTTTCCAGGATGTAACGTATAACTCTGTGATTTTAAAGGCAGAATATCAACCGACACCCGAATGGAACATTTTCGCCAAAGGCATGTACGAAACCGCCTCTGTGAAAGATGTTGAGAATTACGATGATGATTTCCGGAAAGCATACGGCTATATGGGCGGCGTGGAATTTATCCCCTTCAAGGACCAGGATTTACGGATTTTCTTAGCCTATGTAGGCAGAAAATATGTTTATACCGAATCTGTACCCTCCCTGCAGGATTATAAGACCGATCGGGTAAGTTTGGGCGTCATGTACAGAATCAGGGCCTTCTAAAAATAACCCAAGATAACAAACCATCTGATGTCTAAAAACTCTTTCAAAAACATCTCCTTTAAATTTAAAATAGAATATTAACAATTCAATATCAACATCATGAAAAATTATAGAATCGAATCTGATTTATTAGGTGAATTACAAGTACCAAAAGAAGCCTATTACGGGGTACAGACGCAACGCGCAATCGATAATTTCTATATTACCGGCAGAAAAATGGGTGAGTACCCAGAATTTGTAAAAGCCATCGGTTACGTTAAGTTAGCCGCCGCACAAACAAACCATGCCTTGGGTTTAATAGACGACAAAATGCTGGAGGTTATTTCTGAAGCTTGCCAGGATGTGATCGACGGTAAATTCCACGACCAATTCCCTGTGGATATGATTCAGGGTGGCGCCGGAACCTCTGTGAATATGAACGCTAACGAGGTCTTAGCCAACCGCGCTTTAGAAATCATGGGTTACGAGAAAGGCGATTACCAACATTGCTACCCAAACGACCACCTGAACCTTTCGCAATCAACCAACGATGTCTATCCTACCACGGTTAAGCTTGCGATCATTATGATGAACCATAATTTGGTTGAGCATCTGCAAAAGCTCAATCATTCCTTCCGCGAGAAAGGAAAAGAGTTCCATGATGTGATTAAAATGGGCAGAACACAGCTTCAGGACGCCGTACCGATGACTTTAGGGCAAGAGTTTGAAGCGTATGCTGCCAATCTTGATGAGGAAGTTATACTGCTCAATAACATTTCAAACCTGTTTCTGGAGATCAATATGGGCGGAACCGCTATTGGTACAGGTCTTAACGCGCCGGAAGGCTACCCGAAACTTTGCGCCGAAAAACTGGCCGAATTAACAGGCGAGGACTTTGTATCTGCCGCCAACCTGGTTGAAGCGACACCTGATACCGGTTCCTTCCTTATTTACTCATCCGTGCTTAAACGTACCGCTGTTAAACTTTCCAAGATCTGTAACGATCTCCGGTTGCTATCTTCAGGTCCGCGCGCAGGTCTTAATGAAATCAACTTACCACCGCTACAGCCCGGTTCTTCCATCATGCCAGGAAAAGTGAATCCTGTAATTCCGGAAGTGGTGAATCAGGTTTGTTTTAAAGTGATGGGGAATGATTTAACAGTAACATTAGCCGCCCAGGCCGGGCAATTACAACTGAATGTGATGGAGCCTGTGCTTTGCGAATGCATCATCGAGTCAATTATTTTCTTAGAAAGAGCCATGGATACGCTTCGCACAAAATGTGTTGACGGCATTACCGCGAACCGCGAAGTTTGTAAAAATATGGTGAAAAACAGCATCGGCATCGTTACTGCACTCAATCCGTATATCGGTTATAAAACCAGCACTAAAATCGCGCAGGAAGCCTTGGAAACTGGTAAATCCGTGTACGATTTGGTTTTGGAACACAAAATCCTGTCACAGCAAAAATTGGATGAGATCCTCGATCCGAAAAACATGCTAAGCCCGCATGCATTCGTAACCTTAGTTTAATAATGTAGGTTAGTTTGATTTAAGTAGAAAATCTTTTTAAAGTTTTCATATTAATTGTTCTTGAAGATTCCGGTAATTGAGGTTACCGGAATTTTCTTTTCCTGAGCCAGAAGAACAGTCCGCCAAGCAATCCGATCACCACCAGCGGCAATAGCAGATTAATCCATTGCCATTTCGATCTTTCTTCATCAATCCGTTGCCTGTCTAGCAGGCGCGCTTCGATATTTCTGTTCCTCAATTCCATGATATTAGAGTCATCCAGCAAAAAATCGAGTGCATTCCGCAGGAACTGTTCATTACCATAGGTTTGTTTGGTTAATAAATCTTCGCCTAAGGGCAAGGCGTTCCCTTTAAATATCTGATTGCGGCCCACGTCACCGTCTGCAATAACGATCATTCTATTTTGCGGACTTTGCGCCTTGAAACCTGGGTAATGATTTTTTTCGCTGCGCGTACGGTAAGCGGATGTAAAAGTGCCTTCAAGCGAAACCGCGAATATTTTGGGCGTTGTCGGCCGGTCAAATTCGCTCAGCGAGTCTGTCCTTACAATTTCTGCCAGCGCGACATAATTGGGAACCTGCTTGATGTTGGTTCTTTCGCTTGATTTAAATAAAACTTCTGTCTTTATGTTTTTTCTTCCTAAAGTGTCTATGGAAGTCGGAAATTCAAACTTTACAGGATTGATGTTTTTGGTAATCGGATTAGGTTTTTCTGCAATCCCAAGCGGAAAATACGGCCATAGGAAACTGCTGAACTGTGGGTTACCCGCCACCTCACCGGATACGATCCTGATAAGCGCAGATTTCTTCATATCCTTCACCAAACCGGCATTCAAACGGAGGCCGTAACTGAAGAAAAGGTCACCCAGGTTGGTATCCATTGGGTAAGCCATGATTTTTTTTGACTGAAAAAGCGTATCCATCTCCGCGTTTACCGCGTCAATCATCCAAAGTGTTTTGCCCCCATTCATGATGTATTGGTCTAAAATCACTTTTTCGTTATCGGTAAAGGCTTTGCGAGGTTTTGCGATGACCAGCGCGTGCATTTGTTTCAGTTTTGGTACGTCGGCGAGCGATAGTTCGGTTTGGTTTTCGGGGATGATGGGACCGGCATTGTAGTTTTCGAGCGCCATTTCCATAAACCCCTGAAAGTGTGTAGGCCCAAGTTCGTCGTGATTAATCAGGATTCCGATGTTTTTCTTTTGATCTTCAGTAATCGCCTTGATGTTCGAGGCAAAGTTATATTCCAGGTTTTCGATGGATTTACTCAGTTGTTCAGATGCATCGATGCCACTTTGGTGGATGATTAATGGCACGGAGGTCCCAAAATTATTGTACTGAAGCGTCGCGTAAGGAAACATCACGATCTCTGAGATGCGCCCATCTTTCATATCCGGCAAGATGGATGGTTGCATGCCCATGGCCGCCAGTGTATCTTGGGAGATTTTCGTTTTGATGGGATCGATGAAACGGTAGTCGATTTTCGGGTTGATTTTCCTGAACTGTTCGAGCATGAAGCGTGTTTCATTCTGAAGCTGACGGAAGCTTGCCGGGAATTCGCCTTCCAAATAAACATCTACAGTGAGGGGTGTATCTACGGATTCCAGTATTTTAACAGTAGATTCAGATAAGGTATAACGCTTTTCTTCCGTAAGGTCAAAACGATGCCCAAAAATACCTATTGCTCCCGCTAATAACAGAACAAACGTTACAAGATAGATGATATTTCTTTTATTCATGTTAAAATATAAAAGCTTGCCTTTATTTTTTCTTTTGTACAAAAACCTTCGCAAGGGATAGGCTTAGAATGATGACAAGGATAAAGTAAAATAGATCACGCGTATCGATAAGTCCGCGTGTAAACGCCATGAAATGCTGGTAAAACCCAAGATTTGAAAGTAAATAATCCGCACCACCCAACAGTTTATAACTTGCCAGCTGACTAAAACCAAAATACAGGATGAACGATATAAATACGCCAAGCAGATACGCCATGATTTGGTTTGATGATAGGGCTGATGCCAGTACACCTACCGCGGAAAACGCGCCCGTCACAATCACGAGCCCGAAATAACTGCCGAAAGTAGCCCCCAGATCAATGTTCCCCTGTGGAACGCCTAGTACATATACCGTGTAAAGATATAGTAAAGAAGGCAACAGGCACAGGATGGCCACCAGCCATACCGCCAGAAATTTACCAGCAATCACCTCTGAAATGCGTATCGGTTGAGAAAAAAGCCAGTGCAGCGTGCCGGCTTGCTGTTCCTCTGCCAGTGTTTTCATGGCGAGTGCGGGGATGACAAACATCATTAACCACGGCACGAGCATAAAATAGCTTTGTAAAGAAGCCGTACCGATGTCGAAAATATTCGAATCATTCTCGAAGAAAAACAGAAAAAGTGTCCCGATCAGGCTGAATGCCGCGATGATTAACCAGGCACTCCAGTTCCCGAAGTAGCTCCAAAGTTCTTTTCTAAATATGGCGACCATAGTTTTATATGCTGCTGTTTGTTTTTTTCTGTCTGTTTACCGCCTTTACGGTGGCTGAGATGGCTACGACCAGCAATAGGAATCCCAGGATCAGTTGCCACCAGAATGTAATGACCATTGACTTTAAAATCACGGTAAAAACCACTAAAAATAGTATGAAAGTGGCGATTTCGTTGGCCTGGCGCAGTTTAAGGTTTGGGATTTGGAGGGTCTGGCCGTGCAGAGCCTTTATTTTCAAAACTTTCTTCCAGCACCAGTAATGGTAACCGGCAAGCCCGACAAGGAATAACAGTTTGAGTTGAAACCAAGGCGTTTTCAGCAATCCATCGTTTAAGAATATCAACATCAATCCACTAAGTAGCATGATGACGCCGGCCGGCACGGTGATGATATTCCATAAGCGCCGCGCCATGAATACATATTGCTCGCGTAGAATGTGCTGTTTGGTGTCGGCAAATTCATCGGTGTCTTTGTAGTACACAAAAAGCCTGACAAGATAAAAGATTCCGGCGAAATAACTCACCATAAAGATGATGTGAACTGCTTTTAGAATGATATAAAGCATCTGAAAAATTTACTTACAAAGATAAAGGTTTTTTGTACACATACTAACGCTTGTTTCTTTGTTTAGCGAAGGGCGCAGATAACCTGCCCGCTCTTAGTCGAATTCTACGAAAATGCTTTCGCCCACCTTCAGCCCGAACAGTGTTTTGGCGCCGTTCTGGCTGTTTCCTTTGTAGATGGTAAGCTCCAGCAGTCCGGCATCATTGAAAATAGCGGCGGACTTTCCGTGATATTGCGGTTCATCGTCCCAGTTGGTCACAAATTCGGTGTATTGGTTATATACTTTTGTAAGGCCCAGATTACGGAACTTCAGGATGAAACTGTTAAAACCTACACTGCTTTTTTCAAAAAACTTCTTGCTGATATTAGAGACCATATTCCCGAAATTGTCAATATACATGATTTCGCCGATGATCATCTTCTTAGTTTCATTGAAAACCGGTCTGGGGAACGAAAGTTGCTTGGCTTCATTAAACCTGCGGCCGATGACTTCTGGCAAGCCACCTTTCTGAAGATGTACTGCCGCTGGTGCGAAAATATCGGTAGAGGTAAAGGACACTTCATCATCAAACCGGCTGTTAAAGGTAATTTCATATACAGCCTGCGGTTTGATATCGTAGAAAATAAGGCTCAACACACCATTATCCGCGGCAATGAAATAATGGCCGTCTGCCTCATAGATTATAGACTTCCGGGCTTTGGTGAAGAAACTGTCCACCGAGATGATGTGTACGGTGCCTTTCGGGAAGAAAGGGTAGGCATTCCTGACGATATAAGCCGTCTGAAGCAGGTTATAGGCCTGGATCTGATGAGAGATGTCTACAACTTGCGCAGTTTCATTCAGGCTAAGGATGGTGCCCTTTACAGCGGCAACCCGGTGATCGACCAAGCCATAATCTGAAGTAAAAGTGATAACTGCCATAGTTGAAAAATAGAAAGCGCAAATTTAACCTAAAAAAATATTTAAACTGCATTTTTAAACTCCCGAAAAGCCTTTTGTTAAAAAATAAATATATAATTTTAGAAAAAATATAAACCAAAACAGTCACTAAATGTTTGAACTTAATTACGAAATCACGGGCATTGATGCCAAAACTTTCTACGGAGTCAACAACCAATATTTTAACCTGCTGAAATCTACTTTCCCTACGCTGAAGATTACTGGCCGCGACCATTTTGTCTTTGCACAGGGCAATACCGATACGCTGGATGTGCTGCGTACAAAACTTGATGATATTGTCGGTTTCATTTCCCGGAATAACAGCATTACCTTGAAAGATGTGGAAAACATTCTTAATATTAAAGATGAGACCGAAAAACAATTGATCTTCGATCAGGATATAATTGTAAAAGGCGTAAACGGTAAAGTCATCAAAGCCAAAACCACAAACCTGAAAAAACTGGTGAAAGAATCTGAAAAGAAAGACATGATCTTTGCCATAGGTCCCGCCGGTACCGGTAAAACATACACCAGTGTAGCCCTGGCAGCACGCGCACTTCGGGATAAGGAAGTGAAGCGTATTATTCTTACAAGGCCCGCAGTAGAAGCTGGGGAGAGCCTTGGTTTCTTGCCAGGTGATTTGAAGGAGAAATTAGACCCATATTTACAGCCGCTGTACGACGCGCTTCGTGACATGATACCGCATGAAAAGTTAGAAGGGTTTATCGAAAAACGGATTATTGAAGTCGCTCCATTGGCATTTATGCGCGGCCGCACGCTTGATGAAGCCTTCGTGATCCTTGATGAAGCACAAAATACCACACACAGCCAAATGAAGATGTTCCTTACAAGGATGGGCATGAACGCCAAATTCATCATTACCGGCGACCCCAGCCAGGTAGATTTGCCGATGCGCCAAAAATCCGGACTTAAAGAAGCCATGCGGATTTTAAAAGATGTAAACGAGATCGGGTTTGTACACCTTACAGAAGAAGATGTGGTGCGCCACCCGGTTGTTAGGAAAATCATCAATGCTTATGGGAAAGAAGAACAGCGCCAGCGAGAAGAATAAACATTTGAGATTATTTAAGCAGAAGTACTTTAAAATTGATACCTAAAAGCTGTTTAACAATTATGTGAAGCGGCTTTTTTATTGTTAATTATTTAGCATAAATTTCACTTTAATTTGTTAAATAATGTTAAAACAATTACTTTTGCGCCACGAAAAATTTTATAAACTATGAAAAAATTATTTTTAGTTGGTGCAGTGGCACTCTTTACAGCAGCAAATGCACAAACAGAAAAAGGAAGTTGGATGGTGTCCGGTAAATCTGAGATCAGCTTTAACAATGTTAACACTAAAGTTAAATATGATGGTACAGAAGTAGATAGTGATGAAACTTCATCCTTCGCATTTTCCCCAAGTGCAAGCTATTTTGTAATCAATAATTTAGCGGTAGGACTGGGGCTAAACTATATGCACAATAAAAATGGTGATGTGAAGTCTAATACCTTCGTAGCGATGCCACAAGCAACTTATTTCCTTGCTACAGCTAGTAACGTGAAACCATATGTGGAGGCTGCTGTTGGTTACGCATCTAATAACACATCGGATGATGAAAGTGAAATCAAGGCTGATGGATTGGCTTACGGTGCTGGTGTAGGTGTGGCATATTTTGTAAATCCCTCTGTTGCATTTAGCCTGGGTCTGAACTATTCTGGTGCAAATTTGACATTCAGCGAAGATTCTGACTTTAAAACCAATATCAATACTTTAGGTGTAGGTGTGGGTATTTCTGTATTCTTAAAATAATAAGAAAAATTTTAAATATTAAATTTCCCGGCTTCATTGGAGTCGGGAATTTTTTTTTCTATAAACAACTTCTACATTATTTAATAATGCCATATGCGTAAAATAATCATAGGAATGTTTTTGATGCGAAAAATATTTATATACACAACATAAAAACTTTTTAAAATGTAAAATAAATATCAACCCCAAAAATCACCGACTATGAGAAAAACAACTATTTTTCTGCTTGCTCTTTTGGCTACAAATGTTGCCGCACAGGTAGGCATTAACACGGAAACGCCCGGCGCAACACTTGACGTAAACGGTAACCTGATCATTCGACAGGTAGATCCTGCAACCGCCGCCAGCAACTATAATTTCTTGGTTGTAAATTCAACCACTGCTGAAGTGGAACAAATCTCAGGTTCTAATACCCCACCTGCGGTAAATACTACCATAGCTCGGCTTGATGAAGAAAATAATCTATCACTTCTAAACGTAAGTGGGTTCAACGGTTGGCGTAGGATAGATTTCGCAACAGCGGACATTAATGTCAGCAATAATTTTGATCTTACAGATGATGTATATGTAGTGCCTTCCAGCGGTATATATGCGGTTAATTATGAATTTCGGTATGGTGATGGTGTGATCCTTCAGGTGCTTAATATTGGAGGTGCTCCCAGTATAGGAATTTTACGCCAGACAGGAGCAGGCTATACGGTTTTAGACCAAAAAACTTTTAGTGGTGCAAATATACCTTTAGTAGCCAGTATTCTTATAAGCCAATCTACAATTAACAGCGTGTATAGATTGACTGCCGGAGATCGTCTTTCATTTGAGGTTCTGGAAGGTGGGTTAGCTTTAAGTTTGCTCAGCGACAGTCGGGCAACGGTCTCTATCTATAAAATATCTGATTAGTTTAAATATAATAAAAATGCCGGACTGATGTACAGTCCGGCATTTGTTATTAATTATATTCTTATTTCCCAAACAGGTTACCGCCCATTCCCGGCATCTTCGGCATTCCTTTGCTCATCATCTCCATCATTTGCTTGCCTTGCGGGCCCTGCATCATCTTCATCATTTTGCCCATCTGTTCAAACTGTTTCATCAAAGCATTTACATCTTCAATTTTTCTTCCGGCTCCGCGCGCAATACGGTTTTTGCGTTGCGTGTTGATGATTGATGGGCGTCTTCTTTCTTCTGGCGTCATCGAGTGGATGATGGCTTCAATATGTTTAAAGGCATCATCCTGAATGTCAACGTCTTTGATGGCTTTTCCAACTCCCGGAATCATGCCCATCAAATCCTTCATGTTACCCATTTTCTTGATTTGATTGATTTGTTTTAAGAAATCATCAAAACCAAACTCATTCTTTGCGATTTTTTTATGAAGTTTCTTGGCTTCTTCTTCGTCGAACTGCTCCTGCGCTCGCTCTACAAGCGAAACCACATCACCCATGCCTAGGATTCTGTCCGCCATCCTTTCCGGATAGAAAACATCCAAGGCTTCCATTTTTTCACCTGTTGAGATGAATTTAATGGGTTTTTCAACCACTGAACGGATCGTCAGGGCCGCACCACCGCGCGTATCACCATCTAATTTGGTAAGGACGACGCCATCGAAATTCAATGCTTCGTTGAAGGCTTTGGCTGTGTTCACCGCATCCTGTCCGGTCATGGAATCCACTACGAAAAGCGTTTCCTGTGGTTTGATGAAATAATGAACCGACTTGATCTCGTTCATCATCTGTTCATCGATTGCCAAACGGCCGGCAGTATCTACAATTACTACATCGTGGTTGTTCTCTTTCGCAAATTTCACCGCGTTTTCTGCGATAGAAGACGGGTTCAGTGCGCCATCTTCTGTATAAACCGGTATGCCAGTTTGGCTTCCGAGGACTTTAAGCTGCTCTATGGCAGCGGGCCGGTAAACGTCGCAAGCAACCAACAATGGTTTTTTGTTTCTTTTCTGCTTTAAATAATTCGCCAGTTTACCGGAGAAGGTTGTTTTACCCGAACCTTGCAGACCTGCAATAAGGATGACGGTCGGTTTGCCAGAGAGGTTAATGCCTTCATTGGTTTTACCCATTAGCTCTACCAGCTCGTCGTGTACGATCTTGGTCATTAACTGTCCCGGTGTAAGACTCGTGAGTACGTTTTGCCCCAACGCTTTGTCCTGCACTCTTTTTGTTAAATCTTTCGCTACCTTATAATTAACATCGGCATCTACCAGCGCACGGCGAATTTCCTTTACGGTTTCCGCTACGTTTATTTCGGTGATTTTCCCGCGGCCCGAGATATTATGTAATGCCTTATCTAATTTATCCTGTAAACTGTTGAACATACTTTTTTTTATTTAAGTTGCGCAAAAATACAGAAAATCACTGATATTTAAAATTGTGAATTTTAAAGTTGCCTGATATTCATTAGCTTTGCACAAAAGTAAAAATGAGCCCTCATAAAACCGACCAAAATGCACATGATGCGGAAAAGTCCCGAAAAACAGCTAGGTCGGGGTTACAGCAATATGGGGTATATTCTGCAATTGTCTTTCAGATGCTGGCTACGATGGGGCTGGGATTTTGGGGTGGCAACAAACTGAATGATTATTTTGGGTATGAAAGCAATCTTTTAACAGTCGCGATAGGATTTGTCGCCATGGGGCTCGCCTTCTATAATTTATTAAAACAATTAAACAACATCCAGAAAAATGAAAATAAGCGCTAACATAGTATATATCATCCTTTATTTCGTGATGTTATTTGTTCATTTCGGGATCTGGGAAATGCTGAATGTGGGACATGGCGTTGTATTTACCCGTTATTATATGTTTTTGACGCTTCTGTTCGTTATGGTGATCACTGTTCTAACCATCATCCGCAGGATGTATCCGCAGTATATCGGGTTTGGTTTTTTAGGACTGGTGATGGTGAAAATGATGGCACTTTTTATTGCGATGAATCAGTTGGAACTAAGCACTGTTCCTAATTATAAGATGCATTTTGCAGCACCGTATTTAGTTTCACTGTTGTTGGAAACCCTCTATGCCGTAAAATTGATTCAGATAGAAGACAAAACGGCTGCTGAAAAAGATGAAAAAAATCACTAGCTTCGCGCTTTGTAATCAGAATATTTATCCTATTTTTGCAAAACTTTAAAAAAGATATACAGTAATGCTTAAAAGAGTTCTCCTTTTAGTTGGTTTTTTATCTACATTCACCCTTTCACAGGCACAGCATCATGAAGAGGTTGCCACAGCGCCCGCTACTGAGCAGGTAGCAGGCAATATGACAGAGGCTGAAAAAGAAAAAGCTAAGAATCAGGAGTTTATACAGCACCACGTAAAGGATGCGCACAGCTTCGATATTATGGTGACCAAAGATGGCCATCACATTGGTTTTCCGTTGCCTGTCATTTTTTATGACAAGGAAAACGGTCTTCACGCGATGATGAGTTCGGCTTTTAATCATGGCGAATCTACAGTGGAAAGCAAAGGCAGTCATTACAAACTTTACCACGAAAAAATTTATAAGACCGATGCTGCGGGAACCATCATCTATGACGATCACGGGCACGCAACCAACGCAAAAATGCTGGATTTGTCTATCACTAAAAGTGTTTTCGCTATCATTCTAGTAGCTTTGTTGATGGTTGTTTTATTCGGTTCTATCGCCAGAAGCTACAAGAATTCATTGGTGCCATCGGGTGCGGGCAAAATTTTCGAACCTTTGATTATCTTCATCAGAGACGATATCGCTAAACCAAACATCGGTACAAACTATAAGAAATACATGGGTTATTTGCTGACCGTATTTTTCTTCATCCTGTTCCTGAATGTTTTAGGTCTGATGCCTTTCGGGATCAACGTAACCGGAAACCTTGCGATTACTGCCGCCCTGGCGATCGTAACTTTCCTGATTACACAATTTACAGCAAACAAAACGTATTGGCAACACATATTCTGGATGCCAGGTCTTCCTTGGCCAATGAAATTCGTAATGATGCCGATTGAAATCATCGGGATGTTCATTAAGCCGTTCGCATTGCTGATCCGTCTTTTCGCGAACATGACGGCAGGTCACATCGTTGTAATGTCGCTTATCGCCATGATTTATGTCTTCAAAAACGTAATCGCCGGTATCGCATTCCCGTTCCTGACGTTTGTACTTTACTTACTCGAAATATTGGTAGCATTCCTTCAGGCGTATATTTTCACAATGCTTTCAGCGGTTTACTTCGGTATGGCTAATGAGGAGCATCACCATGAAGAAGCTCATTAAATAAAGAGCAAAGTAAAAAGGAAAAAATAAAAAGAGCAAACAGTCGATAGCCAAAAGCTAAAAGCCATTTGCCAAAAGCAATAGAAAACTAATTTTTTAAATTATATATTATGGAAATCCCTAAGTTAGTAGGAGCAGGTCTAGTAGTAATCGGAGCAGGTCTTGGTATCGGTAAAATCGGTGCTGCTGCTTTAGAAGGTATGGCTCGTCAGCCAGAGCAGGCAGGTAAACTGCAAACTGCGATGCTTATTGCTGCTGCACTTGTAGAAGGTCTTGCATTTGCTGCACTTTTCGCAGTAAACTAAGAAGTTTCAAAATCACTTGCCGGCAACGGTTGGTTACGGCAAGTGTTTTATTTAGAAAATTAGAAAAAAGAATTTAAGAACAATATTTTATTATAACTCGTATGGGATTATTAGAAGACTTTTCATCAGGTTTATTCATTATTCAGTCGGTAATCTTTATTATTCTGCTTTTAATCTTGAGAAAGGTGGCTTGGAAGCCAATCATGGATGCCGTAAATGAAAGAGAAGTAACTATTGTTGATTCTCTTAACCAGGCAAAACTTGCGAAACAGGAAGTACAGAACCTGAAAGCAGAAAATGAGATCATCATCCGCGAAGCTAAGGTTGAGCGCGATAACATCCTGAAAGAAGCCCGGGAAATCAAAGAAAGGATCGTAGGTGAAGCTAAGGAACTGGCCAAAGCCGAAGGCGATAAAATGATCGAGCAGGCGCGCCAGTCTATCCAGGCTGAAAAGGCCGCAGCTATGGCTGATATTAAAAACCAAATAGGTACGCTTTCCGTAAACATCGCTGAAAGCATCCTGAAAGAAAAGCTGAATAACGAAGGCGCACAAAACACGCTGGTAGAGAATATCCTTAACAAATCTAACCTGAACTAAGATGCTCACAAGTAAAGTAGCAAAAAGATACGCAGAAGGTTTGCTGAGTTTTACCAAAGATGCAGGCAACACCGATGCGGTGTTTACCGAAATGGGTGATATGGTGAAGACCATTGCCGCCTCCCGGGATTTGCAGAATTTTTTTGCCTCCCCAATCATTGATGCCAAGAAAAAGCAGGCTATAGCAGATGAAATATTCAAAAGTTTTTCACCTGTTACGAAAAACCTGGTTTCACTTATCATCAAGCAAGGCCGTGAAAGCCAAATGCAGAACATCGCGCAAGAGTTCATCAATAAAGTAAATGAGATGAATGGCGTACAGAGAGTTACGCTTACTTCAGCCGCGCCACTTTCCGATGATAATATCAGCAACATCCTGAAGTCTACCACATTAATCAACCAGCACAATAAGTTTGATGTGAAAACTGTGATTGATCCTTCTTTAGTTGGTGGTTATATCCTTAGAGTAGGAGATCAGCAAATTGATGCTTCAGTGAAATCCAAACTGGGCAAACTTAAAAAAGAATTTCAATTAAATTAAGACAAAAACAACCATAAAATGGCAGAAATAAATCCGGCAGAAGTATCTGCAATTCTTAAACAGCAGTTGGCTAACTTCGACACCCAGTCTAATGTGGAAGAAGTAGGTACTGTATTGACCATCAGTGATGGGATCGCTTTAGTGTACGGTTTAGAAAATGTTCAGTACGGTGAATTGGTAAAATTCGAAAGCGGCATTGAAGGAATCGTTCTAAATCTTGCTGAAGACAACGTAGGGGTTGCACTTCTTGGTGAGTCTAAGCAGGTTAAAGAAGGTGATACGGTGAACCGAACCAAAAGAATTTCATCGATCAACGTAGGTGAAGGTATGTTGGGACGTGTAGTTGATACCCTGGGGAACCCAATTGATGGTAAAGGACCTATCGCCGGAGATTTATACGAAATGCCACTCGAAAGAAAAGCACCGGGTGTAATTTTCCGTCAGCCGGTTACAGAACCACTTCAGACTGGTATCGTAGCAATCGATTCCATGATCCCTGTTGGTAGAGGTCAGCGTGAATTGATCATCGGTGACCGTCAGACAGGTAAAACGACCGTGGCTATTGACACCATCCTAAACCAAAGAGAATTTTACGATGCTGGGCAACCGGTTTACTGTATCTACGTTGCAGTAGGTCAGAAAGCTTCTACCGTAGCACAAATCGTGAAAACACTTGAAGATAAAGGCGCAATGGCTTACACTGTGGTTGTAACCGCTAACGCTTCTGACCCTTCACCAATGCAGGTTTACGCGCCGATGGCCGGAGCTGCAATCGGTGAGTATTTCCGTGACACAGGTCGTCCTGCATTGATTATTTATGATGATTTATCCAAGCAGGCCGTAGCATACCGTGAACTTTCACTTCTTCTTAGAAGACCACCGGGCCGTGAGGCTTATCCAGGTGACGTGTTCTACCTTCACTCCAGATTATTGGAGCGTTCTGCAAAAGTAATCGCTGATGATACTATCGCTGCGCAAATGAACGATCTTCCGGATTCTTTGAGACCTATCGTAAAAGGTGGCGGTTCACTTACTGCGCTTCCTATTATCGAAACTCAGGCTGGTGACGTTTCTGCATACATCCCAACGAACGTAATTTCGATTACGGACGGGCAGATCTTCCTTGAATCAGACTTATTTAACTCAGGTGTACGTCCGGCGATCAACGTAGGTATCTCTGTATCACGTGTAGGAGGTAACGCGCAGATCAAGTCGATGAAGAAGGTTTCAGGTACATTGAAACTAGATCAGGCTCAGTACAAAGAACTTGAGGCATTTGCTAAATTCGGTTCCGATCTTGATGCTTCTACGCAAGGTGTAATTTCTAAAGGTGAGAGAAACGTAGAGCTTCTTAAGCAGCCGGTAAACTCACCACTTCCTGTAGATTCTCAGGTAGCGATGATTTATGCAGGTACAGAAAACCTGATGAGAAATATCCCAATCAGAAAGGTAAAAGAATTCCAAAAAGAATATGTGGAATTCCTGAGATCAAAGCATCCTGATACGATGGCAGCGATCAAGGCTGGAAAGATCGACGATAATATTACAGGCGTTCTGAAGCAGGCAGCTACAGAATTGGCTTCAAAATATAATTAATTAGATAATTAGGTAATTTGAGAATTAATTAATTTGAAAATTTAATTATGCAGCACAACGTTTCATTCTTTTATTTTTAAATTTTTAAAGCTAAATTTTTAAAGCTAAATTATTACAGCTAAAGTCGTAAGGCTTCATTCTCAAATTATCCAATTTTCAAATTTTCAAATTAAATAATGGCAAACTTAAAGGAAATACGGGGTAGAATTACTTCCATCTCTTCTACGATGCAAATCACCAGCGCGATGAAAATGGTTTCTGCAGCTAAGCTGAAGAAAGCTACAGACGCGATCGTAATGCTGAGACCTTACTCGGAGAAGTTGCAGGAAATTATTGAAAATGTAAGTTCCACGACGGATCTTGAAGGGATCTCCACATTTACTGAGGAAAGAGAAGTGCAAAAGGTTCTTTTCATCGTAGTTACTTCAAACAAAGGTCTTGCTGGGGCATTCAACTCTTCGGTAATCAAAGAGCTGAACAGCGCGCTTAGCAATACGCCGCACGAAGTTGAAATTTTAGCCGTTGGGAAAAAAGTGTTCGATGCAGTTCGCAAAACGCGTACCGTGTATGATAACCAAAGTGCGATCTTCGATGGCATGAGTTTCCAGGTAGTATCAAATTTCATGGAGAATGTGATGCGTGATTACCGTGAGGGTAAATTCGATAAAGTATTTGTTGTTTATAACAAATTTATCAACGCCGCAACGCAGGAAGTTCAGCTTGAGCAGGTATTGCCGATAAAGATGGCGGAAAAAGAAGGATCTGCGAATACAGACTACCTTTTCGAACCAAATGCGGCCGACATCCTGAATGTTCTGATTCCAAAATCGATCAAAACACAGGCTTACAAAGCAATTCTCGATTCTATTGCATCTGAGCACGGCGCCAGGATGACGGCTATGCACAAGGCTACCGACAATGCCGAAGCACTGCGAAACGAACTCAAGATTTTCTACAACAAAGCGCGGCAGGCTGCGATTACAAATGAGATTCTTGAAATTGTATCCGGCGCAGAAGCCCTTAAAAATTCGTAAAAATTTCAATAAACAAATTTATATAAGCATCGGTTTTACCGGTGCTTTTTTTGTGCTAACCGCGCAATATTGATGCATTTGGATGGCGGATCGTTTCCCCGGCGTTATTTATTTTTTATATATATTTGTAGGAATTATTTTTAAAAAATTAAATGGACTCAGACGTCGTCAAGCTTTTACTGGCTTTATTCTTAGTATTACTCAATGGTTTTTTCGTAGCCGCAGAATTCTCAATCGTTAAGGTTCGTTACTCCCAAATTCAGCTCAAAGCTGCCGAAGGTAACTCGATGGCCAAGCAGGCCGAGCATATCATCAAACATCTCGATGAATATCTTTCTGCCACGCAGTTAGGGATCACATTAGCTTCACTTGCGCTTGGTTGGGTAGGGGAAAGTGCGATGCACCATGTCATTGAAAACATATTCCATTATTTCAATTTTTCGATAGATCAGGCTACAGTAACTACCGTATCATTGGTATTAAGTTTCCTGTTGATTACCGTGATGCACATTGTGATGGGAGAGTTAATCCCGAAATCCATCGCGATCCGGAAGGCAGAAGCCACCACCATGGTCATTTCTGTACCGTTGAGGGTTTTCTATACCGTCTTCAAACCGTTTATCTGGACGATGAATCAGATGTCGAACGGCGTTTTAAGATTAATGAAAATTCATCCCGCTTCGGAACATGAAATACATTCCACGGAGGAACTTCAGCTACTTGTAAAGCAGTCTGCGGACAGTGGCGAGATTGAGGAAGAAAACTACGAGATCATTAAAAACGCATTTGATTTTACCGATCATTCTGCCAAGCAGATCATGGTACCACGGCAGAACATCGCTTCCATTGATATTGAAGCACCTGTAGAGGACATCATCAGTAAAATCATGGATAGTGGCTACTCCCGAATCCCGGCCTATAAAGGTTCTATTGATAATATCATCGGTATTTTCTACGCCAAAGAAATCATCCGCGAATATATTCGCCGCAAGGGCGACATTACGCATGAAACTCTTACCGAGCTTATGCGCGAAGCCTTCTTTGTGGTTGGAAGCAAAAAAATATCTGACTTGCTGAAGGTTTTCCAACATAAAAAGCAGCATTTGGCCGTAGTTATTGATGAATTCGGTGGTACGGAAGGAATCATTACCTTAGAAGATATTCTGGAGGAGTTAGTAGGTGAAATTCAGGATGAAGAAGATGACGAGGATAAAATCGTAGATAAAATCGGGGAAAATGTATTCTGGGTACAGGCGACACAAAACCTTGATGAGATAAATGAGCATCTGCCGAAAATATTCCCGCTTTCAGAAGATGGGGAATATAATACACTCGCAGGTTTTATTCTTCATGAGTTAGAAGACATCCCTGAGGAGAACCAGGAGTTTGTAGTCAATGATTATAAAGTGAAAATCCTCAAAATGCAGAATAAGAGTGTTGATTTGGTAGAGCTTACCTACATAGAGCCAAGCCTTCTTAGCGAGTTAGCCGACGAGATCACTGAAATGTAAGGAACGATGAAAGACAGAACGCTTTGCCACTTAAAAGGTTACGAAAGCCCACAAAGGGAGTACGAAGAGGAAATCGCATTGCTGAATGAAGAAGATGAAGTATATAAACTCGTATTATGGAATGATGATGTAAATACCTTTGATTTTGTCATCGAGTCGCTTATCGAAGTTTGCGGGCACACACTCGAACAGGCAGAACAATGTACCATCTTGGTACATTACAAAGGCAAATGTACCGTAAAAACCGGTAGCCTGGATCTGCTGAAGCCCATGCACGAGAAACTTATAGCCCGCAGTTTAACTTCGGAAATTGTATAAACAAAGTTTCGGCGCTGCTGGAACTTTTTATTTAGTTACGATATATGAGTCCTATTTTATTAATAATCATTGCTGCAACATCCATTATCAGTTATCTTGCCTTTAGCAATCACGCGCTGTTCGAAAAATACAAGTTCAATGTGCGTTCAATTTTGCGGGATAAAGAGTATGTGCGGCTTATCTCGGCCGGCTTCCTCCATGGCGACATGGTGCACTTGCTGTTCAATATGATGACGCTTTATTTCTTTGGTCCCATTGTCATTCAGGTTTTTGGAGCTTTCGGATTTTTACTCATTTATTTTTGTTCCATATTGTTCGGTAATTTGTTTTCGCTTTATTTATACAAAAATCAAGCTTGGTATTCCGCAATCGGAGCGAGTGGTGGGGTTTCAGGGATTTTGTTTGCCTCCATTGCAATGTTGCCCGACCTGACGCTCTATTTATTCTTTGTCATCCCAATTACCGGCTATGTGTTCGGATTGCTGTATTTTGCGTATTCGGTTTATATGATGCTGAACCCGCATGAAAACGATAATATCGGGCATGCCGCCCACTTAGGAGGGGCGTTTTTCGGTTTGCTGTATGCAGTGGCCCTTCAGCCAGAACGCGCGATTCAGAATTCCATCTACCTACTCATCATGGCCCTTCCGCTTATTTATATGGCGTATATGGTTTTCGTGAAAAAGAAAATCGGGTAATTTTTTAGTAGCTTCACAAGCGGTTTTTCCATTGCAAATAGGTCCCGCTGTCCGCTATATCTGTTGCTTCGCTCGGCTGCGCAACAGGATGCCGCTTCCATCGGGGCTATAACCAAAGACCGATTTTCCGATCCATAAAAAAAGGGAAATCACTGATTTCCCTTTTCATACTTCAGCTGGTCGGCATCCGGTATTTGTACATTAGCCCAGTTTTCACCACTTTTGATCCGCCACACCTGCATCTCCGAAATATTAAACTGTTTCGCGATCTGCTTCGAGGTTTTTTTACGCCGTAATAGCAACTTGATGTGGATCACCTGAGAAGACGTAAGCTTCATGCCTTTCGTACGGGGTTTTTGCATGTACTTACGATATTTTTTCAGGGCAATTATTTTAGGGTTCGCACTTTGATGCAATTGGTGTTCTTCCTGAGTCATCCATTTAAGGTTTGTCACCACATTGTTGGTTTTATCATAATCCAAATGGGTCACAATAATCTGACCTTCGGTTGGTGGTGGTAAAAAATAAGTCGCTACGAGGCGGTGTACCATAAAATGATGATTGATGGTACGTTTTTTCAGGTTCGTGAGGAGCCTTTTGCTTAAGGATGCCTTCTTTTTCTGGATCAGTTGGGTAATACGTTCTACACTTTCAGGGTGATCCAACTTCCTGATTTTGTTTCTGCGGATCTTGTGGAGTTCAGAGATTTCTTTTTTAAGCTCATCGAACTTCACTTGGTCTTTCTCGTCGCGGTGTCTGTAAAGTTTCAGGCGAATCACTTTATAACCCTCGGTCATCGAGCCTTTTAATATCCTGCCTTCGGCAACTTTATTAAACGTTCTTACCTGACCGAGATTCGAGACTTCAAGCCGGAAATCATTTGTAAAGTCAAAATCAAATGCTACCTGCTTCCAAACTTCTTCTCCTTTTTCATTCATTCTAATTGCTGTCAAAATAGTTGATTTTTTTGATTAAAAATGGCTGCTCAAAAAATTATGGCGTATTGCCGCTCGCTTCGCTCGCGCCACTGCATTTTCATCCTGTGTTTTTTTGACATCATAAATCATCATCACAAATCAGCAAGAATATAAAGAACAGTCCTTTATCATTTGCACCTGCTGAAATTCATTAAAATGAATGTGATACGATTCACTTCTGTGAATAATTATTTGATTTTCAATCAGCTAAAGTCGTGTGGTTAAATTACTGACTGAATGGTCTATCAAAGGTATTAAAAAAAAACAAAACAGCCCATTATGTGAGACATAATTCTTTTTTGACGCTCGCTTCGCTCGCGCCCTCCTCATTTCTTACCGATGATAAAGCGGTCGTTATCCGAAATATCTTGTACCAAATGTGCCTCCGAGAATGAATGAATAAAAAGGTCGAGGGTTTGGTGGCCTAATTTCTGGTTTATCTCTAGCAGAACAAGGCCATGTTCAGCAAGATGTTCTAGCGCATCGCCCGCGATTTTCTCGTAAAAAACCAAAGGGTTTTCGGTAGGGGAAAATAACGCCATCAGTGGTTCGAAATTTTTTACCGTCACTGAGATTTCTTCCTTTTCATCTAAGCCAATATAAGGCGGATTACTGATGATGACCTCGTAACATTCGTCCAGTTCAGTGTTCAAGTAATCCTGATGTTTAAAACGGATTTGGGTTTGGTGTTGTGTGGCATTTCTACGGGCGACTTCAAGAGCTGCCTCAGAGTAATCGATAGAGGTGATTTCGGCCTCCGGGAAATGTTTTTTCAGTACGATGGGAATCACGCCGCTGCCAGTGCCAATATCCAGAATTCTAATGTTGCGATTACCGAAGGAGTCTTCGATTTTAGAAATGGCGATCTCCAGAAGTTCTTCCGTTTCAGGTCTGGGAATCAGTACGTGTTCATTTACAAAAAATTGAAGACCGTAGAACTCAGTTTTCCCGATGACTTGCTGGTATGGCTGGCCAGTTTCAAGTTTCGAAAGGTAATTTGTAAACTGCCGTTCAGTTTCTTCGGCAAGTTCATCATGTAACATTTGCCTTTGCCTCACAGGATTTACCTTTAAGATTTCTTCGGCCAGCAAGGTAAACAAAGTGTTGGTTTCAGTATCAGAATATCGTTCTGAAAGAATTGATTTGTAAAGATTTTTAATTTCCTGCAGTGTCATGGGGATCAGTCTGAATTATTTTTTAAAGGTAAAACTTTATACCTAAAATATAAAATTCAACGTTATAAGAACTTTTATAGATGCCTTTGAATATGGACGACACGAATAATTTTACTAATTTTGGACATCACTTCTTAACAAACATGAAAAACGCTCTTCTGGCAGCACTGCTACTGCTGTTTGTAGTTTCTTGTGGTACATCGAAACCTGTGGTAGTAAAACGCAGTGTACCTACCAAATCCGTCCCAAGGTCAACTGAACTAAAACGTCTGGAATCTAATTTTTCGGGCAGGGTAAACGCTGAAATCCAAGAAATCATTCGCGATGCGCAGAAATACCTTGGTGCGCCTTACAAATATGCCGGCAATACTTCAGTAGGCTTCGATTGTTCGGGTTTGGTGATGAAGGTTTTTGATGAAAACAACACCAAGCTGCCCCGGCGTTCGGAAGATCAATCAAACACCGGTCGCGAAATACATATCCGCGATACCAAACCCGGGGATTTAGTGTTCTTTGCTACTGCCGGCGGTAACAGAGTTTCACATGTAGGAATCGTGCACGATATTGGTACAGATGGGGAAGTGAAGTTCATCCATGCCTCTACTTCAAAAGGGGTGATTATTTCTTCCTTAAATGAAAAATACTGGAACCAGGCTTACCTTTTCGCACGAAGAGTTTTGTAAATTTGCCATCTGAATAAAAATTAACTTTACTAATTATGATGTTACAGCAAACCATTGAGAATATTTGGGACAATCGGGATCTTTTGCAAAATGAAGACAGCCAGCAGGCCATCCGCGAGGTGATTCGCCAGCTCGATCTTGGGGAATTGCGCGTTGCTGAACCTGCCGAAAAAGGGTGGAAGGTAAATGAATGGGTGAAAAAAGCCGTGGTGATGTATTTCCCGATTCAAAAAATGGAAACCATCGAGGTGGGACCGTTCGAGTTTCACGACAAGATGCCTCTGAAAAGAAACTACGCTGAAAAAGGCGTTCGCGTGGTACCACATGCTGTGGCGCGGGAAGGTGCGTATATTGCGCCAGGCGTAATTCTGATGCCTTCTTATGTAAACATTGGCGCGTACGTGGATTCCGGAACCATGGTGGATACTTGGGCTACCGTAGGCAGCTGTGCACAGATCGGTAAAGACGTACACTTAAGCGGTGGAGTAGGCATTGGCGGCGTGTTAGAGCCATTGCAGGCGGCACCTGTTATTATTGAAGACAACGTATTCGTAGGTTCAAGATGCATCGTAGTGGAAGGTGTACATGTAGAAAAAGAAGCCGTGCTAGGTGCAAACGTGGTGCTTACCGCTTCAACAAAAATTATTGATGTCACCGGTGACGATCCTGTAGAAATCAAAGGTCGTGTGCCTGCGCGCTCAGTGGTGATTCCGGGTAGCTACACCAAGCATTTCCCGGCAGGCGAATATCAAGTTCCGTGTGCGTTGATCATCGGTAAAAGAAAAGAATCTACCGACAAAAAGACCTCACTGAACGATGCTCTTAGAGAAAACAATGTAGCCGTGTAATGTCTTTGGTCATCAAAAACCAATAACTTTTTCCAGAACTGTCATTGAATCTGGAATAAAATATAACAAGTCCTGAACATCCATATTATCTCAAAAGATGATTAGATGTTCAGGTTTTTTTATTGCATCAGTATCACATTTATACTAGGTAAAAGTAAAGATTGAATCAAAAGTACAAGATACAACACAGAGGATAGCAGTTTACTGAAATCTAATAATTCATTGTAGAAACTTTTACTTACGATTCCTTGTAAAAATTAAAATCCGCCACCAACTTTAATTTTACGCATTGTAAATCAGTGATATATGGATTTTATTGAATTTTTTGTTGTGGCTTCAAAAAATTATCACTTATCTTTGCGACATCAAAACATCATGAAAAACGTATTTTCTTTAATCCATCATCATCATCTCATCGAAAGACGAGTTGATTAATTATGGCCTAAAGTAAAATCTTAATAATTAAAAACCGTCTGAACAATGACGGTTTTTTTTATTCTAGAAATTCAGCACTGTTCAGACTAATTCTTCCCTAAAAAGTATGAACACCCTGAAAATTGCCCTTCAAAAAAGCGGACGTTTAAGCGAAAAATCCCTCGGGATTCTTTCGGAATGCGGAATAAAACTCCCGGATTTTAAAAGTAAATTAAAAAATACCGCCACCAATTTCCCACTCGAAATTCTTTTCCTTCGCGATGATGATATCCCAAAATATGTTGAAAACGGCATCGTAGATATCGGCATCATCGGGGAAAACGAAGTGCTGGAGCAAAAACGGAAGGTAAGCGTAATCCGCCGTCTTGGTTTTGCCAATTGCCGCCTTTCACTCGCTGTTCCTAAAGAAGCGCAATACACCGGGATCCAATTTTTCAGTCAGAAGAAAATTGCTACCTCATACCCGAATATTGTTTCAGATTTTCTTAAGAAAAAACAGATTGAGGCACAAGTCGTAGAAATTTCTGGCAGTGTGGAGATTGCGCCGAGCATCGGCCTGGCCGATGCGGTGGCCGATTTGGTAAGTTCTGGCAGTACACTTTTGCATAATGGACTTACGGAAGTGGAAGAAATCTTACAAAGCGAAGCCGTAATGATCTCTAACAACACATTACAGCCGGAAGTTGCAGAGATTCTTGACGCGCTGCTGTTCCGTATTCAGGCTGTACTCAACTCGCGTGAAAATAAATACATTCTGTTGAACGCACCCAACTCAGCCATCAAATCCATTACAGAACTGCTTCCAGGCATGAAATCGCCTACCATCCTGCCGTTGGCAGATAGCGGTTGGAGCAGCATTCACTCCGTAGTCAAAGAAAATGAGTTTTGGCAGATTATCGATCAATTGAAGAAATTAGGCGCAGAGGGAATTTTGGTAATTCCGATTGAAAAAATGGTTTTTTAATAGCAACATGGAAAATATATTCAAATATCCTGCGAAAGAAAACTGGAGAGAACTGACTTCCCGACCAGTTTTAGAAGCCAAAGATTTAAGATCTGATGTAGCCACGATCTTTCAAAAAGTATCTCAGGAAGGCGATTTGGCGTTAAAAGAACTCACCCAGAAGTTTGATGGCATCATCCTCGATGAATTGAAGGTTTCTGCTGCCGAAATCCAATCGGCTTGCGAAAAAATCCCTGAAGATTTAAAGAAAGCCATCCAACAGGCAAAAGACAATATCGAGAAATTTCACACAGCCCAAATCGAAGATTTCCAGAAAGTTGAAACCACCTCTGGTGTGGTATGCTGGCGAGAAAGCAGAGCCATAGCCAATGTGGGGTTGTATATTCCGGGTGGCTCAGCGCCCCTTTTTTCCACCGTTTTGATGTTAGCGGTACCAGCAAAGATTGCAGGTTGCAGAAAAATCATTTTATGTACGCCACCGCAGGAAAATGGCAATGTACACGAGGCCATTCTATACGCAGCGCAACTTTGCGGCGTTACCGAAGTGTATAAAGTTGGCGGAGCGCAGGCCATTGCTGCTTTAACAGTTGGTACATCGGCTGTCCCTAAAGTGGATAAAATCTTCGGGCCAGGCAATCAATACGTAACCCAAGCTAAACAAATGGCGCAGGAGTTTGGAGTTGCCATTGATTTGCCGGCAGGTCCTAGCGAAGTGCTTGTCATCGCAGATCAATCGGCGGTTCCGGCGTTCTGTGCGGCTGATTTGCTTGCGCAGGCAGAACATGGCACAGATTCTCAGGGGATTTTTGTCGCTACCGATGAACAGGTTTTCAAACAAACAATGGCAGCGTTAGCATTGCAACTTCAAGCATTGCCACGTAGGGAAACCGCTGCCGAAGCGCTTAAGAAGAGCCGTTTTATATTGCTCAATACAGTAGAAGAAGCCATTCAGTTCAGTAATTTATACGCACCGGAACATTTGATTTTAGCAGTGGAACATGCCGAGGACCTTTTGCCGGAAATTGACAATGCTGGTTCGGTGTTCTTAGGAAATTATACGCCAGAATCGGCTGGTGATTACGCCAGCGGAACCAATCATACATTACCGACCAATGGTTTTGCAAAAAATTACAGTGGCGTATCGTTGGAGAGTTTTCAGAAAAAAATTACCGTGCAGCAGATTACCCGTGCCGGCTTACAAAACTTAGGTGAAGCAGTTGAGATAATGGCTGCCGCAGAAGGTTTGGATGCACACAAAAACGCGGTTTCTGTACGGTTAAAATATGTAAATGATGGAATTTAAACTTCAGGACTTTATTCGTCCGCACCTTAAAAATATGCCGGTATATGAGATTAACCGACCGGCCGTCTTGGGTACCGAACGTATGTATTTGGATGCCAATGAAAGTCCGTTTGGTGATTTTAACCGTTATCCTGATGCGAAACATGAACTTCTTAAGAAGGAAATCGCAGCTATTAATCAGATTGCAGAGGATCAGGTATTCTTGGGCAATGGCAGTGATGAACTGATTGATTTGCTGATACGCACTTTTTGTGAGCCCGCGACAGACCGTATTTTGATGTTGGATCCCAGTTTCTCCATATATGAAATTTATGCACGTTTTAACAATGTTCAGGTCGGTAAAATTGCGTTGGATGATGAATTTCAGATAGACCAAAATGCATATTTACAGTCGGTCAGCCAATCACAGGCAAAGATTCTTTTTCTATGTTCCCCCAATAACCCGACAGGAAATAGTTTGGATGATTTAAAATTCTATATTCAGCATTTCCCCGGCATTGTAGTGATTGATGAAGCTTATATTGAGTTTTCTCCGAATGTTTCAGCGGTGACTTTTTTAAAGGAATTTCCGAATATAATTGTTCTGAAAACACTTTCAAAAGCTTATGCGATGGCCGGTTTACGCGTGGGAGCAGGTTTTGCTTCTGTTGAGATCGCGCAACTGATCAACCGGCTGAAACCCCCATATAACATCAGTGCTGAAAGCCAAAGGATTGCATTGAATGAATTAAAGAAAACAGCAGCGTTTAAGCAGCAACTTCATTTAATCTTAGCGCAGAAATCGTTTGTTGAAAAGCAACTGGCTCAGTTACAAATCGTAGAGAAAGTATATCCTTCCGATGCTAATTTTATACTTGTAAAATTTTACGATGTGGAAAAAATATATGAAAAACTGTCTGAACATCATATTAAAACGAGTTTAAGACATCCGAAAATTGAAAATTGCATAAGGATAAGCATCGGTTCTGAAACAGAAAATAAAAAATTACTGGCTATTTTATCAACCCTCAAATCATGAAAAAAGTATTATTTATAGACCGCGACGGGACGTTGATTATTGAGCCACCTAAAGATTTTCAGGTCGACTCGCTTGAAAAACTGGAATTTTATCCAAAAGTAATCCAGAATCTTGCGAAAATCTACACGCAACTTGATTATGAACTCGTAATGGTGAGCAATCAGGACGGGTTGGGAACACTTTCTTTTCCGACCGAAACCTTCGAGATCCCACATCAAAAAATGTTAAAAACCTTTGAAAATGAAGGTATTATCTTCAGCGACATCCTGATTGATGACAGTTTTGAAGCAGATAATTCACCTAATAGAAAACCCCGTACCGGCATGTTGCAAAAATACCTTTACGGAAATTATGATTTGCAGAATTCCTATGTGATTGGTGACCGTATGACCGACGTACAACTGGCTGATAACCTTGGTTGTAAGGCGATCTATATCTCGGATATCCAAGTAGATGATGTTGCATTGTGCACCACAGATTGGGATGATATTTATCGGTTTCTAAAATCAAAACCACGTAAAAGTGCGATTCGCCGCATAACAAAGGAAACCGATATTTTTATTGAATTAAATCTAGACGGCAGCGGGAAATCCAGCATCAGTACCGGACTGGCCTTTTCGATCACATGCTAGAGCAAATCAGCCGCCATGGAAACTTCGATTTGACTGTAGATGTGAAGGGCGATTTGCAGGTAGATGAACACCACACGATTGAAGATACCGCGCTGGTACTTGGTTCAGCATTCTATGAAGCGCTGGGCGCAAAAAAAGGTGTTGAAAGATACGCATTTGCATTACCAATGGATGACTGTCTTGCGCAGATAGCGGTGGATTTTGGCGGACGAAACTGGCTGGTTTGGGATGTGGATTTCAAGCGTGAGAAGATAGGGGAAATGCCGACAGAAATGTTCTTCCACTTCTTCAAATCTTTTACTGATACGGCAAAATGCAATCTCAACATTAAATGTGAAGGAGAAAACGAACATCATAAAATAGAATCTATCTTCAAGGCATTTGCGAAAGTGCTGCGTGATGCCGTAAAAATTGAAGGCAAAAATTTTTCAATCCCAAGCACCAAAGGAATATTATGATCGCCATTATAGATTATGCTGCCGGAAACGTAAAATCCGTAGAGAATGCAGCGAAGAAACTCGGTTTTAAAACGCAGGTTACCGCCGATCACCAAATCATCAGAAACGCCGATAAAGTTATTTTCCCAGGTGTTGGCGAGGCTTCCTCTGCCATGGAAAAACTACAAGCAGCGGGCTTAGACACTCTGATCCCACAACTGAAACAACCCTTTCTGGGGATCTGTCTCGGGCAACAACTCTTGTGTGCTTCCTCTGAAGAAGGACAGACCAAGGGACTTGGGATTTTTGATGTAGAAGTGAAGAAATTTCCCGCCATACAGGTGGTGCCACACATGGGTTGGAACAGTTTGCAGCAGCTTGAAGGGCCATTATTTCAGGGAATTAGTGAGACCGATGATTTTTATTTTGTACACAGTTATTACTGCGAACTTTCCGAGGAGAAGAGTTCGGTTTGCGATTATATTATGCCTTTCAGTGCGTCTTTGCATAAAAACAATTTTTATGGCACGCAGTTTCATCCGGAAAAATCCGGCAGGGCAGGCTTACTTGTTTTACAAAACTTTCTAAACCTAAAACGATGAAAATAATCCCTGCAATTGATGTCATGAATGGCCGTTGCGTACGACTAGCCAAAGGCGATTATAACAGCCAAACGGTGTATGGTGACCCATTAGAAATGGCAAAGATTTTTGAAGATAACGGTATTGTGTACTTACATGTAGTAGACCTTGATGGTGCCAAAGCCGGTAAAGTAAAAAACCTGAAAACCGTTGAAAAAATTGCCTCACAAACCAATCTCATCATTGATTTTGGTGGAGGCATAAAATCCAGACACGACCTCGAACTCATTCTGGGTGTCGGCGTCGCTAAAGTGACCTTAGGAAGCATTGCAGTGGAAAATCCGGCTGTTTGCATTGAATGGATCGAAGAGTTTGGTGCTGAAAAATTTATTTTGGGCGCTGATTGTCTAAACCGTAAGATTAAGACTTCGGGTTGGCTGAAAGACTCGCAGTTAGAAGTGACTGATTTTATACAATCCTATGAACATACCCGAATTGAAGAGGTGATATGTACCGATATTTCTAAAGACGGCATGCTGAACGGCCCATCATTAAACCTATATGCAGAAATTTTAGAGAAAACCCAAGTGCAGCTTATTGCAAGCGGTGGAGTTTCCTCGGTGCAGGATTTAGAAGCCCTGAAAAAAATCGGTTGCAGCGGCGTCATCATTGGAAAAGCCCTTTACGAGCAAAAAATTACTTTAGGTCAGCTTCAAAAATTTATATAGATGTTAAAGAAACGAATAATCCCATGCCTTGATATTAAAGATGGGAAAACAGTCAAAGGTGTACAGTTTGAAGACCTGAGATCTGCCGGTGACCCTATTTTGCTCGCACAGAAATACGTAGATGAAGGCGCGGATGAACTGGTTTTTCTTGATATCACCGCCACGTTGGAACAGCGGAAAACCCTTGTAGAACTGGTAGAGAGAATTGGTGTGGCCATAGATATTCCGTTTACGGTAGGTGGCGGAATTTCATCTGCGTATGATGTTGAAAACTTGCTGAGAGCCGGCGCGGACAAAGTTTCAGTGAACTCTGCGGCAGTAAGGAACCCCCTTCTAATTACAGAACTTGCCCAACAGTTTGGCAGCCAGTGTGTCGTGTTGGCGGTTGATACCAAGCAGGTGGGGGAAGACGATTACGTGTTCATCAGTGGAGGCAAAATAAAAACGGAACTTAAAACACTCGAATGGATCAAGACCGCGGAAGATCTTGGTGCAGGTGAGATTCTGCTAACCTCAATGGATTTCGACGGGACTAAAAAAGGATTCGATATCCGTATGTTAAAAAATGTTTCAGCGATCAGTAATCTTCCGTTAATAGCCTCTGGAGGCGCTGGGACAGCTAAAGATTTCACAGCGCTTTTTACAGATACAGAAGCGACAGGAGCTTTGGCGGCCAGCATTTTTCATTTCAATGAAATTAATATAAATGATTTAAAGAACACTTTAAAACAAAGAGAAATCCCCATCCGATGATATTAGATTTTAATAAAAGTAATGGCTTGATCCCAGTAATTATCCAGGATTCTGTTAGCCTGCAGGTATTGATGCTTGGTTATATGAATATGGAAGCTTTTGAGCTTACCAAGACGGAGGGCAGGGTTCATTTCTTCAGCCGAAGCAAAAACCGTATCTGGCTGAAAGGTGAAACGTCCGGCAATTTTCTGTATGTCGAAAAAATAACGGCTGACTGCGATGCAGACACCTTGTTGATCTTAGCGAAACCCGCAGGTAATGTGTGTCATACAGGGACGTTCAGTTGTTTTTGCGCGCGCGATGACAAGGGATTTCTATATCAACTGGAGGAAACAGTCTCACAAAGAATCGATTTGCAGCAAACCCATTCCTATACCTACGAGCTTTACAAAAAAGGGATCAATAAAGTAGCCCAAAAAGTTGGCGAGGAGGCAGTAGAACTAATCATAGAAGCAAAAGATGATAATGCAGACTTGTTTATAAATGAAGCCGCAGATTTGTTATATCACTTTATAATTTTACTGAAAGCTAAGTCCTTTACGCTGAAAGATGTTGAAAAAGTATTGTATAATCGTAGGAAAGGAGCATAAAAAAGTGATGTAGGTTATTTAGTTACAATAAACTTTTTAGTCACCGTCTCGCCATCCAAGGTGGCAGTAAGAAAATATGTCCCTTTTGCTAAGGCTGATACATTGAGCATCTGGCTGTTTTTGGCCGTTAATACTTTTTTTCCGGACGCGTCGTTTACGATAACATCGAAATTTTTCGCATCTGCTCCTACATAAAGAAAGTCCTTAACAGGATTAGGAAACAGGCTGATTTTGTCTTTTGCATTTTTTATTTGGGTTCCCGTACCTAATGTTACATTTGTAGAAGAAACTGCAAAATGTTGTAATGCCGCAATGGCGCCTTTGCCCACATTATAAACAAAAACAGGGTCCATGTTTGTATAAGTATCACCTGTTGTATGCGGTTTTGTGCTTTCCAATGTTTCATAAAGACCAATGCATACATCGCCGTTTTTGTCAAAAGGCATATAATCTGATCTTTCGATATAGGAGGAAACAGGAGTTATAAGTGTTTGTCCGGAGCTGTTTTTACTGTAAAGAGTAAAACAGTTCATGAGGATTGTGTTAAAAGTATTGGAAGCTGCATTGTTTGAACTTGGGTAGCTCGCATAAGTTGTGGCCATATAAGTAGGTAAGGTAGGGGTACCATCTTTTTCACAGTTGATTCTATTATTGACTTGTCCGGCTACGCCACCTACTTCATCCAGATTAAAAACCAGCCTGATGTTCATTTTTGGTGTAGTTGCGTTAACGACATCGGCTACATACGCTGTACTTCCCCAAAGGCCTTGCTCTTCACCGGAAAAATTAATAAATTTTATTGAATATTCAGAGTCTACATTCTCAAGAATTCTTGCAATTTCTAAAATAATCGCAGTACCGGAGCCATTATCATTAACACCGGGTCCGTTTAACGTATCATAATGTCCGCAGATAATGACATATTGATCAGGATAAACAGTTCCCGTTTTTGTAACGATTAGATTTTTGCTGGTCGTATTAGATTTTGTGAAAGTATGTTCCGAAATTTCAGAAGTTGAATATCCATAGCTGATGTATTTATTTTTTAGCCAGGTGAATGCATTATTGTTAGCGGTACTGCCTGTCGTTTTCACACCGAGAGCGGCAAATTCAGTTAAAGTAGTGTTGATGTTAGATTGTAGAAAAAGTTCTGAACGGTCCTTATAGGCTTGGGTAAAAGTTTGACCGAACATTACTGCCGATACAACAGCAGCACAACAGGTAAAGAGTTTTTTCACAAAATATAATTTTTCCAAATATAAAATAAAATCCTAAACAAATGTTTAGGATTTTAAATGATTGATAACAGATTTTACAATTATTTTACTTGATCTACAACTGCTTTGAAAGCTTCTGGGTGATTCATTGCTAAATCTGCTAAAACCTTTCTGTTCAGTTCGATATTTTTGCTTTTCAGAGCGCCCATAAACTGGGAGTAAGACATCCCGTGTTCTCTTGCACCCGCGTTGATACGCATGATCCAAAGGCTACGGAAATTTCTTTTCTTCTCTTTTCTACCGCGGTAAGCATATTGCATCGCTTTTTCCACGGCGTTTTTAGCTACAGTCCAAACGTTCTTTCTTCTACCGAAAAAACCTTTAGCCTGCTTCATTACTTTTTTTCTGCGAGCTCTGGAAGCTACGGCATTTACTGATCTTGGCATAATTAAATTTGTTTTTTTTGAAAAGGGCGGTAAATTATTTCATTACACTTTTCTGCACCGTTTCAGGGTTAAATTGTCTGAATTTTTTTCGAATTCTTATAAACCGGTTGATTTATAAAAACTACTTAATGGCTAATTGGCGAAGAACGCTTTTCTCATCCACAGTAGCAACGTAGGAAGTCTGCGTAAGATTTCTCTTCTGCTTCGTTTCTTTTTTCGTCAAGATGTGGCTTTTGAACGCATTTTTTCTTTTAATCTTCCCGGTTCCGGTCAGCTTAAAACGCTTCTTAGCACCTGATTTAGTTTTTAATTTTGGCATTTTGCTTAATTTATCTGTTTGTTATCAATCCAAGTTTCGTTGTTTGTTGCGGCACAGAAGAGTGCATACAACATTCAGAGTGCAAAAGTACAACATTTTGTCGTAACTGCAAGTATTTGTTGTAAGTGCATTTTGGGCGTGCCGCGCGCTCGGTCATTCCTGCGACGCGCCCTTGCGGGCGCGTCGCATCCATTCCCTCGCTTGCGTCGGGCTCTTCGCTCATACTCCTCACCGCGGCTCGCCTTTCGGTTCGCCGCGCTTCCGGGGTAACCGCTGCGATCCCTCACGCGGGGGAAGTTCACAAAATACAATTTAATTATTAAATCCGAAGGGTATGTATTTAATTTTAGAATAAGATTTTAATTTCAATAAAGTAATCCACTGCCTCATTCTATTTGCATCTTTTTTTAATCTTGTCAAATCCACTTAAAATCACTCACTTCCACCTTACCATCAAGCTCTTAAAAAATCATAAATTATAATTATTCGCGTCGGGCGGTCTCTTTTTTGATACATGTTTGTTCAATCACTAAAAAAATAAACAAAATGTTAGCAATGAATTTCCGCGGACCCTTTCGCGTCCGCCCAGACCGCAATATGCCGGAACCTCAAATTGAACATCCCGAAGACGCTATCGTAAAGGTGCTTAGGTCCTGTATCTGCGGCTCCGATCTGCATCTGTATCACGGCCTTGTGCCCGATACACGTGTAGGAACCACATTTGGTCATGAATTTATCGGCGAAGTTGTCGAGATAGGTTCTGGCGTACAGAAACTAAAAGTAGGCGATAAGGTCATGGTACCGTTCAATATATCGTGTGGTAAATGTGCCTTCTGTAAGCAGGAACTTTATGGTAACTGCCACGAATCTAACGCAATGGCGACGGCCGTAGGAGGTATTTTCGGATATTCTCATACCGCCGGCGGTTTCCAGGGCGGACAGGCCGAATACGCACGCGTTCCCTACGCAGATGTTGGGCCAACGGTAATTCCTGATTGGATGGATCCTGATGACGCGGTGCTTCTTACGGACGTAGTTCCTACCGGTTATCAAGCCGCAGAAATGGCGGGGATCCAGAAAGGCGATACCGTCGTTGTTTTCGGTGCCGGACCCATCGGGATCATGGCCGCAAAATCTGCCTGGTTGTTCGGTGCCGGACGTGTAATCGTGATCGATCATTTAGAATACAGACTTGATTTTGTTGCCAAATATGCGCAGTGCGAAGCTTATAATTTCAAAAGTATCGGTGATCCGGTCGTATTCATAAAAACACAGACCGATTCTCTGGGAGCCGATGTCTGCATCGATGCAGTGGGGTGTGAGGCCAAAGGAAACCGGATGAATACACTTCTGGGTATAAAATTGATGATGCAGGGCGGCTCTACAACAGCCCTTCACTGGGCAATCAATTCAGTGAAGAAAGGCGGAATTGTTTCAATTGTCGGTGTGTATGGTCCAATCGATGCACTTGTACCAATTGGGAATGTGGTGAACAAAGGAATTACGATCCGGGCAAACCAGGCTGCCGCAAAACGGCACATGCCGAAACTGATTGACCACGTGAAAAATGGTGTCATTGATCCGAAACAGATTATAACCCACAGGGTTCCGCTGGAAGAAGTCGCGGATGCGTATCACATCTTTTCACAGAAGCTCGATGGCTGTATAAAAACGGTCCTTATTCCTTAAACAGCTTCAAAGTTTTTAACTCAAAAAATATTAAGACATGCTTACAGACGAAACAAAACCCTCTGATTTTAAAAAAAGTGAAAATTCAGATTATAGCCATATTAAAGGTTGGGGAATAGATGCCGATCCGGAAAATGATCCGACGTACCCCATAAAAAAACGTACCAATGAAGAACATGAAGGTTATGCCTGGGATAGACCTGCGCAGCAGCCTGAAACTGTAGAGATTTTAAAATCTGTGGAACGTCCTAATCTCACGGCGGTTTTTGGAACCGCATCACCACCCGAGGGGCTCAACGGAAAAATTCGTGAGTTAGCCTTTAAATACAGCGAATCAAGTTACGGCCGGTGGCTGCCGCTAATGCTTGCTGACCGTATTGGTGTGGTGGAAGGAATCATGGATGACCTAAAGAAAGGACATGTTCCGAACGTTTTTGCCGAACTGGGTTGGCCCGCAGAATGGAAGCACAACAAAAAAGGTTTCCTGTTAAAAATGGCTTTGATCGGTGCAGGTACCGCTGTAGCCGTTTCTTTACTCACTTCGAAAAAGAAGACTGAAGATGAAAATTAAAGTTCTTCATAATATATTAAAACTAAGAAGCCGTCTCAAGACAAAATTTTGAGGCGGTTTTTTATTTTCCTTATAAAATTGGAATAAAAAAAAGTTGGGTTTAAAGTGGCTTTTACGCCACTTTCTTTCTTAGGTTGTGTGCAAGAGCGTGTAGTCCGAACTCTATTTCTACTTTTTTGAGGGATTTTAAGGTAAATCTTTTAAAATTATGATTGTGTTTTAATTGGGCGAACACCGGTTCCACGTCCCAACACCGTTTTTTCCGCTTTTTTATACCTTCCTCGCTTTTGAGCAGCTCCCTGGCTTTTTGTTTGTGCCGTTCCAGATTATGGTTGCGCTCCAGACTTCGGTTGTTTTTCGAGCCGTGGCACATGCTGCGTATCGGGCAGCCTTCGCAGTTTTTTGCCTGATAGTGGGAAAGTTTTTGCTCAAAGCCGTTCTTGGTTGTCCTGCTGCTTTCGTGGGTTTTCTCCATCCGCTGTCCCATTGGACAGACGTAAAAATCCATTTCTTCGTTGTAGTGTAGGTTTTCCTTGCTGAAGGTTTTATGTTTCTGCTGGTAGTTCTGGTCCTGTTCTTTGTCGAAGGTGTTGTACTTTACGTAGGCATCTATCCCGTTTTCCTCAAGGTATTCATAATTCTCCTCGCTGCCGTATCCCGCATCGGTGGTGATGGCTTCGATTTGGCTGAAGACTTCCTCTCCGTAACTTTCCTTAAAATTTTCCAGATGCTGCTGCAAAGTTCCGGTGTCGTTGGTATTTTGGTGAATGGTATAGTTTAGGATGAATTGGTTTTCTGTGGAGATCTGCGGATTGTAGGCGGGTTTGAGCTGGCCGTTTTTCATGTGGTCTTCCTTCATTCTCATAAAGGTTGCATCAGATTCGGTCTTGCTGTAGGAGCCCCTGTCCCCCAGAATTTCTTCCTGCTGTTCGTATTTTTCCAGATTTTTTTCGAAGTTGTTCTTGATGTAGTTCAGTTTCGCCTTGGCTTTGGCTTTCCCCTTCTTGTCCACCGTATCGCTGCCTTTCAGCATCCTGTCAATCTTCTGGGCGGTTTCCCTTACTTTTTCTTTGCTGATTTCCTTGAACTCGGGAGGTTCGGGATCCTTGTCCTCATCCGATGCGATGCTTTCGGCATAAACCCAGAGATCCTCCAACTGGCGGAGCATCTTTTCCTTGTTGGTCTTGATGGATTTTCCCCAAACGAAGGTGTAGCGTCCTGCCTGTGCCTCGATCTTGGTGCCGTCGGTAGATTTCCATTTTTGGAAATTTCTTTTGTCTTCTAACTTTATCCAAGTTTTTGCAAATTCAGAATTATTTCCTACAATAGTCATATAATTATCGGTAGATTTCCATTCAAAAGAAGGGTATCGTTTCGGAGGACACCTAAAACCTGATAATTGAGGTTTTTCTCACCAGTATGATTGCGGTTGAAAGTCATTATTCCAATATTGGAAAGAGAAGTTCCCTGTCCTCCGGGTGTGGTTGTCTCATACCGCTCAACATTCCAAGTTCCGACCATTCTGGAAGAACAGGAAGTTAATATAGCAGCTGCAAAAATAGGAATAATTATTTCATAATTTTTTTAAAATAGTCTATAAAAAAATGAAAATTCCTTGCCAATTACAGACTAAATCTATTTTAAAATATAATTTTAATAAATTTTAACAATAAATTTCAGGTTTTAAAAAAAAAATTACACATTTTGTGTTAAAAAATTATAAATTTTGTTTATAACATTTCTTTTTGTCTAATTTTTGCAATTATCACCTAAAAATTAGATTATTATGGATATTATTATTAACTCAGACAACAATGTCGAAAGTACACTAGATTTTAAAAATAACTTCCGTGAAGAATTAACTCATTCATTGCGCAGATTTGATAGCTATATCACTCGTTTTGAAGTATTTTTTTCTGATGAAAGCAGCAATAAAAATACACAGGATGATCACAAGTGCGTTATCGAAGCCAGAATGAAAGGTCGAAACCCGGAAAGAGTGTCCGATAACGGTAATACTCCGAAGGAAGCTTTCGACGGAGCGGTTTCAAAGATAAAATCAGTGTTAGACAGGGTAGTAGATCAACAACGAGGATATTAAAGTAAAAAAAACGGAAGAATTAAATTTCTTCCGTTTCTTTTTCAGATAAAGTTTGGGGCAATGTCCATTTCAATAAGAAGAAACCAACAATACCTGCAATAAGTGAAGCGACCAGTATTGCAATTTTAGAATTGTTTATGAGGATTTCGTCTTCATAAGCCAATAAAGTGACAAAGATGGACATCGTAAAACCAATTCCCGCCAAAAATCCTACGCCTACAATATGCTTCCATTGGAGGTTTTGAGGAATTCTTGCCCATCCTAATTTCACACCAATGAACGAAATTAAAAAGATACCCACCGGTTTTCCGATAACCAATCCTAAAATAATTCCTAAACTGTTATGATCGGCGAGATTATTATACCAATCGGCTGCAATAGGAATGCTGGTGTTGGCAAGGGCAAAAAGCGGAAGGATGAAGAAGGCGACAGGTTTATGGATAGCGTGTTCCAGTTTAAACGAGGGTGAATGCTCATTTGAGTCTCCGAAAGGAATGGCAAATGCAAGTAAAACGCCTGTAATCGTCGCATGTACGCCAGAATTAAGCATAAAATACCACATGGCAACTCCGCCTAATAAATAGGGAATGAGATTCCAAACTTTCATTCTTTTTAAAGCCAAAAGCAATCCGAAAATTCCTAATGATATAAAAAGGTTCATTGCAGATAGCTCATTGGTATAAAAAATAGCGATGATGATGATGGCTCCCAAATCATCAATGACGGCGAGTGCGGTAAGAAAAATCTTTAATGTTGCAGGAACTCTCTTGCCCAATAATGAGAGAATTCCTATCGCAAATGCTATGTCGGTTGCCATCGGAATTCCGGCGCCATCCTGTGTTGGCAAACCAAAATTCAGAAGCATGAAGATTGCTGCAGGAAAAAATAAACCTCCAATAGCGCCTAAAAAAGGGAATGACGCATTCTGAAAATTGGAAAGTTCACCATTATAGATTTCCCGTTCCAGTTCCAATCCTATTAAGAGAAAGAAAATGGTCATTAAGCCATCATTAATCCAATGTACAATACTATGGCCACCAATATAGGTATTCCAAAAACCAATGTACCCATCACCAAAGGATGAATTAGCAATGAGGAGGGAAACTACAGTTGCCAAAATTAGGAGCAATCCTCCTGTTTTTTCGCTTCTAAAGAATTCTTTAAAAAGATATGTTAATTTCATTATTGTGTTTATTTTTTAGATTTCAACTCATACTCATTACTCTTGAATTAAAAAAAGTGCATTAAAACATGCACTTATTGATTTAAGAAATCATGCATCCAATTACTTCGCCGGTTTTTTCGGGCTCATCATCATAATCATTCTTTTGCCTTCCAGTTTTGGCAGTTGGTCTACTTTTCCAACGTGTTCCAGATCTTGTGCAAGTTTCAGCAGAAGAATTTCTCCCTGATCTTTGAAGATGATGGAACGTCCTTTAAAGAACACATACGTTTTAAGTTTGGAACCTTCTTCCAGGAATTTTTCGGCGTGTTTTTTCTTGAATTCGTAATCGTGCTCGTCGGTTTGCGGGCCGAAACGGATTTCTTTCACCACCACTTTCACCTGCTTGGCTTTAAGTTCTTTGGTTTTCTTTTTCTGTTCGTAAAGGAATTTCTTATAATCCAGTATCCGGGTAATGTAAGGTTCCGCCTTATCGGAGATCACCACCAAATCCAGTTCTTGGTCTTTGGCAATTTCCAGTGCTTTCTGTAGCGGATATACGCCAGGTTCTACATTATCACCGACTAAACGTACTTCTTTTGCCCGGATTTTTTCATTGATCTGGTGCAAGTCCTCTTGTACGCGTCGCTGTGGACCTCGGCCTCGGTAGTTAAATTTCTGTGCTATGGTGTTTAAATTTTAATGTTAGTTTATATTGTAGCGGCTTTCTTGAAATAGGTCACAAATTCTTCAATTGTCATGGTTCCTAGATCACCTTCGCCTCTTCTGCGGACAGAAACCGTGCCATTTTGTTCTTCATTTTCACCAACAATCAGCATGAAAGGAAGTTTTTTCATTTCGGCATCCCGAATCTTACGTCCGGTTTTTTCGTTTCTTTCGTCAATCAGGCCGCAAATATCGTGATTTTCCAGTAATTGTGAAACTTTTTTCGCATAATCCACATATTTTTCGCTGATTGGCAAAATTGTGAACTGATCTGGTGCCAGCCACAGTGGAAAATCACCGGCTGTATTTTCAATCAGAATAGCAATGAAACGTTCCATCGAGCCGAATGGCGCACGGTGAATCATCACCGGACGATGTTTCTCATTATCGTTACCTGTGTACCAAAGGTCGAAACGGTGAGGTAAATTATAATCGACCTGTATGGTACCCAACTGCCAGCTGCGCCCGAGCGCGTCTTTTACCATGAAATCCAATTTCGGGCCGTAGAATGCAGCTTCACCGTATTCTACAATTGTTTTGAGACCTTTTTTCTCGGCAGCCTGTATGATGGCGTCTTCAGCTTTCTTCCAGTTTTCATCAGAGCCGATATATTTTTGTTTGTTTTCTGGATCTCTTAATGAAACCTGCGTCACGAAATCTTCAAAACCTAAAGATTTAAATACATAAAGCGTCAGATCAATTACATTCTCAAACTCTGCCAAAAGCTGATCCGGCGTACAGAAAAGGTGTGCATCATCCTGCGTAAACCCGCGAACCCGCGTCAACCCATGAAGTTCACCTGACTGTTCGTAGCGGTAAACAGTTCCGAATTCGGCGAAACGTTTCGGCAAATCTTTGTAAGACCATTGACCGACTTTGTAAATCTCGCAGTGGTGCGGGCAGTTCATAGGTTTTAACAGAAATTCTTCGCCTTCATTAGGGGTTTTGATCGGTTGGAAGCTGTCGGCCCCATATTTATCCCAGTGGCCGGAAGTTACGTAAAGTTCTTTCGCGCCGATATGAGGGGACATCACGAATTCGTAACCTGATTTTTTCTGCGCTTCTGAAAGGAAATTTTCGAGTTTTTTCCTTAAAGCCGTACCCTTTGGTAACCATAGCGGAAGACCTGCGCCTACTTTTTCAGAGAATGCAAAAATACCGAGTTCTTTTCCGAGTTTGCGGTGATCGCGGCGCTTGGCTTCTTCAAGTCTTTCAAGATATTCGGTAAGGTCTTTTTGTTTGGGGAATGAAATTCCGTAAACCCGCGTTAACTGTTTGTTTTTTTCGTCGCCCCGCCAGTAAGCTCCGGCAGCGTTCAGTATTTTTACAGCTTTTACGATGCCGGTTGACGGAATGTGACCGCCACGACAGAGATCTGTGAAATTATCGTGTGAGCAGAAGGTGATTTCGCCATCATTTAAATTGGAAATAAGCTCGGTTTTGTACGGATTGTCTGCATATTCCTTCAATGCGTCAGCTTTTGAAACCGCGTAAAGATTGAAAGTGGAGTTTTTCTTGGCGTTCTCGAGCATTTTCTTCTCGATTTTTTCAAAGTCTTTCTCAGAAAGGCTTTCATCGCCAAAATCTACGTCATAATAGAATCCGTTTTCAATAGCTGGACCAATGGTAAGTTTCGCCTCCGGATAAAATTCTACAATAGCCTGCGCCAAAAGGTGAGCGGAGGAATGCCAAAAGGCCTTTTTGCCCAGATCATCATTCCACATAAGGAGCTGCAAGGTGGCATCAGTAGTGATGGGCGTGGTGATTTCGGCCTGGTTGCCGTTTATTAATGCGGAAATAACATTCCTTGCCAGCCCTTCGCTGATTGATTTTGCTACATCAAGCGGAGTGACGCCGCTCTCAAATTCTTTGATGCTCCCGTCGGGAAGTGTGATTTTTATCATTTTAAAATCTGGATTTTAAGATGCAAAAATACGTTTTTTCCTATAAATTTCTATTATGTTTTCGGCGCAAAGATTTAGGGAAATAAATGCTTAGCTTAAATTTTTAAGGAGCATTAAAATAAAAAAACCGGTGACCAAAGGAAACCGGAATTTAAAATTATGAGGGAGGTTTAGAGGTCATCCTTGTTACCTGCGGAATCCATATCATTCATCATGCCGCGGTTACGGTAGTTATATGTACGGTTTTCGGAGGTGAGATAGAGGTCATTTTTAGCTTTGGTGATGATTCTTGCGCGCTCATCTTCCGTTAAATTATTGTCCGGCGACACATATTCCTCGCCTGCATAGCGGTCTCGGGTAAAATCGTTCACATTGATGGCGCCTGCATCGTTCATGATGTCACGGGCTTTTTCAGCGCGGTCTGCCGTGTTGGTATATACGGTGATGATATTGCTTTTGGTACCGGCGTAGCTGTACTTTTTTCTGTCGTTATCATTGTCGCCAAACAGCCAATCCCAAAAACCACTGGTTTTTTCATCCTCGTCATATTCAGATCCTTCTGTATATTCGCCGGTGGTGGAGTAGCGGGAGATTTGATAATCCTGTTTTCCGAATCCTGCGCTGTCGAGTTTTGCGGAGGCTCTATCTGCTTCTTCGGTGGTGGGGAACATACCCACAACGGTGTAAGACATAACTTTATATTTTTGTGATTAGTATGTTTTACTTATCAAAGATTGTGACAAAGGAAAGGTAAAAGCCGAATTTTAATGAATGTTAACAGTTTTCAGACTTAGTTTTCGTTCTCCTCCTGATTTTCGGTTTTACCACTTTTATGCAATTTAGAGGTTTCTTTAATTTCTTTTTTTGCTGTTTCTTCTGAATGAATCTTTTGTGAAGAAGCTGGGATGTTTGGCAAATCCTGGTTTTGTTTTCTCACTTCCGGTGTCGGTTTTTCCTGTTTTGAAGTACCCATCTTTTTTTTGTATTAAAGTTTTGATGTATCTACCTGACCTGTTTGGTCTTCGATTTCGTAGTTCAAAGCTCTTGCCAAAACGAAGAGCTGACTGAGGTTTTCAAGCAACTGTTTCCGCCCTTCATTCCGCAGCCTTTGCTGGTTTACGGTTTTATAGGCGTTATCCTTTGCCGATTGTGTGACCTTTCGTAAATCTTCCTGTTTGATGCGCGATAGGAAGGTATCATCAATCGACTGTATCTCAACACTTGGTGTGATCTTGATGTCGGCTGCAGGCAATGACCTGATGATCAGCTTCTTGTTAGCGGAATCAACCTCCAGTTCCATCTTGTTCAGGTCATAAGACACCTGGGCGTTCGTTTTGGTGAACGTAATAAGTTCTTTCTCGAGTTTCGGAAGAAGGCCGCCGAGCAGTTCAGAGGTCATTTTCGTTTTTTGGATGCTTGAAAAATCCTGCTCCATCACCACCATTTTATTCATCTTCCGGATTTGATTGGTGATGATATAATAATCGTTCTGTACGGTTTCTTCAGATTTTTGGGTAAGGGATTTCCAGAGAATGAAAATCACCAGCATGGTTGCCGCGCCCAAGACGAAGGGCCATATTTTACTGTAATTCTTCAATTATTTAAAAAGTTCTTTAAGGTTGGTATCATCTTTTTTCAGGATTTCCAGAAGGTCACGTTCAAGATATCCAGTTGTCGGATATTCTACAATTCTACCAATTTCCTTGCCGTATTTCTGTACGATGATGGTCGGCACCAGTTTTATGTTGTAAAGCCCTTCTTCACCGCCTGGCGCTTCTTTCTTTTGGTTTACGGTTAACAGCGTAAGCTTGTTCTCGGGGAAATTGATGGCATCTAGGATTTTCATCAAACGCGGGACTTCACGGTGACTGTCGCTACACCAGATACCCAACACCACCAGAAGGTTATAGGAGCTGAGTTTTTGTTTTCTGAGTTCTTCAACCGCTTTTTTATCGACTGTATAACTGTCGTATTCCGGTGTGTACCACTCGGAATAAGGAAGCTTTGATAGCTGGTCGCGGGTTTGGTAACCCAAGAGCATTTTATTACCGGCAGAAGTTTCTACCTCACGGTTTACAACGGTTTTCTGGGCGTTGCAGGACTGAAGGGTGCAGAGCAAAGCGCCCACCGCCGCGAATATTCGGAGTGTTTTTTTCATTATCATGTATTTTATTTGTCTAAGATTTCCTGCAAATCTGCTGGAGAATAATATTTGTTTTTAAGGACTTTACGATCAGACTTTCGGTGTACGTTGATTTTTTCGCCACAGATTTCGGTGAAGACTTCTTCGCCTCTCATGCTGTAATACTCCAACGTATCTTGTGCTTCTTGCTCATTCGAGCAGGCTTTTGACATGTTAGAGCGGTGTACTTCATCAA
The DNA here is from genome assembly GCF_003692615.1 of Chryseobacterium sp. 6424. Classification (NCBI taxonomy): domain Bacteria; kingdom Pseudomonadati; phylum Bacteroidota; class Flavobacteriia; order Flavobacteriales; family Weeksellaceae; genus Chryseobacterium; species Chryseobacterium sp. 6424. The sequence goes on from NZ_CP023540.1 coordinate 1,209,411, forward strand.
ACAGTTCTACAAACTTTTCTCCTAAACCGAATTCTAAAACTGCGCCACTTAGCACATATTGCAGGTCGCAAAGTGCGTCAGCCACTTCGGTAAGATCATCTTGTTCGATCGCGGTTTTAAGTTCATCTAGTTCTTCCTGAAGTAAAGAAATCCTCAGCGCTGCCCTGTCTTTTGGTGCGAGTTGCGGTGTATCAAAAACCGGTGCGTTAAACGTTCGGTGAAATTCTGCCACCTGATTCAGGGCGTCTATCTTATCCATTTTTTATTAATTTAAGCAAAGATAAAAATTAAGCCAAAACTGGATGACGAAGCCTGTTTGCTTTTAAAGCAAAAAAGAACACCGGCTGAAAACCGGTGTCTGTTTTGTTTATTTTACGATCTCTCTGCCAATTACGAGTTTTTGGATTTCGGATGTACCCTCGCCAATGGTACATAATTTTGAGTCGCGGTAATATTTTTCAGCCGGGAAATCTTTGGTGTAACCATACCCTCCAAAAATCTGTACGGCGTTATTGGCAATGCGCACACACGCTTCAGAAGCGTAGAGTTTTGCCATAGCACCTTCTTTGGTCATGGGTTTTTTGTTATTTTTAAGAGTGGAAGCACGCTGAATCAATAGTTCTGCGGCATCAATTTCGGTAGCCATATCAGCCAGCATAAAGTTAATCGCCTGGAATTGATTGATCGGTTTGCCAAACTGCTGTCTTTCCAAGGAATATTTAAGCGCAGCTTTGTAAGCGCCACGGGCAATCCCAAGACTTAATGCCGCGATGGAGATACGTCCACCATCCAATATTTTCATGGCCTGTTTGAAACCTGAACCTACCTCTCCCAAACGGTTTGCATCAGGCACACGCACATTATCGAAGATTAGTTCGGCGGTTTCCGAGGCTCTCATCCCGAGTTTATTTTCTTTCTTGCCTGAACTGAAGCCAGGCATCCCTTTCTCTAATACAAATGCGGTAGAATTGTTGCGCGCACCTTTTTCGCCTGTTCTGGTCATCACTACAGCGATGTCACCGGAAATAGCGTGTGTAATAAAGTTTTTAGCACCGTTAATTACCCATTCATCACCGTCCTTTACAGCAGTAGTGCTCATTCCGCCTGAATCTGAACCGGTGTTGTGTTCGGTAAGTCCCCACGCACCGATTGTTTTTCCGGAAGCAAGTTGTGGCAACCACCTTTGGCACTGTTCTTCATTCCCGAATTCATAGATATGATTGGTACATAATGAGTTATGAGCGGCAACCGATAGTCCGATGGAAGGATCTACCTGCGAAATCTCATCCAAAATAGTTACATATTCGTGGTAACCCATGCCTGACCCGCCATATTCTTCTGGTATTACAATCCCCATAAAGCCCATTTCCCCAAGTTTATGGAAAAGTTCAACAGGGAAGTGCTGGCTCTCGTCCCATTCCATAATGTATGGGCGAATGTTTTTTTCAGCAAAATCTTTAGCTGTTTCAGCGATCATTGTAAGGTTATTCATAGTTTCGGTGGTCATAATCGATAATAAAAATGTGCTCAAAGGTAACGAAAATGATACGTTCTTCAAGAATTTATTTGAAGAATCTATGCTAAGAGGTATATTTTATTTGTGATAAATGTTTTGTGGATGTATTGTTTTTAAGTGTTGTAGCCATCTTTAAATGCGTAAATTAGCTTTTTTAAAACCTGTTGAAATGAAGAGATTTTTACTGTATGCGCTTTTTATACCTTTTATAGGATTTGCACAGGCACCCGCCGGATATTATGATGCCGCTACCAGCCTTACCGGATATGCTCTAAAGACCAAACTTTCTGAAATAATTTCTACCAAATACATCAGTTGGCATTATGGCGACCTGCAACAGATGTACAACCTTACAGACCTTGACCGGTATTACGACCACGACGCGGAAAACCAGACGTATTTGTTGGATATTTATTCTGAAATACCTAATGGTCCGGATAACTACGAATACACATCCAACCAGATGATTGGTTCTGCAAATGCCGAAGGACTGGGCTGGAACCGCGAACACATGATGCCGCAAAGCACTTTTTACAGTAATTATCCCATGTATTCGGATCTGTTTTTCGTAATTCCTACCGATGCACGCATCAATCAACTCCGCAGCAACTATCCTTATGGCATGGCTGGTTCACCAAATTACTACACCTTTTCAAACGGTTCTAAAATCAGTAGGAACAGTACGCCGGGTTCGGGTTATACGGGCCGTGTATATGAGCCGATAGATGAGTTTAAAGGAGATATTGCCCGCAGCTTGCTTTATTTCGCGGTGCGTTATGAAGCTAAACTAAGTTCATTCAACTATTTTACGGGGACTACGGCTGCCAATGATATGAGTCCGCTTGACGGTACGAATGAGAGAGCTTTTGAAAACTGGTATTTGGCGTTATTGCTGCAATGGCACGAGCAAGATCCGGTGTCGCAAAGGGAAATTGACCGTAATAATGCGGTTTTTTCGCTACAGAAAAACCGGAATCCTTTTATAGACCATCCGGAATGGGTGCGCCAAATATGGAATCAAACCCTTGATGCTGTTGCGCCAGGTGCGCCGATGAATCTTACCGCCAATAAAGTGAGTGCCTATTTCGTAAATTTAAGTTGGGATTCGCCCTCGGACAGCGATGTTCTGGGTTTTAAAATCTATCAGAATGGCACGCTGATTAATACAACCAAAGATAGGAATGTCATTATTGATCGGTTATCGCCATCCACTACATATAATTTTACCGTTAAGACCTATGACGCCAGTTATTTGGAATCTGCGGAGAGCCTTGTGCTGCCAGTCACCACAATTGATCATGATGTATTTGCGAAAGACCTGATGATTACCAAATATCTGGAAGGTTCAGATGCCAGCAACGCTCTGGAAATTACCAATAAGACAGGACATACAGTTAACCTGAATAGGTATAGACTCAGCATACAGTTTTATAACAGTACCAATGCGAACTATTATTTCCCGGCACCTTACGAATTAGAAGGTGTTATCGCGCATAACGAAACATTGGTGATCCTTAACCCTTATGCTAAATTTACATGTATAACGAATGATGATGCACGTTTTGTAACGGCCGCGCCACAACTTACATTTACCGGAAGCCAGTATTTGGAACTCCGCTATCAATCTACCACAGTTGATGCGATTGGATTCAAAAATACGGACAATTATGCGACGCTTGCCAACAAGTCCTTATACAGAAATACTGCGGTGAATCATCCAAACGACACCTTTACTTCCACGGAATGGCAGGAATATCCTTTAGATTTTTGCGAGAATCTAGGCGTTTTAGCTGCCAGCCCAATAACACCCATTAAAACCAGATACAAGGTTTACCCAAATCCTGTAGAGAATGTACTGACAATTGAAGGTCATCATTTGAAGCGGATACACAAGGCTGTGATATACGATGCGTCTGGTAAAATGATCCGTCAAATCAACCAGCCTTTCACTTCAAAAAATACATTAAATATTGAAAATCTGGCACCTGGGATTTATTTACTTCAAATAAATGACGTTACACTGAAGTTCATAAAGAAATAAGTCTCATGATTCCTTAATATACCATTTCATGCGGGTTTCATATTCAGGCTTCAATTTCAGGAGTTTCCATATCTTTTTATCATTCGGGTTGGTGGTTCTGTAGAAAATAATTTTATCAGCCGAATATTTAAAGTAGGGGTGGTTCTTCAGCCATTCTTCCGGCGCGTCAGTTAGATGATATTTCTCGATTTTCGAGTTGTCGAGTCGTGCGATTTCTACAAGTTTCTGCGCAAGATCTTTATTGATGTCATAAGTATCTACAATTTGTTGCCGGTTCATAAACCCACCCAGTTTTTTACGGAAACTCAGCAGCATTGCCGCGCTTTTTTGATCGAAACCAAATTCAATAAGTTGCTTGTAAGTGATCTGATTAAGATCTATGGTCGAGAAATCTGTGGTATTCTGAGGTGTGGTTTGGCTGACAGCGGTTTTATTGACACTGGCTGAGTTTGGTGCGGGAACTTCTGTATTCAGTATAATAAATGGTTGTAGTTCCTCGAACTTTTCGGGTGAAATCACAAAGCATCTCTTAATATCTTCCAGCGATTTAAAGCTGCCTTTAAGTTGGCGCTCTCTGTAATTGACGATGACCTGAGCCTGTTTTTCTGAAAAACCCAATGCCCGCCAGCCTGCCGCATCCAATGCATTCGGATTGAATGGCTGATGCTTCAACTTCGGTTGTTGTTTAGAAGAGGTTGTAAATCTTGCCGTGTTATCCGCAGACTTTTCCGGCAAAAGCAGGTAAGGCTCCATTTGCCGATATTGGTCTTCGCTGATCATGTAGCATTCACTGAATTTTTCTTTACTAAGGAAACTGCCGCCCAAGAATTTCTTGTATTTTAATATTGATGCGGACTGCCGTGGTGTAAATCCCATACGCATAAAATCTTGCTGCGTAAAATCATCAGGATTGAATTTTCCCTGTATATGAAGTTTTTTAGCGGTGCCTTGCGACGTGCTGCTGTATGGTTGATAGTTGGCAAAAGAAGTAGAATAGCGGCCTCTGTTTTCCTCCGGTAGTAATATATAAGGTTCCAGCTCGCTGAATTTCTCGGCTGAAATGGCATAACATCTTTCGAGTTGCTGTTTAGATGAAAAGCTGCCGCCAACCATATTCTTGTATTTCAAAATAGTAGCTACCTGCCGCTCAGAGAATCCCAATTTCTGCCATTCCTCTGCCGATAGTGCATTCGGATTAAATTCTTCCAGTGATATATGCTCGCTTTCAACGTATTCAATATTATGGATGTCTTCCGGTGGTTGTTCCTGTTTCTCTTTTGCATTGAAATATAAAAAACCGGAACATAAAATTGCCCCGGATGTTGCTAAACCGAAAAAATAATTTTTAACCGCTGAAAACTGGATGGGTGAGCGCATAGGAAAATTTTGCTTAAAATTACCCTGATGTGCTGGCGCATAAACGTTTAAATCACCTGATTTATAATGTTAATTAACCCTTTTTTCTCTACTGTTTTTCAACTAGGGAGTCTTTCAGTTTCTGTAATTCGGCTTTTACAAACTCCAGCCTATTGATGATGGAAACCGTTTCGGAGATTTTGCCATTAGTCGCCAATGCTACTCGGGCGCCATCTAGTGTATAGCCTTTTTCTTTTACCAAATGATAGATGATCTGGAGGTTTTTGATGTCTTCCGGCGTAAAATAGCGGTTGCCTTTTTTGTTTTTTTTAGGTTTGATCACCGGAAACTCCTGTTCCCAATACCGGATGAGCGACGCGTTTACATCAAATGCCTTGGCAACTTCGCCGATGGAGTAATACAGTTTGTCTGGTAAGTTAAGTTTCATAAATAAAGCCGTTGTTTAAAATCCGATGGTTTTTAATAAGCGATTTCGATCTTTACTTTTTTGCCTTTCAGTTTTTCCGTATTTAAGGTCTGTAGCAAATTTCTCACTTTTTTCCCTTCTACCGCCACATACGAAGTGGTATCTTTAACTTCGATAAGGCCAATGTCTTCTTTATTCAAACCACCTTTTTTAATCAGATAGCCTACAATATCTACTTTATTGACTTTGTCTTTCTTTCCGGCACTGATATAAATAGTCTCGAATGGCGTTTTTCCCGGTATTTTATAATCACCAACCAGGGGTTCAATCGCTGTGTCAGCTTTAATGAACGGAAAGTGTTCATCCTCGGTCATGATGAGGTATGCAAAACCTTTCGCATTCATCCTGGCGGTTCGGCCGTTTCTGTGGATGAACGCATCTTCTTTCGGCGGTAACTGGTAATGAACGATGGATTCTACTTCCGGTACGTCCAAACCACGTGAAGCCAAATCGGTTGTAATTAAGATCCTGGCGGAATCATTCCGGAATTTCAGCAGCGCCCGCTCTCTCTCATCCTGCTCCATACCACCATGGAAGGTTTCGCGTGCGATGCCTTTTTCGCGTAACAGCTCCGAAATCCGGTCCACCGCGTCGCGGTGATTGCAGAAGATAAGCGTTCTTTTATTACCGATTTTACACAGAAGTCTAAATAATGTATCGAGTTTTTCTTCAGGTGTGGTTATTACTTTTTTGAGTTGGATATCCGGTTTTGTCTCCTGAAGTTTCAGGAAATTAATGGTTTTTTCGTCTTTCAAACCTACAAAATCCGGAATTTTTTCCATCGCAGTGGCAGAAGTAAGAATACGCTGCGCAGAAGTTGAAAGCGATTGGATGATGAAACCCATGTCTTCTTCAAAACCCAGTTCAAGCGCCTTGTCAAACTCATCTAAAACGACAGTTTTAACAGTTTTTGGCGCAAAGTTCCCGCTCCGGAGATGATAGGCGATCCTGCCCGGTGTTCCGATTAATACGGCAGGCGCTTGGATGAGGTTATTTACTTCAGTCCTTTTATCATGGCCGCCATAGCAAACTGATACTTTAAAATCGGTCCCCATCGATTTGAAAACCTGCTCTATCTGCAAGGCCAGTTCGCGTGCCGGTACCAGGATCATCGCTTGTATGCCCGATGCTCCCTTGTCAAGATTCCGTAAGACCGGAAAAAGAAAGGCCAATGTTTTCCCTGAACCTGTGGGGGATAAAAGTACCACATCGGTTTGGTTATCAGTAGCTTTATAGGCAGATTTCTGCATTTGGTTAAGTTCCTGAATCTGTAGTTTGTGGTAAATTTTGTCTAAATCCATACTGCAAAGGTAAATCAATTGGCGCGCGTTTTAAAATTACGGGCAAACTTTATAATTTATAGCTTTAAAATACTGATTATTAGGAAAATTTGCTTACTTTTGCCACACTTTTTGTGGAATCATTTGGCGAAGCTAAAACATTAACAACTAACTTCTTCCGTATTTTTCAGCTGCCACATTAAGCCAAAACTGAAAGAGAAGGAATACAAATTATTTATTTTATGTCAGAAACGACAGACAAAGCAGAGGTTCTTTTGAACCAAAACGTAGCACCGGAACAGTTTGATTGGGATTCTTTCGAATCAGGTCTTGATGCGGACGCCAGAAAAGAAAAGAGCGATCTGGAAGAGATCTACAACGGATCACTTAACAACCTGAGCGACAATGATGTACTTGTAGGGAAAGTGGTAAGACTTACCGACAAAGAAGCGATTGTTGACATCAACTTTAAGTCTGAAGGGGTAATCTCTCTTAATGAATTCCGTTACAACCAAGGCCTTAAAGTAGGTGACGAGGTAGAGGTAATGGTGGACAGAAGAGAAGACAAATCCGGACAGCTACAGCTTTCTCATAAAAAAGCCAGAACCCTGAAAGCTTGGGATAAAGTAAACGAACTTCACGAAACAGGTGAAATCGTTAACGGTTTCGTAAAATCAAGAACTAAAGGCGGTATGATCGTTGACGTACACGGTATCGAAGCGTTCTTGCCAGGTTCTCAGATCGATGTGAAGCCTATTAAAGATTACGATCAGTTCGTAGGTAAGACAATGGAGTTCAAGGTGGTGAAAATCAACCCAGAGTTCAAAAACGTTGTTGTATCTCACAAAGCGCTTATTGAGGCTGACCTTGAAGGCCAGAAGAGAGAAATCATCGGTCAATTAGAAAAAGGACAGGTTCTTGAAGGAACTGTTAAAAATATCACTTCTTACGGTGTATTCGTAGACCTTGGTGGTGTAGATGGATTGATCCACATTACAGACCTTTCTTGGTCTAGAGTAAACCACCCATCTGAAATCCTTTCAGACGGTGAGACTGTTAAAGTGGTAATTCTTGATTTCGATGACGAGAAAACAAGAATCCAATTAGGTATGAAGCAACTCGAGCCACACCCATGGGATGCGCTTTCTGCTGACCTTAAAGTTGGTGACAGAGTAAAAGGTAAAGTAGTGGTTCTTGCAGATTATGGTGCATTCGTAGAGGTTGCTCCTGGTGTAGAAGGACTGATCCACGTATCTGAAATGTCTTGGTCAACTCACTTGAGAAGTGCTGGTGATTTCGTGAAGGTAGGTGATGAAGTAGAAGCTGAAGTATTGACTTTAGACAGAGAAGACAGAAAGATCTCTTTAGGTATGAAGCAACTTAACCAAGATCCTTGGTCTAACATCGAAAGCAAATACCCAGTAGGTTCTCAGCACACAGGTACTGTAAGAAACTTCACCAACTTCGGTGTATTCGTAGAACTTGAAGAAGGTATCGACGGATTGATCTACATCTCAGACCTTTCTTGGACTAAGAAAATCAAGCATCCATCAGAATTCTGCAACGTTGGTGATAAACTGAACGTAGTAGTTCTTGAGTTGGATACTGCTGCCAGAAGACTTTCTTTAGGTCACAAGCAGCTTCTTGAAAATCCTTGGGATAAATTCGAGACTAAATATGCTGAAGGAACGGTACATGCAGGAAAAGCTACTGAAGTTTTCGACAAAGGAGCCCAAGTTCAGTTCGAAGATGCAGAAGTTGAGGCATTCTGCCCATCTAGATTGTTAGAGAAGGAAGACGGATCTAAGATCAAGAAAGGTGAAGACGCTCAGTTCAAAGTGATCGAATTCAACAAAGAATTCAAAAGAGTGGTAGTTTCTCACACTGGTATCTTCAGAGACGAGGAGAGAAAGAACGTAAAAGAGCAATCTAACAAGCCAGTAGGTTCTTCAAGCAACGAAGAAAAATCTACCCTGGGTGATTTAGATGTACTTGCTGAACTTAAAAAGAAAATGGAAGGCGGTAACTAAGCCAATCCATTCTTAATAAATGACGCCTCTGTAACAAGAGGCGTTTTTTTTGACCAAAAGTTGTCCTCAATGCATATTTACCTATACATCAGATGCCAGACTAATGGAGGAGAATAGAAATTCACTGTTGAAAGTTGCGCAGTAATTTTAAAGTTTTCGTTTGGTGTTGCTAACTACAACAACTAAAATGCGACCTGAATAATCAGAAATCGGCGGTTTTGATAGGGCGTTCATCATTCAGAAGTATGGACTTTCCACCAGAAGTCTCCAACGGTTAAGGCATTACACTAAACGAACCGATGGGAGAAGCTTTGGTCTGAATTTCTTTAATGTTAATAAACCGGATGGCGAAATACCTCTGTAGCCATTGGCAGCGTGCGTGCTCTTCTAAAACTTTACTCAGCAGTTACAGAGTAAAATAACTTCAATCATCAACTGCTTGTAACGTAAAGGCGTTTTTAACAACTAAAAAACCCATCAAAATTTTGATGGGTTTTCTTAATTATAATGAAATAGTCTGAATTATTTCTTGTAAGCAGCGTCTTTAATTCTCGCTTTTTTACCTCTAAGGTTACGGAAGTAGTAGATTCTCGCTCTGCGAACTTTACCTCTTCTGTCCACTTCAATTTTCTGAAGCGCAGGCATGTTGATTGGGAATACTCTTTCTACACCTACATCACCACTCATTTTTCTAATGGTAAAGGTTTTTGTAAGTCCGGTCCCTCTTAACTGAATCACAGTTCCTTTAAAGAACTGGGTTCTTGTTTTCGCGCCTTCCTTAATTTCGTAATACACAGTGATGGTGTCACCGGCTTTGAATTCTGGGAACTCTTTTTTAGCAATGTACTTGTCTTGTACGTACTTTAATAAATCCATTTTTTTAATAAAAAATTTTTGTCAAGCCAAACAACATTCACGTCCTTCGTCAGAGGTTGATTAACAGGCTGCAAAAATAAGATAAATAATATTATCAGCCAACAGTTTGCGAAAATTTTCTTCAGTCTTTGTTTAATTTGAGAGGGTAAACTGGCTTTGAGGCATATTTTCTGTTGACGTCCTTCGTGGAAGGGGCTTCCGCTTTGTCACCATGTACTTTTGGGCGTGTCCCTCATTCGGTCATTCCGGTCGCGCCGCCTGCGGCGGCGCGACCTCCATTCCCTTCTTCAGGCCGGGCTGTTCGCTATATCTTTTATAGTTGGCGGCGGCAAAGCCGCGCAACTATAAAAGGATGCCGCTTCCATCCCTCACGCAGCTCTACGCTGAAATCCAGCCAATTACTCCAACACCCAAATTTCAAAAATAAATCCTAAATTTAGTAACGAAAAATCAAAGATAAAATGATCGACAAAAGAGTAAATAACGCCCAAGAAGCCATCGAAGGAATTACCGACGGCATGACCCTTATCATCGGCGGCTTCGGACTGTGCGGTATCCCCGAGAACACCATTAATGCGCTCGTAGAAAGCAATGTTTCATCCCTTACATGCATATCAAACAATGCGGGAGTTGATGATTTCGGTTTGGGACTGCTTTTACAAAAAAGGCAGATTAAAAAGATGATCTCCTCATACGTCGGCGAAAATGCCGAATTCGAAAGACAGATGCTTTCCGGCGAACTCGAGGTAGAACTCACTCCACAGGGCACTTTGGCTGAAAAATGCCGCGCTGCACAACATGGCATTCCCGCTTTCTACACACCTGCGGGCTACGGCACCGAAGTCGCTGAAGGCAAGGAAACCAAAGAGTTCAACGGCAAAATGCACATCCTCGAACATGCTTTTGAAGCTGATTTCTCCATCGTAAAAGCCTGGAAAGGCGACCACGCCGGAAATTTAATTTTTAAAGGCACCGCCCGAAACTTCAACGCGCCCATGGCCGGAGCCGGCAAAATTACAATTGCTGAAGTAGAAGAACTTGTAGCGCCCGGTGAACTTGATCCGAATGAAATCCACATTCCGGGAATCATGGTGCAGCGCATCTTCCAGGGAGAAAAATTCGAGAAAAGAATAGAACAACGCACGGTCCGCAAACGCGCGTAGATTTCGCTGATATGAACTGAAGCTATTTTCAAATTACAACATGTCATCCTGAGCGCAGCGAAGGACCTCTTTGCGCAGCAAAGCACATTTTCACATTCCAACATTTCAACTTCCACATTTTCAATTCGTAGTTATGCTTACAAAAGAACAGATAGCACAAAGAATATCCAAAGAACTTAAAGACGGTTACTACGTAAACCTCGGAATCGGAATTCCGACATTGGTCCCCAATTACGTCCCACAGGGGATTTCGGTAGAATTTCAAAGTGAAAACGGCGTGCTCGGCATGGGACCGTTTCCCTTTGAAGGTGAAGAAGACCCGGATCTAATCAACGCCGGAAAACAAACCATCACCACACTGCCGGGCGCTTCATTTTTCGATTCGGCATTCAGTTTTGGGATGATCCGCAGCCAGAAAGTAGATCTCACCATCCTCGGTGCGATGGAGGTTTCCGAAAACGGCGACATCGCCAACTGGAAGATCCCCGGCAAAATGGTGAAAGGAATGGGCGGCGCCATGGATTTGGTAGCTTCCGCTGAAAATATCATCGTTGCCATGATGCACGTCAACAAAGCCGGCGAAAGCAAAATCCTTAAAAAATGTACACTTCCACTCACGGGTGTCGGTTGCGTCAAAAAAGTAGTTACCGAACTCGCTGTTTTGGAGGTGACACCGGATGGTTTCAAACTTCTTGAGCGTGCGCCGGGTATCTCGGTGGAAGATATCATCAAAGCTACAGAAGCTGATCTCATCATCGAAGGTGAAATTCCGGAGATGCAGTTTTAAAACCATTTAATTAAATAATATGAAGCGTAGATTGTTTATCTGCGCTTTTTTGTTTTTACCAAAGTTTTCTTCTGAATAAGACTACATAATTATAAAATAATCTCATTAATTCTTGTATTTAAGATAAATTATCTAATTTTGCCGCCTATTTTAGATATACGTGGAATTTAATAATGATTTTACAGTTAAAGTTGCCGGTACAGAAGAACTGAAATTCATTCCGGTCATTCTTAATGAAATAGAAGAATCCGCAAAGGAACGCGGAACCGGGATCGCAAAACGCACAGCTTCTTATCTTGAAGAAAAGATCAACGAAGGAAAAGCCGTGATGGCCTTCTCTAAGGAAGGTGAATGGGCGGGTTTCTGTTATATTGAAACATGGAGTAACAAAACTTATGTTGCCAACTCCGGACTTATTGTGGCAAGAAAGTTCAGGAAAGAAGGCTTGGCCCGAATGATTAAGAAGTTCATCTTCGATTACTCGCGTCAGCAATATCCCGACGCAAAACTCTTCGGACTGACCACAGGACTGGCAGTGATGAAGATCAACAGTAACCTCGGCTACAAACCCGTTACTTATTCGGAATTAACGCAGGACGATGTCTTCTGGAGCGGTTGCCAAAGCTGTGTGAACTTCAAGATTTTAAAAAGCAAAGAACGCAAAAACTGTCTCTGCACAGCCATGCTTTACAACCCAAATGATATCACAGCGAGTGAGCCCGAAAGTAGCCACAAGCTGTTCTCTAAATTCAAAAAAATAAAAACAATCTTATGGAAAAAGTAGTTTTAGCCTACAGTGGCGGACTCGATACTTCTTTTTGCGCCGTGTATCTTTCTAAAGTTAAACAGTTGGAAGTGCATGCGGTAATGGTGAATCTGGGCGGATTTTCCGAAGAGGAAATCAAAAAAACGGAAGAGCGTGCTTACCAGTTGGGCGTGAAATCTTTTCGGGTGATTGATGACGCTGAAAACTATTACGAAAAATGTATTAAATATCTGATTTTCGGAAACGTGCTTAAAAACAACACGTATCCGCTTTCTGTAAGTTCCGAAAGGGTTTTCCAGGCAACCGCGATTGCTGATTATGCCAAGAAAATCGGTGCGAAAGCCATCGCTCACGGAAGTACGGGGGCCGGGAATGATCAGGTTCGGTTCGACAGTATTTTCCAGATTCTTTTACCCGAAGCTGAAATCATTACCCCGATCCGCGACCTTAAACTTTCGAGAAATGAAGAAATTGAATTCTTAAAGGAAAACGGTTTTGAGATTAACTTTGAAAAGTCTCAATACTCCATCAACAAAGGACTTTGGGGAACCTCAGTTGGTGGAAAAGAAACGCTGACCTCCAATTTATCACTGCCGGAAAAGGCTTATCCGACTCAGATTTCCAAAACTGAACCTGAAGAAGTATCTATCACTTTTGAAAAAGGCGAAATTACTGCGGTAAACGGTGAGAAATTTTTAAAACCTATTCAGGCGATTCAGAAAATCCAGGAAATTGCGCAGGCTTTCGGAATTGGACGCGACACGCACGTTGGCGACACCATTATCGGCATCAAAGGCCGCGTGAGTTTTGAAGCCGCCGCACCTTTAATTATTCTGAAAGCGCATCATTTACTCGAAAAACATACGCTGACGAAAAGCCAGTTGCTGCTGAAAGACCAACTGAGTTTAACGTACGGAAACTATCTCCACGATGGATTAGTTCTGGATCCGGTGATGAAAGACATCGAAACTCTTTTCGAAAATTCCCAAAAAGCCGTGAACGGAACAGTGAAAGTTCTGCTCAAACCATATCATTTCAGTCTGATTGGCGTGGAATCTCCAAACGACCTAATGTCTTCAGAATTTGGAACTTACGGCGAAATGAACAAAAAATGGACGGAAGCTGACGTCAAGGGTTTCTCAAAAATATATTCGAATGCGTTGAGCATTTATCACCAAGTAAACAACGGAAATTAACATGGAAAAAATAAAAGCAGGCATCGTGGGCGGAACAGGTTTTACAGCCGGCGAACTCATTCGCATCCTCTTGTATCACCCGAACGCGGAAATCTCTTTTGTAACGAGTCAAAGCCTTCAGGGTGAATTTATCACCGACGTTCACAAAGATCTATTTGGCGAAACCATGCTGAAATTTGAGAATTTAGCCCAACCGGCCGACATTATTTTCCTTTGTCTTCCGCACGGCGAAAGTAAAAACTGGCTCATCGAAAACGAAAAACGCATCGCGCCGGAAACCAAGATCATCGATCTTGGAAACGATTTTCGTGTGGATGAAGAATGGAATGATAAAAAATTCATTTACGGACTTTCAGAATTTAATCGTGAACAAATCGCGAAAGGTTTATACATCGCAAATCCCGGATGTTTTGCAACCGCCATTCAACTCGGAATTTTGCCCATTCTGAAAAAAGAAAAGATTGAAAAAATTCATTGTGTGGGAATCACCGGTTCCACAGGAGCCGGAAAAGCTTTACATCAAACACTGAATTTTAACTGGCGCAGCGAGAATATTTCTCCGTATAAAACCTTTACCCATCAGCATATCGCCGAAATTGAAAAAACTATTTCGCTGATTTCCGATACCAAAACCGAAATTAATTTTGTCCCTTGGCGCGGCGATTTTACACGCGGAATTTTCGTCACGTTAATGATGGAAAGCGATCTAAGTCAGATCGAAATCGATGAAATTTACCGTTATGCTTACAAATATTCAAAATTTGTCTTTGTTTCAGCGAGCCCCATTGATTTGAAACAGGTTGTAAATACCAACAAAGCGGCCATCTACATTGAGAAAGTTGGGAAGAATCTGGCGGTACATGTCGCGATTGATAATTTATTGAAAGGAGCTTCCGGACAGGCGATCCAGAACATGAACCTAATGTTTGGCTTCAATGAAAAAGCCGGACTTAACCTTAAACCATCTGTTTTTTAAGATGAAATTATTTGATGTATATCCGCTGATGCCCGTAAATATTGTGAAGGCGGAAAATTGTAAACTTTGGGACGAAAAGGGGACTGAATATCTTGATTTTTACGGTGGTCACGCGGTAATTTCGGTGGGACACGGACACCCGCATTACGTGGAAAAAATTAAAAATCAGCTGGACAAGATTGGTTTTTATTCCAATTCAGTCATCAATAAACTGCAGGAAGAACTGGCGGAAAAACTCGGAAAAGTTTGCGGTTACGAAGATTACAGCCTCTTCCTTTGTAATTCCGGCGCAGAAGCGAATGAAAACGCGCTGAAAATTGCGTCTTTTACTTCAGGAAAAAAGAAATTCATCACGTTTAAGAATTCTTTTCACGGCCGTACTTCAGCCGTAGTTGCGGCAACCGATGATCCTTCGATTGTCGCGCCGGTAAACGAAACCGACAATTTTATTTTTTGCGATTGGAATAATGCTGAACAGTTCGGGCAGCTTTTTTCTGAAAATCTTCCGGATTTGGCCGGAGTAATTATTGAAGGAATTCAAGGTATTGCGGGTATTCAGATTCCTTCGCGGGAAATGATGACGAAGATTTCCGAACTGTGCGTTGAAAACTCAGTATTCTTTATTTCTGATGAAATTCAATCGGGGTATGCAAGGAGCGGAAAATTCTTTGCGCATCAGCATTTCGGTGTAAAACCCGACATCATCACTACTGCTAAAGGAATGGCAAATGGTTTCCCCATCGGCGGTGTTCTCGTTTCACCAAAAATTCCGGCAAAACATAAAATACTCGGTACTACTTTTGGCGGAAATCATCTGGCTTGTGCCGCGTCAATCGCAGTTTTGGAGATTATTCAGAATGAAAATCTGATTGAGAAATCTTTTGAGAAAGGCGAATATTTAATTCAAAAATTAAAGGAGATCTCTCAGATCAAAGAAATTCGCGGTAAAGGACTACTAATCGGAATTGATTTTGAAATTCCGGCATCTCAGGTTTCAAAAAAACTCAGGGAAGAATTTAAAATCTTTGTCGGAAGCGCGTCAAATCCTTTAACCATGAGGCTTTTGCCACCGCTTACGATTTCTTATGCCGAAATGGATTATTTCATTTCTTCTTTAAAATCTGCCTTAAATTCTATTTAAAAATGAAAAATTTTACATCAGTACACGATATATCAAATCCGGAGGATCTCGTTCAGGAAGCCTTGGAACTAAAAAAAAATCTTTACGGTTTCAGTGATTTAGGGAAAAACAAAACGCTTGGATTGGTGTTCTTGAACCCAAGTTTAAGAACGAGAATGAGCAGCCAAAAGGCTGGAATGAACCTCGGGATGCAGGTGCAGGTCATCAACGCCGGCCAAGACGCCTGGAACTGGGAATTTGCGGAAAACGCGGTGATGGATGGTTCTACCGTTGAACACATCAAAGACGCGGCGAAGGTTTTGAGTGAATATTGTGATGTCATCGGACTAAGATGTTTTCCGGGATTAAAAGACCGCAACGAAGATTACAGTGAATTTGTGCTGAATTTATTCATTAAATACGCCACTGTCCCCGTAATTTCTCTGGAATCTGCGACACGCCATCCTTTGCAGAGTTTTGCTGATTTGATTACCATCCGCGAAAACTGGACTCAGCCGCACAAACCTAAAGTGGTTTTGTCTTGGGCGCCACACATCAAAGCGCTCCCACAAGCCGTGGGAAATTCGTTTGCGGAGTGGATGAATGCTGCGGACGTAGATTTCTGCATCGCAAATCCGAAAGGCTACGACCTGAGCAAAGATTTTTCGGGCGATGCAACAGTCTATCACAATCAGGAAGAAGCATTGAAAGATGCAGATTTCGTGTATGTGAAAAACTGGTCGTCTTTTGATAAGTATGGAACGATGCCTGAAGTAAAAGAAAACTGGCTTTTGGGCGAGCAATTTTTAAAAGCAAACCCCGAAACCAAGTTTATGCACTGCCTTCCGGTACGCAGAAATCTTGAAATGAGCGATGCGGTTTTAGATTCTGCGAATTCTCTAATTTATCAGCAGGCGAATAACCGGACGCTTTCTGCACAATTAATTATCAAGAAAATCCTCGAAAACTCGTTGTAATGGAAGATTTGTTCATCATCAAAATCGGTGGCGAAACGCTCAGTAGTAAAGAAACGCTGCAGAATTGTCTGATGGCGATTGCTGCGTGTGGGAAAAAGGTAATTTTAGTCCACGGTGGCGGCAAAAAAGTAACCGAACTCGCGCAGAAACTGGAGATTCCACAGCAGATGGTTGAGGGCCGCAGGATAACCTCCGCCGAAACGCTTGACCTTTGTACGATGGTGTACGCCGGACTCATCAGCAAAAATATTGTGGCGGGACTATCCGCGCAGAACTTAAAAGCCATCGGGCTTTCGGGTGCGGATCTGAATTGTATCCTTTCGAAAAAAAGAGATGCTTCGGTGATCAATTATGGTTTTGTGGGCGACATTGTGAGGGTGGATGAAACGGTTTTTGAAAGTTTTATCGGTCAGAATATTATTCCCGTGGTTAATTCTATCAGCATCAGCGAAGACGGCGAACTTTTGAATACCAATGCAGATGTAGTGGCGGCGGAAATCGCCAAAGCAATGTCATCCGCTTATAAAGTACACCTGATTTACTGCTTCGAAAAAAACGGCGTTCTGAAAGACATTACCGATGAAAATTCTGTGATTCCCGACATTTCAAAAGCCGAATTCACGCAGATGAAAGAAACGAAACAGATAGCCGACGGCATGATTCCCAAACTGCAGACTGCTTTCAGAGCGCTGTATCATGGTGTGGAGGAAGCGCGGATCATCAAAAGCGATGCGCTTTCAAGCTATTTCAATGACGAAAAACCGGGGACAAATATCAGTTTACATTAATGGAAGATTTAATTAAAGACGCTAAAAGTTTCCTCATTGAGCTTATTGAGTCGTTCCTTAACAAAACCCACTATTTAATTTATTTTTAAAAACAGGATTAGAAAACAGCATAATTTGTATCTTATAAAATAAGATAATAATTTTCTGTTTCAGTAGTTCCATCATTTTCTTCATGTTCCAAGCGGTTGCAGCTAGTAATGCATTGATTTGTGGTCCCGTTTCTCCCATGAAGTAATTTTTTGCCAGCCTAAAATCGGTTTTTAAATGTCCGATGATAGGTTCTATTGCCGCTCTGGTTCTAAATTTTTTGCGCTTTGTCTGCTTTTGATAAGCAGTGTCTTTTTTTCTTGGAGTGCTTGGGATGGAGATTTTCACGCCCTTTATTTCTGATTTTCCTCTGCCACCTCTATCGTAAAGGAGTTCTTTTGGGAGCTTTTGACCACCGGTTTCCATCTGTTCCAAAAGTGGTTCTATGGTGTGACCATCGTAAGGAGTTTGCAAAAATGCTTTAATCCCGAGAATGATTTTCTTGCCTTTGTTGGCGGTGGTTATCAAACCTACCTTATTCCCAAATTCATACTGGCTATGCGCTTTTCCTTTGGCAATACATCGGGTAAAAGGCTTGTGAATGCTGTAAATTTTATCGGCATCGTTTCTTTTTTGTGTGACAACCTTGGTGTACAATGTCATTAAATCTTTATAAAATTCTTGCTGTTCTGCATTAAAATTCCGTTGCAATTCACGAATCAGTCTCATGGCGATGGTTTTGAGCTGTCTTTGAGATTTCCTTGCCGCTTTTGCCCGCTTGGGATGTTTTCCGTTGTAGGTGTTGCGCACCATTTGTTTGCTGACTTTTGTGTAGCGTTGTCTTTGTTTTATGCCTTCATTTCCGGCTATTTTGTTGCAATAATCAATCACTTTTTTGCACAATTTTGCATCGGTAGGAAAAGAGGTATTATTCTCCTGAACGGTAGTATCGGACAAAACAAAATTTGAGGTGTTCGTCTTGGCATCGTGCATTCTTACGCTGTAGGCAAAGATTTTTTCGATACCTTTTTCGCCAATTCTTTTTCGGAAATGAACAAAATTACTCGGGTCACAAGGAAATTCGTGTTCAAAGAAAACCCTGCCACAAAAATGCTGCATATAAGGATTCATGATCCAGGCTTTTTCCAACGTCTCATCGCCCAAATTATACAAATGTTTCAGTAGCAAACAACCCACCATAAACCGAATCGGATGGCTCGGATTGCCCACTTTGGAATACAAGGGCGAAAATTCTTTCTCAAAATAATTCCAATCTATTTTTTCTGAAAGTAGAACAAGTTCATGCTCGTGGTCAATAAAATCCACCAACATTGGGCGGAATAATTCTGGCTTCTTTTCTGGATTTTTCCCCAACATATTTGCAAGGTTTTAAAGCTCTAAGATACAAATTCTTGCAATAAAAAACAAGCTATTTTAAACCCAAAATACTAATAATCAGTAAATTATAGGTAGCTTAAGGAGAGACTATTGAAACTCCTTCGCTCAGCAGGGAAGAAGAAAATACGGCGTTGGTCATTGAGAAATATTTAAACCTTAAAAATATTCAGTTTCAGAGAAAATGCAATAATATTTGGGCGAAGAATTTGTATTTCGACGAAAGTCTGCCGACAATCCTGCTTAATTCCCATCACGACACGGTTAAACCTAACTCCGCGTACACGCTCGATCCTTTCGAAGCTGTACAGAAAGATGGAAAAATTTTCGGACTGGGAAGCAACGACGCCGGCGCAAGTTTGGTGAGTTTATGGGCGGTCTTCACACATTTTTATGCACAGAAACTTAAGTATAACTTAATTTACGCAGCAACGGCGGAAGAGGAGATTTCCGGTGCGAACGGGGTGAAATCAATTCTCGAAGATTTAGGAAAGATTGATTTCGCCATCGTTGGCGAACCTACAAAAATGGATTTGGCTGTGGCGGAGAAAGGATTGGTCGTTTTAAACTGTGTCGCGAAAGGTACAGCCTCGCACGCCGCGCACATCAACGATGATAATTCAATCTACAAGGCGATGCGCGATATTCAGAAAGTTCAGCATTTTGAATTTGATAAAGTTTCGGAAGTGCTTGGAAAAGTAAAAGCCACTGTAACCATTGTCAATGCAGGTTCACAACACAATGTGGTGCCCGATCAGACGCATTTCACCATAGATGTCAGAACAAACGAACATTATTCAAACGCTGAAATCGTAGAAATTTTTCAGAAGGAATTGGAGTCTGAAATTCAACCCAGATCTTTAGCTTTAAACTCGTCAAGAATTGATTTGGGCCATCCTTTTGTGTTGGCCGCGCAGCAGGAAAACTGCCGTTTATACGGTTCACCCACCGTTTCGGATCAGGCGCTGATGCCTTTCGATTCGGTAAAAATAGGACCGGGAGATTCTACGCGTTCCCATACAGCAGACGAATTTATTTACGAGAACGAACTCGGTGACGGCATCGAAAAATACATTAAAATCCTCTCTCATATTCTTTAAACATGGAAAATAAAAAACTTTGGGCAAAAGACTCCGCCAACCAAGATCATCTGGAAATCATTGAGAAGTTTACTGTAGGTAAAGACAAAGATTTCGATGTCTTACTGGCACAATACGATATCTTTGGTACGAAGGCGCATTGTAAGATGTTGGCTAAAATTGGCTTTTTAACCGATGAGGAAAATGATCTCATACAGAAAGAACTGGATGAGATGTATCTTTTGGCAAAGGAAAATAAGCTTTTTATAAACGATGGAGTAGAGGATATCCACAGCCAGATCGAATTTAACCTTACCCAAAAACTCGGCGATGCGGGAAAGAAAATTCACACCGGAAGATCACGGAACGACCAGGTTTTACTCGCCATAAAATTATATTTATCGGCGGAAATCAAAGAGATCGCGAAACTGTCTAAGATTTTATTTGAACGCTTAATTACGCTCGCAGATACACACCAAGCCATCTTGATGCCGGGTTATACGCATTTTCAAATCGGTATGCCTTCCTCTTTCGGTTTGTGGTTCAGCGCGTATGCGGAATCTCTGTCTGAAGATCTCGAAGTTTTAGCGGCTGCTTTATCGGTTACTCAGAAAAATCCGTTGGGTTCAGGAGCAGGTTTCGGATCATCATTTCCACTTGACAGAGATCTCACCACCAAGGAACTGAATCTGGGGAAAATGAACATCAATTCGGTGTACGCACAAATGACGCGCGGAAAATCGGAAAAAATCACCGCGATGGCGATGAGTACTATGGCCGCAACTTTGGGGAAACTTGCGTACGACATCTGCATGTTCAGCAACCAAAACTACGGTTTCATCACTTTTCCGCCTGAACTGACGACCGGAAGCAGCATTATGCCGCATAAAAAAAATCCGGATGTTTTTGAACTTATCCGTGCAAAATCAGCGCGGATTCAAAGCCTTCCGAACGAACTTACATTGCTTACCAATAATCTCCCGTCCGGCTACCACAGGGACTTTCAGCTTACGAAAGAAATTTTGTTCCCCGGAATTCAGGATTTAAAAGACTGCCTGATTATTTTTCAATTTATGCTGAAGCATCTCCTCGTAAAAGAAGATATTTTGAAGGACGAAAAATATGATTATCTTTTCAGCGTCGAAAAAATCAACGAACTGGTACAGCAGGGTCACAGTTTTCGGGAGGCTTACCGCGAGGTCGGAAACTCCATTGAAAATGGCTCCTACAATTACCGGAATGATGATTTAAAGCACACCCACAAGGGCAGTATGGGAAATTTGTGCCTCGATGAGATTTCCGATAACTTTAGGGAAATCTTTCTGAAATTCAAATAATTTATGAAGACATTAGACAATACAGATTACAAGATTCTTAATTTCCTGCAAGACGATGCCACTATTTCTGTGAAAGAACTGGCTGAAAGAATAGGACTTTCCTTCACCGCTACTTATGAAAGGGTGAAATCGCTTAAACACCACGGGATCATCCGTAAAAATGTGGCGCTGATAAATGCGGAACTCGCAGGGTTTGAAATTATGGCCTACTGTAATATTGTACTGAAAGAGCAGTCTAATGAAAAACTTCGGGAATTTGAGCAGAAAATAAACGCGGAACCGCAGGTGTTGGAAGTCGTAAGTGTTTCAGGTCAGTATGATTACATGATAAAGGTAGTCGCAAGGAATATCAAGGATTACAATAATTTCATGACGACGGTAGTCGCGAATATTCCCAATATCGGGCAGTACCACAGCAACATTGTACTGTCGGTGATTAAAAATGATACTAAATTTACTTTTTAAATCAGGTTGGTCCTGATTTTTTTAATTTTGTTAAAACCAAACAAGCGATGTCAAAATATAAAATACAGAAATCTGCTTTCGTGGTTCCTACAACCGATGGCAAAATCATTAAAGAAATCTGGGGAAATTCCACGGAAACATCCGGCATTTCCATTGCGCACATGGTAGCACCGCCGAACTGGACGGAACCGCACCAAACCCCGGAATTTGATGAGTTTACCTACATCCTTAGAGGTAAAAAACAGTTTGAGATTGATAATGAAGTGGTGGTGTTGAGTGCTGGCGAAAGCATCTGTATTGAGAAAGGCGCACGCATCCGCTACAGCAACCCGTTCGATGAGGAATGTGAATATATATCGGTGTGTTTGCCCGCGTTTTCAGTGGATTTGGTACACCGCGAATGATGGTGGATTTCGGGGCGGCGGCGAAGCCGCCGCTCCGAAATCAAAAGTCCACACCGAGGTTCCGCAGTTCCTGGGCCAGATCCGTATTTTCAGTGATATGAACCGTGATGAACCCAAGCGATTTTGCGGTTACGATGTTTTTAGCGTTATCGTCAATGAATACCGATTCTTCGGGTTTTAACTCATAGCGTTCCAACAGTACCTGCCAGATTTTCGGGTCGGATTTTATGAGTTTTTCCGTGCCCGAAACCACTATTTTTCCTTCAAAGATGGAAAAGAAATCATGGTGTTCATACGCGTACGAAATCGTTTCTGCCGACCAGTTCGTGAGGCCGAAAAGTTGATAACCGGTAGTGGCTAATTGCCGGAGCACCGCTACGTTCTGCGGGATATCGGCTTTCAGCATTGTAGTCCAGTTATCATAATACGCCCGGATTTCCCGTTCCCACTCCGGATGTTTTCCGATCAAGAACTCAGTGCCTTTTTTCAGTGTTCTGCCGCGGTCCTGCTCGGCGTTCCATTCATCATGCGCGATGTTTTTAAGGAAGAACTCCATTCTTTCATCATCATTGAAGTAATCTTTAAAGAAATACCGGGGATTCCAGTCCATGATCACGCCACCGAAATCGAATATGAGGTTTTTAATCATTATAATGTTTTAAACTTTACGAGAAGCCGAACAGCATATTTCTTTCCATATTTCGTAGTGAAAATACTGATGAGGGTGAAGATAAGCAGGATATGAAGATAGTATGCGTGCTGCACCAGCTCAGGATAGTTCATCTTAAATCCGCTCAGCGATATCAGAATGAGGATCTGCGCGCCATAGGGAATCAGACCCTGTACGTAACACGAGAATATGTCGAGCACCGAAGCGCTCTGCTGTGGCCTCAGGCCGTATTTGTCGCTGATTTCCTTGGCCACTTTACCCGAAATGATGATTGAAATGGTATTATTGGCCACACACAGATTCGCGGCCGAAACCAGACCGCCAATTCCAAGTAGCGCGGTTTTCTTTGAGTTGATGATTCTGCTGATATTTTTAAGTAAATACGCGATGCCGCCTGCTTTCTCTACCAAGGCCGCCAAGCCGCCCGTAAGAAGTGACAGCAGAAATATTTCAGTCATACTTGTAAAACCTTCATATGTTTTCTTTGCAAAGCCGATAAAATCAAAACTGCCGTTCCCAAATCCCAGAATTCCCGCAAACACCAAACCCGCGAAAAGCACCACAAAAACATTCAGGCCCACCAGCGAAAGCACTACCACCAAAATATACGGCAGTATCAGAATTAAATTGAAATCCTTAAATTTCTGCACGCTACCAGAAGATTCCTGCGCAAAACCCATCGCCGTGAGAATGATGATGGCAACCAAAGCCGCCGGCAAAGCAATTTTAGAATTATACCGGAACTTATCTTTCATCTGGCAGCCCAAACTCTGTGTGGCCGCAATCGTAGTATCGGAAATAAGCGAAAGATTGTCACCGAACATCGCGCCGGCGAGTAAACATGCGCCTATCAACCCGAGCGGTGAATCACTTTTTTCAGCCAGTGCGATCACGATTGGGCCAAGCGTAACAATTGAACCTACCGATGTCCCGGACGCAAATGACAGAAATGATGCGATGACAAAAACCCCGACCGGAAAATAGGCTGGTGAGATGTAATTTAAACCCAGATTCACAATCGAATCCACGCTCCCGGTAGCCTCGGTAACTGTCGCAAAAGCTCCGGCCAGCAAGTAAATGATGCACATGGTAAGGATTTTACCGTCGCCGCAGCCTTTCAGGAAAGTATCGACTTTTTGGTTGATCGTGCCTTTTAGTAATATGAATGCTGTTGCAATGCCAATCACCGCAGCAACAGGGGACGGAAGCGCGTAGAAATCGTCATAATAAATCCCGAAACCTAAAAATACAAGTACGAAAGCAAGCAGCGGAACAATGGCTATGAATGGAGCGTTAATTTTTATCATGCCGCAAAATTAGTGTTTAAAAGGTGAAAAAAAGTAATTATTGTCTACAAACTTCGCCAAAATGTGGTGTTGCCCGTTGCTTAAAATGATTTCTTCAGCGTTGATTACGGCGTTGTAGCGGGCCACCTGTTCAAAGGTTTTTTCGGTAAGTTTTATGTTCGGCGCTTTGCATTCAATCAAGATCTTTGGCCGCGTTTTCTCGGTGACCAACAGGTCGAGCCTTTTGGTGGTGCTGTTTAGTTCCAGCTTTTTTTCCAGTATCAACGAGGAGAGGTTACGCTTCTTTTTATGGTGGAAATAGTGTACCCAGTGCTGCCGTACCCATTCTTCCGGTGTCAGCAATACCCACGTTTTGCGT
This sequence comes from Chryseobacterium sp. 6424, assembly GCF_003692615.1. Classification (NCBI taxonomy): domain Bacteria; kingdom Pseudomonadati; phylum Bacteroidota; class Flavobacteriia; order Flavobacteriales; family Weeksellaceae; genus Chryseobacterium; species Chryseobacterium sp. 6424. Next base: position 1,233,812 of record NZ_CP023540.1, read on the forward strand.
ACAAGGTCATAAATAAATAACTTATCTTTGTCACTCCTGATTTTAAAGTCGAAGCGATCCTCAAAATTGAGTTCCGGAAGTTGCATTTTTATGAAAGAATTAGATTTAATCCTCAAAAGTATCAAAAATAAAGAGTTATTGCCGATTTATTTTTTTCATGGCGAGGAACCTTATTTTATAGATGTAGCGCTGAAATCTTTTGAGAATGATGTTTTGGAAGAGGATGAGAAAGCCTTTAACCAAACGGTGGTCTATGGCAAAGACACCACTTTTGGCGAGGTACTGTCCCTGGCGCGGCAGTTTCCGATGATGGGCGACCGCCAGGTGATCATCCTGAAAGAAGCACAGGAAATCAAAATGACCGAAAAAGACGCTGAAGCACTGAAAGCGTACGCTGAGAATCCGGTCCCGTCCACTGTGCTCATCATTGCACATAAATACAAGAAAGTAGATGCCCGAAAAGCTTTTGCCAAAATCCTCAGCAAGAACAAAATGCTCTTTGTCAGCGACAAGATGCGCGATTACGAAGTGCCGAAATGGATTGAGCAGGAACTTAAGAATATTGGTTTAAAATCAAAACCGCACATCCCGGCGTTGCTGTCCGAATATCTGGGCACCGATCTTTCAAGAATCTCCAACGAGTTGAATAAACTGAAGATGATCCTGAAAGACACCGATATCCTGGATGAAAAGATTATTGAGACACACATCGGCATCAGCAAGGATTTTAATATCTTCGAACTTACCAAGGCGCTGGCAGGCAAAGAAGAGGCACGCGCCATGCGCATTGCCTATTATCTGGGCAAAAGTCCTAAGCAAAACCCTTTCGAGATGATGATGGGTTCGCTGTACAGTTTTTTCTCTAATCTGATCATGTATCATACGATGGCAGGCCAAAACCCTAAAGCCATACAGGAAGAATTGCGGCTGAACTACTATCAGGCACAGGATATGGCGGCGGCGGCCCGCAAATACTCCTTGAAACACAGTACGAGGATCATCTCTGTGCTGCGCGAATTCGATCTGAAAAGGAAGGGCCTGGGTGCCGTGAACATGGATGAAACCGAACTGATGACAGAAATGGTGTACAAAATCCTGCATGTTGGCGAACTGAAAGTGAGAACCTGAGTGCTTTAAAACCTTCAGTCAAAATAAAAATTCCAGTGATTGAAATTATTCATCACCAAAATATACGGCGGGCCAAAATAATTCCCGACTTTTGAACATTCAAAAAATTTTAACTAAATCATTAAGATTACTCAATGGAACAGAATATTTTAGACTGCGTGATCGTAGGTTCCGGGCCATCCGGTTTTACCGCTGCCATCTATGCAGCCAGAGCAGACCTGAAACCTGAACTTTATACAGGACTGGAGCCTGGCGGACAACTTACCACCACTACCGAGGTGGATAACTTCCCGGGATATCCGGAAGGCGTCACCGGGCCACAGATGATGATAGACCTGCAGAAACAGGCGGAAAGATTTGATACCAAGGTACATTACGAAATGATTACCAAGGTAGCCTTCGCTCAGGAAGAGGGTGGCATCCACAGACTGTGGGCGGGTAACAAAGAAATCTTGGCAAAAACAGTCATCATCTCTACCGGTGCCACCGCAAAATATTTGGGCCTGGAAGATGAGAAAAAATACGCCGGTGGCGGAGTTTCTGCGTGTGCGACTTGCGATGGCTTCTTCTACAAAGGTAAGGATGTGATTGTAGTAGGTGCTGGCGATACTGCCGCTGAAGAAGCTACCTATCTTGCGAAACTCACCAACAAGGTAACGATGTTGGTACGCAAGGATACCTTCCGTGCCTCGAAAGCCATGGTGCACCGTGTGAATAATACCCCGAATATTGAGGTGAGGTTCAATCATGAACTCATAGGTATCGAAGGTGAGAACGGACTTGTGGAACGTGCGGTGGTCATCAACAATCAAACGCAGGAAACGGCAAAGATTACTGTAGAAGGTATCTTCATCGCTATTGGTCATAAACCGAACACGGATGTATTTGCCGGACAGGTTGATCTGGATGAGAACGGGTACATCAAAACCATCCCAGGTACCGCAAAAACCAATTTACCGGGTGTATTTGCCGCTGGTGACGTGCAGGATCATATCTACCGCCAGGCGATCACCGCTGCGGGCAGCGGATGTATGGCCGCCATGGATGCCGAAAAATATCTGGCGGAACTGGCATAACATAAGAAGGTGCAGATGAAAAACCTGCTGTGCATCTTCATAGGAGGCGGTTTCGGGAGCGTACTGCGTTTCCTGATTTCCGATTATACACAGAAGTTCTGTAGAGATACCACTTTTCCGGTGGGGACTTTTGTGGTGAATGTATTGGGATGCCTGCTGATTGGTATTTTCATGGCCCAGCTGAAGATGGATCAGCATTTGAAATTCTTGCTGATAACAGGATTCTGTGGAGGTTTTACGACTTTCTCAGCGCTGTCAGCCGAGAACGTGGCACTTTGGTCCAACGGGAATTATTTGGTGCTGGCAGTTTATAGCCTGTCAAGTGTTATCATAGGATTTGGTGCGGTATATATCGGCTTGAAAATAGGGAGTAATTAAATTTTTCTCTTTGAATATTAGCTTATTAAAAGATTTATGCAAAAATCATTTGGTAACTAATTAAAAGCGTTTTATATTTGCACCACTGAAAACGGGAAACCTTTTCAGATTGGAGGAATGGCAGAGTGGTCGATTGCGGCAGTCTTGAAAACTGTTGACTGTAACAGGTCCCGGGGTTCGAATCCCTGTTCCTCCGCCCAAGTTTTTTATAACCTACTGTAAATCAGTAGGTTTTTTGCTTTTATAGATTTGCTATCCCCTTGGTTCCCACTAATTAAAATTTGAAAAAAGCCCTGATATGCAGGCACAGTTATAAATCTGCTTTTTGCAATATCTAACCTTGTCAAGGTTCTGAACCTTGACAAGGTTGACAAATTGACAAAATTGCTTGTAAAATAACCCCAACCGATTTTGGAATGGGGGCTATTACTTTATAGTGCTGCCATATAAACTCCCTATTTTCGTAATTTTTTACTCACCACCACAGCGAAGAATAAAGTCATTGTCCGCTATTGTCCGGTTTTGTCTGTCGGTGTCCTTTTATGCCCGTCTAAGTCGGCACCAAAAGCAGTTTTGTTGCAGGCTTGTTGCGGATTTGTTGCGGATTGCTTCGGAAAAATGGCCAATTTGGGAACAAGGATGGGAGAAGACCGGAAGGAAAGCCGAGGAGAGGCGCAGGCCGTGATATGGTTTCTGTGTCGTCTTTATCACTTTAATTAAAAAAATAAACGGGCAAACCGACATGTCCGGTCGCTTTATCAGGTTATCTTTACACAAAATAATAAACGATGGCAAAAATTGAACAGATGCTTCGGCTCAAATTTATCGAAGACTTTCTGCGCAGCCGCGGAAATCGGGGAGCTTCTTATGAAGAGATTCTGGAATACCTTACCGACAAATATACACAGAAAGACATCCCTGCGGATCAGCTCAAATTTACGAAACGTACCTTCCTGCGCGATAAAGCCGCGATTGCTGAAGTGCTGCATACCGACATCATATACCGCCGCGCCACGAATACCTATGCGATTGATTCCGATCTGGAGGATGATATGCAGGAGCAGGTCTTCGATAATCTGCTGCTGGTGGAAGCCTATCGCGAGTTGAAAGGGAAGAAGAACATCATGATTTTTGAGCAGCGGAAATCGCGCGGTTTGCAGTGGCTGCATGGGTTGGTGCACGCCATTACGCACCACAAGATCATCACGCTGCAGTACACCAAATTCTGGGAGGGAATACCTTACAAAAAAACGCTGCAGCCTTTTGCGCTGAAGGAGTTCAACAACCGCTGGTATCTGCTGGCGCAGGAACGTAATGATGATAGCGGATTCCTCAAGACCTTTGGTCTGGACCGCATCTCAATGCTCAACATTTCCACTTCCTCCTTCAAACCCAAAGATCATGATGTAGAGCAGCACTTCAAACATTCATTCGGCATCATTTCAACCCTGGATCAGTCGCCATCGCAGATTATACTGTCTTTCGATGCCGAACAGGGCCAGTATATCAAAACGCTTCCGCTGCACCATTCCCAGGAAATCCTGGTTGACGACGAAGACGAACTGCGTATCAAACTCACCCTGGTACCCACCTACGATTTTGAACGTGAAGTGCTTTCGCACGGCAACCGCGTAAAGATCATCGCGCCTGAAGACTTTAGAGATCACATGAAGGCCGAAGTCACCGCGATGCTTGGGAGTTTTTCCTGATACTAGTTATGTCTTTGACTTAATCCGCGTCGATTTTTTCTCTTCCACGTAGAAGTTTTTCCTGATACTAGTTATGTCTTTGACACCTACCATCGTGCAATCGGAGAAGGGAGCGGTTTGACTGCGGAGCTTCGCAAGTGGGTTAAAACAACCAATTACTGAGAAATTTCAACTTTTGTAAATAGTTTGACCCATCTGTTCCACAGATGACGGAAAATAATTAGATTTGTTACCTTACCTAAAATACATGATGAAACTAAACTGTACAGTATCTTCCCGAAGATTATACCTTAAAAGCATCTTCTGCTGTGCACCCTACTTACGCTAAAATTACGCTCTATTTAATAATCACTACTCTTTAATGGCCATTAAAAATCCGAATTATACAGCTCCCTCTGGGCTTCCTGTGATGAACTCCGCGGCGGTATGGACGCCTCCCAATACAAAGATTATGTACTTACGATGCTTTTCGTGAAGTACATTTCCGATAAATATAAAAACGATCCTTTCGGTGCCATCACCGTTCCTGAAGGTGCCTCGTTTGATGACATGGTCGCGCTGATCGGCAATCCCGAAATCGGCGACAAGATTAACAAGCAGATCCTGAACCCAATCAAGGAAGCCAACAAACTCAATGAGTTTCCTGACTTTAATGATGAGTCGAAACTCGGAAAAGGCAAAGACCTCGTGGATACCGTTTCAAACCTGGTGCGGATCTTCAATGATCCGAGTCTGGACTTTTCGGCCAACTCTGCGGAAGGCGATGATATTCTGGGCGATGCCTATGAATACTTGATGCGTCATTTCGCCACGGAATCCGGCAAGTCCAAAGGTCAGTTCTATACGCCGGCGGAAGTTTCGCGGGTACTGGCAAAAGTCATCGGCATTACGCCAAATAATTCCACCCACCAGACCATGGCGTATGATCCGACCTGCGGTTCGGGTTCCCTGCTGCTGAAGGTAATGAACGAGGCCGGAAAAAACATCGATCTCTACGGTCAGGAAAAAGAAACGACGACTGCCAACCTCGCGCACATGAACATGATCCTGCACGGCGCTGAAACGGCAACCATCATTGCCGATAATACGTTGTCGAGGCCGTTTTACAAAGAAGCCGACGGCAGCCTAAAGAAATTTGATTATGTAGTGGCCAATCCACCCTTCTCGCTGAAAAGTTGGAGCAACGGTGTGAATCCCGATAGTGATGAGTTCAACCGCTTTGCGCTGGGTGTGCCGCCGGAAAAAAACGGCGACTATGCCTTTCTGCTGCACATCATCAAGTCGCTGAAATCTACAGGAAAAGCTGCGGTGGTTCTGCCGCACGGTGTTTTATTCCGTGGAAATGCTGAAGGTGAAATCCGTAAGAACATTCTGAAAAAAGGCTATATCAAAGGTATCATCGGTTTGCCGGCCAACCTCTTTTATGGTACCGGTATTCCGGCCTGCATCATCGTGCTCGATAAAGACCATGCCGCGCACCGCAAAGGCATCTTCATGATCGACGCGAGCAAAGGTTTTGTGAAAGACGGCAACAAAAACCGCCTGCGCGAGCAGGACATCCGCAAGATCACGGACGTATTTACCCAACAGGCCGAAGTACCCAAATACAGCCGCATGGTCTCGATGACCGAGATTGCGGATGCGAAGAATGATTACAACCTCAACATCCCGCGCTATATTGACACGCAGGAAGCCGAGGACATCCAGAATATTGAAGCCCACCTGCAGGGCGGCATTCCGCTGGCGGATATTGAAGCCCTGAAAGCCTACTGGCAGGTGTTCCCGAACCTGAATAAAGATCTTTTCTCGACTTTGCGTGAAGGTTTTGTGGAACTTAAAGTGCCGGCGCAGGAACTCAGGCAGCGCATCTTTGAACATCCTGAATTTAAAGCCTTCAACAAGTCGGTGCAGCAGGATTTCGATCACTGGCTTAGTAAGCAGGAAAAGATCTGGCGCGAACTCGCGGAAGGCAGTCATCCCAAAGAAATCATTGACACCGCCAGCGCGGAACTGCTGGAAACTTTTAAAGACAATACCCTCATCGATACCTACGACCTGTACCAGCATCTGATGCAGTACTGGAACGAGGTGATGCAGGACGATGTATATTCCCTAGCGATGGACGGCTGGAAAGCGGGTAACGAATACCAGCGCCTCGTCATCAAGGCGAAGCCCGACAAAAACGGCAAAACCAAAGCCGATAAGGAAGTCGCTGGACTGGCCGGACTGGAAGGCCGCATGATCAGTCCGCAGCTTTTGATTTCCATTTATTTCCAGGAGGAGCAGGCAGAAATTACCGCGCTGGAACAGGAAGCGGAAAACGCCAAAGCCCGGATGACCGAAATTGAGGAAGAGCAGAATGCCGAAGACGGTCTGTTTGCCGACTTGGAGAAAGTAAACGCGGCGGAAGTGGGCAAACTGCTGAAAGTTATGAAAGGCGATAAAAAGTCCGGCAAAGCCACCGCGCTGGCCATGGTGGCTGAAGACGCACCCGAATATGGCACCGATGCCACCGAATTGCTGGAGGACTATCTGGAACAGGACAAAGTGGCGAAAGATGCCGCAAAAAAGATAAAGGAACAGCTTGCCGCGCTTGAAAAAGCCGTGGAAGCAAAATATCCGACCTTAAGCGAAGCGGATATTAAAGAACTTGTCATTACGCACAAATGGCAGGCGCATCTGCAGCAGGCCTTGCAGCAGGAGCAGGCACGCATCAGCCAGAATCTGACGCAGCGCATTAAGGAGCTGGCCGAGCGCTATGCCACGCCGCTGAGCACACTGGAAGCTGAGGTACAGGAAGGCGCTGCGAAAGTGAACGCACATCTTCAAAAAATGGGTTGGGTATGGTAAAGGGCATGAAGCAGACAGAGATTGGGATGATTCCGGAGGATTGGGAGATTGCTAAACTAAAAGATATAGCGGATTTTCAAAATGGATTAGCCCATGAAAACATCGAGAGTGAATTTGGTGAATTCATAGCTGTCAATTCAAAGTTTATTTCACAAGATGGTAAGGTGTTTCGAAAAGTGACAAAGCAACTTTTGCCGTTGTTTAATAACGATTTATGCATTGTCATGAGCGATATACCTAACGGAAAAGCTCTTGCAAAATGTTTTCTTGTCGAAGAGGACGGCAGATATACTTTAAATCAAAGGATTGGAAGGATTTCTCCAATAAAAGATTGTAGCAAGTATTTGTTTTATACTTTAAATAGGAATAAATATTTTCTTGGTTTTGATAGTGGAAGTGGACAGACAAATTTACGAAAGGATGAAGTTTTAGCGTGTCCGGTTCTCCTTCCGCCCCTTCCGGAGCAGGAGGCCATTGCCGCGGCGTTAAGCGATGCCGATGCGTGGATAGAAAGTCTGGAGCAGCTTATCGCCAAAAAACGCCTCATCAAGCAGGGCGCCATGCAGGAACTGCTGACGCCGAAAGATGATTGGGAAGTGAAGATAATTAGAGAAATTGTTGCTACTCCTGTAACTGATGGTCCACACGAAACACCATTTTTTTTGGATAAAGGAATACCTTTTTTATCTGTAAATAACATCGTTGACAATAAAATTGATTGGAGTGATTTGAGGTATATAAGTGAAGTAGATGATATAAGGTTTTCTAAGAAATGTAAACCTAGAAGAGGTGATATATTACTAGGAAAGGCTGCCTCTGTTGGTAAAATTGCAATTGTTGAAAGTGACTATAATTTTAATATTTGGTCTCCATTAGCCTTAATAAGAATTGATGAAATTTCAAATAAATATTGTTTTTATTATTTACAAACAACAGACGTCTTAAATCAAATTAAATTCTTTACCAATACATCATCCCAAGGAAACATTGGAATGGGTGATATTGAAAAAATTGAGATAAAATATCCAAAATCCCTTTCCGAGCAAACGCGCATTGCCACCATTTTATCGGATGTGGATGCCGAACTGGAAGCCTTGGAGCAGCAACTCCACAAAGTCCGCCAGATTAAACAGGGCATGATGCAGGAGTTGCTGACGGGGAGAATACGTCTGAACTATGATTCGTGTGAGGACTATGATGGTTACAGTTTCTGAACTATGATTCGTCTGAGAACTATGATGGGCTATGATGGTTTCTGAACTATGATGTGAATGAATACTTTGATGGACTATGATGGGGTGATGTTATTTATCATAGTATTCATAGTCATCATTTCATCATAGTTCAAAGACAAGATTCATCCTAGTTCAAAGACAGGAATCATCACAGTTCAAAGACACAAATAAAAAGAAAAAATACAAATGTCATGATTAACGAGCAGTACAAACATTCGGAGCTTACGGGCAAGATCATCGGTTGTGCGATAGAGGTTCATAAGCATTTGGGCAATGGATTTCAGGAAGTTGTCTATCAGCGTGCGCTGGCGATCGAGATGCGGATGCAGGGGCTGGAGTTTGAGCGTGAAAAGGAAATGGCCTTACGCTATAAAGGACATTCCATTGGCACCCGCCGTGTGGATTTCTTTGTGGAGGGACTGATTATGGTGGAATTGAAAGCGATCATTCAGCTGGAAGATGTGCACCTGGCTCAGGCCATCAATTATCTGGAAGCCTACGGCATGGAAGTCGGCCTGCTGATTAATTTCGGAAGTAGAAGGCTGGATTTTAAGAGGGTGATGAAGCCGGGGTCTTGAACTATGATTATTCTGAAGGCTATGATGGACTATGATGGTGTGTTTTTCAATGATATTGAAATTTATCATAGTTTTCATAGTCATCATTTTATCACAGTTCAAAGACAAGTATCATCACAGTTCAAAGACACAGACAAAAAGAAAATATATAATTTTACAAGCATGATCAATCCTATCGAACGCATCACCCAAAACCGCATTATTAAACTTTTCACGGAAGAGTTGGGTTATACCTTTTACGGCAACTGGGAAAAGCGCGGGCACAACTCCAATGTGGAGGGCGAAATCCTGAAGCGCAATCTGCTGAAGAGAGGCTATTCTGAAACGCTGACGGATAAGGCGGTGAAGGAAGTCTATGACATGGCGACCACCAATGCCGGCAACATCTATACCCGCAATAAAGCCATGTATTCGCTGCTGCGTTATGGGGTGAAGGCCAGGCCGGAACTGGGGGAGCAGTTTGATACGATATTTCCGATCGACTGGCAAAACTGGGAGCAGAATGAATTCGGTATCGCGGAAGAGGTGACACTCACCAAAGGAGAGCATACCCGCCGGCCGGATTTGGTTTTGTACATCAACGGCATCGCAGTTGGTGTTCTGGAACTTAAACGCGGCACGACCGATGTGGCGGAAAGTGTGAACCAGTCCATCTCCAACCAGAAACTGCTGTTCAATGAGTGGTTCTATACCACGGTGCAGCTTATTATGGCCGGCAACAACACCCAGGGCCTGCGTTACGGCACCATTGAGACGCAGGCAAAATATTATCTGGCCTGGAAAGAAGATGAAGACGATAACGAAGGCTACAAACTGGATAAATACCTGAAAAAACTCTGCGACAAAGAAAGACTTACCGACCTGATCTACAACGGGGTGGTCTTTGACGTAGGCATCAAGAAACTGCCGAGGCCACATCAGTATTTTGGATTGAAGGCGGCGCAGGACTTTGTAAAGAGAAAAGAAGGCGGAATTATCTGGCATACCCAGGGCTCCGGGAAATCACTCATGATGGTGATGCTCGGCAAATGGATTCTGGAGAATGTACCGAACTCGCGCATCGTGATCCTGACCGACCGTACCGAACTGGACGACCAGATTGAACGCGTCTTCAAGGACGTTGGCGAGACCGATGTAGCAAAGACCAAATCTGGCAGAGAATTGTTGCAGTTCCTGACCTCCTCACGGCCAAGGTTGGTCTGTTCCCTCATCCATAAATTCGGCAACCGAAATGAGACCGATTTCGATGCGTTTATCAAAGAATTGGAAGATAACCCGGTGCAGACTCAGGGCGAAATCTTTGTTTTCATAGATGAATGCCACCGTACCCAGAGCGGCAAACTGAATCAGGTGATGAAAGCGGTATTGCACAATGCGGTATTTATCGGTTTTACCGGGACTCCGCTGTTGAAGCAGGACAGAAAGACCACGATGGAAGTCTTTGGCCGGTACATCCATACCTATAAATTCAACGAAGCGGTGGAAGACGGAGTAGTGAAAGACCTCATGTATGAAGGTCGTTCCATCGAGCAAAACCTGACTTCCCAAACCAAAGTGGATCAGTGGTTCGAAGCGAAAACGGCAGGACTAAATGATTTCCAGAAAAACGAACTGAAGAAGAAATGGGGCACCATGCAGAATGTCCTCAGTTCCAAAAGTCGTATGGAAAAAATCGTAGCGGATATCCTCATGGACTTCACCACGAAACACCGGCTGAAATCACAGATGGGGAATGCCATTCTCGTGGCATCGAGCATTTATGAGGCCTGCAAATACTACAATCTCTTCCTGAATACCGAACTGAAAAACCGCTGCGCCATCATCACTTCCTATAATCCGAATGCCAGCGATGTTTCGCTCGAAGATACGGGTGCCGACAATGAAACTGATCGGGAGTATATTTATAATACCTACACCCAGCTACTGAAGGAAGTGAGCCCCAGCGGCAACAAATCCAAGACGGAAGCTTATGAGACAGAGAGCAAAGAGCAGTTCAGAAAAGAACCTGCCCGCATGAAGCTGCTGATTGTGGTTTCCAAACTGCTGACTGGATTTGATGCGCCGCCGTGCTCCTATATCTACATCGACAAGAAGATGCAGGACCATACGCTGTTTCAGGCCATCTGCCGCGTTAACAGGCTGGATACTGAGGACAAAGATTATGGGTATATTGTAGATTATATGGAACTTTTCGGCAATGTGACCGATGCGATCAATGTCTATACATCTGAACTCGACTCCGAAGGTTTTACCAAAGAAGATGTAGAAATACAGCTCAAAGACCGACTTAAAATCGCCACTGACCGTCTGATGACGGCATTGGAAACAGTGGAGAGCATCTGCGAAAATGTTGCACCGCCTAAAAGTGATCTGGAATATATCCATTATTTCTGCGGAAACACCGAGAATCCAGAAGACCTGAAGGCCAATGAATATAAACGGATGGCGCTGTACAAGGCCATTGTGGAATACATCCGCGCTTACGCCGGACTGAAGGCTGATTTTGCCAATACTTCATTCAGCGATGCGGAGATCAAACGATTCCATCGAAAGATGGAGGATTACCTGAGTCTGCGGGAAATCATCCGGAAAGCCAGTGGTGAGACCATTGATCTTAAGGCGTATGAAGCCGATATGCGGTTTCTGATTGATACGTACATCAGGGCGGAAGAATCAGAGAACATCTCACCGTTTGAAGATAATTCCCTGCTGGATTCGATAGAGACCAATATGGATAAAGCCATTGACACCTTACCGCCGGGGATAAAAGGAAGCCGCGAAGCCGTCGCAGAAACCATTGAAAATAATGTGCGGAGTAAGATTGTTGAAGAGCACCTTCTGGATCCAAAATATTTTGACCAGATGTCTGTGCTGCTTCAGGAACTCATTGAGCGCAGGAAAGCCGAAACCATCTCTTATCAGGAATATCTGAAGCAAATGGCAGAATTGATCCGTCAGGTCAATCAGGGTAAGCGTGACGATATTCCGAGTTCCATCAATACCAAAGGAAAAGTAGCTTTATATCACACGCTTGAAAACGAAGAACTGGCGTTGGTCTGCGACCGTGCGGTCCAGTACGCCAAACAAGAAGGCTTTCGCGAAAACCTTGCCAAGCAAAAACTGGTAAAGAAAGCTATTTTTGAGGTCGTGAAAGATGTCAACAAAGTGGAGGAAATCTACAAAATCATTGATGCCCACAAAGAGGATTACTGATGAAGACCGAAGTGCTGCAGATTGGTTCCGTAGAAATTGAGGTCAGGTTTAAGCCAATTAAGAACCTTCACCTCAGTGTGCATCCGCCGTACGGGCATGTGACTATTTCGTCTCCGGAGATGTATGATCTGGAGAAGGTGAAGATCTATGCAGCCACCAAACTCGGCTGGATCAAAAAAGAACAGAAAAAGTTCCTGACGCAGGAACGCGAAGAACCACGTGACTTCATCACACAGGAAAGCCATTATTTTCTTGGTACCCGATACCTTCTAAAACTTATACCCGCCACAAGAAATAAAGTAGAACTTAAAGGGAAGAAACTGCTTCTATATACGATTGATCCTACTAATCCCAAACTGAACAGAAAAATATTATACACATTCTACCGTCGCGAACTTCGGAAGAAAATTTTAGAATATGTCACGATTTACAGCCAGGAAATGGAGCTCGATGTTCCTGAGTTTAAAATCCGCACTATGAAAACCAAGTGGGGCAGCTGCGCCACCGATTCCGGAAGACTTTGGTTCAATATCGAACTTGCCAAGAAGCCTCTGGATTGTATTGAATACATCGTAGTGCACGAGATGGTGCATCTGATAGAACGAAATCACAATAAGCGTTTTGTGCTTCTAATGGACCAGTTTTTCCCGAACTGGCAGGTACAGAAGAAAGTATTGAATGAGTTGCCTTTGTGACTTGTAGATAATTAAAAATGTTGAATAAATGAGTGTCCCATTTTGACGGCTATTGATAGTTTTACTGAAAGATTTCGATATGCGTAAAGAAACGCTCCGAAGACTGCGTGAATTAAACCTGAAACTAGCTGCGGAAATGTTCAATGCAGATTTATTTGTCCCTACCTCGCTGGCTTAAGCATGAACCGCCACGGCATATTTTTCCAGATTTCACCTGCATAATCTACTCCCACGCGCGGACCTGTGGTCACCACGCCGTCTAAATCCGAGTTTTCAACCCACAAGCGGTCAGATGTTGCCAGGTCTTCGCCGTAAAAACTGCGGTCCAGTTCAAGGAGGGTTCCTATCCGGCCGGGTCCGGTGACCTGCTCGATGCCGCGGATCAGTACAGCTTCCGGTACGCCTGCCACGCCCGTGACGAAATTCAGCAGCCAGTATTTGCCGTAGATCAGATATACATAAATGCTGCCGCCCTCGCCGAACATCAATTCTGTGCGTGCAGTTTTGCCTTTGCTCGCGTGGCTCGCCAGATCATCGGCTCCGAAATAGGCTTCGGTTTCCGTGATTTTCGACCGTATTTCACGTCCGTCTTCGAAGCGGCGTACCAGCGTTTTGCCGAGAAGGTCCTGCGCGAGATAAACTGAATTGTTATTTCTAAAATAATTTTGTGGTAAACGCTGCGTCATATTTGGTTTTAATTCTGATTATTACGGAAGGCCTTTCTTTAATTTTTTTTCTCAATAACCCTCAAAATCCGTACCCATACCATGAAGCCCTACAGCTGCACGGCGGCCTGAGTAGTTCGGAGCAATCTGATGCAACACTAAGCCAGGAGCAAACAGTCGCAACTATTCTATGTGCCCTCTGCACACGTAGTCTCCATTAAAAATCCCTTTGTGGTTAAAAGCGACATCAGCCACCGAAGAAAACTGTATGACTCGAGGAAAGTCTGATTGATGTAATTTTGAAAATTACTGAGGGTATATAGAATGAAGGTTAACCGTATGCATTGAATTCTTCTTTTCCGTTGTGAGATTTCGTTAATTAATGTACCTGTTCATGGGAGAGTAATATAATTAGATTACTTAGGCATCAAAATATACAGCCGTAGTTAAATCAGTATTTATCATTCCTCTCTCAATTACCGCTGGGTGGCTTTCCATTAATCTAACCGGTCTGTGGTTTCTGCCACGCTTTCTAAGCGCAGGCGAAGCTAAAGCCAGAAGCAAAAAAATCCGTTCAGTCAACCTGAACGGATTTTGTATATGATAGCACTTAAGTGTCCCAACTAAAGGCCAGCAGCTCTCAGTAACTTATCCTTTAGCCACTCTTTCAATACGTTTTCTCTCTTCCTCTGAAAGGACTTTCTTACGCATTCTGATGAAGTTTGGCGTTACTTCAATTGCTTCATCGGCTTGGATGTATTCCATGCATTCTTCGAGCGAGAACAGGATCTTCGGCGCTACACCGGTATCTTTATCCTTACCTGCCGCACGCATGTTGTTGAGCTGCTTGGCTTCCACGATGTTCACCACCAGGTCGCCAGGCTTGTTCTGTTCGCCCACAATCATCCCTGCGTACACTTCTTCACCCGGATCCACGAAGAACTTGCCGCGGTCTTGAAGTTTGTTGATAGAATATTCGGTGGCAGGTCCCTGCGTCTTGCTGATGAGTACACCATTGTTACGTCCCGGGATAGCACCTTTGAACGGTTTGTATTCTGTAAAACGGTGCGCCATGATGGCTTCACCGGCAGTAGCGGTAAGCATTTGGGAACGCAGTCCGATCAGACCTCTGGAAGGGATCTCAAATTCCATGTGTTGCATCTCTCCTTTGGTTTCCATGATGTGAAGGTCGCCTTTTCTTTGTGTAGCCAGGTCAATCACACGTGAGGCGAACTCTTCCGGCACGTCAACTACAAGCGATTCGTAAGGCTCGCAGCTTTCACCGTCGATTTCTCTTAGGATCACCTGCGGCTGGCCGATCGTCATTTCATACCCTTCACGGCGCATCGTTTCAATCAACACCGAAAGGTGCAGGATGCCACGACCGAATACAAGGAAGGTGTTGGCATCTCCGGTCTGTTCTACACGCAGTGCAAGGTTTTTCTCTAATTCTTTTTCAAGCCTTTCCTTAAGGTGGTTGCTGGTCACATATTTACCATCTTTCCCGAAGAATGGCGAATTGTTGATAGAGAACGTCATGTTCAGCGTAGGCTCATCAATGGAGGTTCTTGGCAATGGTTCAGGATTTTCCATATCCACGAATGAATCACCGATCTGGAAGGCATCGAAACCTACCACGGCACAGATGTCGCCCGCTTGCACTTCAGATACTTTCTTCTTACCAAGGCCTTCAAATACATACAGTTCTTTCACTTTACCTTTGGTGATCTTGTCGCCATCCTGCGCCAGACCGATCCACTGGCTCTCTTTAAGGCTACCACGGATCACCTTTCCGATCGCGATACGGCCAAGGAAAGAGGAATAGTCAAGCGAAACGATTTGCATCTGCAGGTTGCCTTCTTCCACTTTAGGTTCCGGTACATATTTCAGGATACCGTCAAGCAATGGTAGAATGCTGTCTGTAGGCTCCAGAGAGGTGTTGAACCAGCCCTGTTTGGAGGAACCGTAGAAGGTAGGGAAGTCCAGCTGCTCTTCAGTCGCGTCCAAGTTGAAGAACAGGTCGAAAACCTGATCATGCACCTCGTCGGGACGGCAGTTTGGTTTATCTACTTTGTTGATGACTACCATCGGCTTCAGGCCAAGCTCAAGGGCTTTCTGAAGTACGAAGCGGGTTTGTGGCATCGGCCCTTCGAAGGCGTCAACCAGCAGTACCACGCCATCAGCCATTTTAAGTACACGCTCTACCTCACCACCGAAATCGGCGTGACCGGGCGTATCAATAACGTTGATCTTCGTATCTTTATAAGTAACGGAAATGTTCTTTGAAAGAATGGTGATACCACGTTCACGTTCAAGGTCGTTGTTATCCATAATCAGTTCACCTGATTCCTGGTTTTCGCGGAAGATATTGGTCGCGTGGATGATTTTGTCAACCAGTGTGGTCTTGCCGTGGTCAACGTGCGCAATGATTGCGATATTTCTAATGTTTTGCATAATCGTTTTTTGACGGTGCAAAAGTAAACTTTTTTGCGGAATAAATGCGTTAATGCTAACGCTTTATCAGAAATAAATACATAAAATTGAGGAAAGTATAAATGGCAAACAAAAAGCGGCATTCGCCGCTCCAAAAAAAGTATTAATCAATAAAAAAAGTTAATTATGCCGTAGGTAACTGTAAAGGTCGTCCTTCAGGTGTACGCGTTTTTTGCGCAGGTCCGTAAGGTGTTCGTCGGTGGTATGATTTACTTCGCCTTCTTCGTAGTGCTGAATGAGTGCGTTTACCTCTTCATAATTCACGTACATCTTCTTAAAGTTATTGTCATTCAGCTTCAAAGCATTGATTTTGCTTTCGAACTCCGGAAATTCTTGGGTGAGGTGGTGGTTTTCCATGACTTTTAAATTTTTAAGATTTTTAATACATTAAAGTTACGTAAAATAAATATCTGGAAGGTTATGAGAATTATCACTTAATATTGAAAGAATAAAAGCCGAAGATATTCTCCGGCTCTTGGGCAATCGCTATTGTAATGGTTATTTTTTGCTTGTAATGTGGATTTCGCCTCTGCCATCTTTTTTATAGACGTGCATCGATTCAATGTTTTTAGGCTCTATTTTGTCCATCTCTGCCTTCGATATCGTTTTTCCGTCCAGATAGTAAATCACATCCTCTTCGGCTTTACCGCGCAGCAGGTTGGCTTCCGTCGCCCGGCGGGCAGCTTCCTTAGCTTCCTGTGCTGCGTTTTTGAGTTTCGACTGAAATTCCGGCGCGTTCACCTTCTGTTCCATTTCCTTCGCACGGAGTTCAGTTTCCCTGATCTTTAATTGAAAAGCGGGCGAGTTGATTTGGTCTGCTGCGTCTTTGGCTCTTTTCTCAGCCTCACGGAGGCGGTTCCTGAATTCGGCGGAATTTACCATAATGTCTGTTCTGTGGGCTTTTTCCTGTGCTTCTTTAATTTTACGTTTAAATTCTTCAGACTGATAGTATGGACTGGAGATTCCGACAATATTTTCAGCGTTAAAAACTTGTGCACTATAAACTTTGAATGCATTTTTAAATTCCTCATTTTGATAGACCCGGTTCATTTCTTCACCCAGCCGATTCATTTTCTTCTCAAACCTTTTGAATGCCGTACTTTCTACCTTATTTTTAGACTTCAGTCTGGCAAGTACAGCATTTGTTTTCTGTATTTGCTGGCTGATTTTACGGGCTTCTTTACTTTTTGCCTTCAAAACTTTATGCTCTGCCCGTAGATTCGGCACCACAGGAAATTCTGGTACTGGTGGAGGAGCGATAATGGTGTCATTCACAACTTGTGCATATCCTTCGAGCTGTTGATTGGTGAGATTGATTTGTTTATTCTCCGCATTTACCATATACATAAAGGTAAGTACGAAAACAAGTGGCAAAGCCGCGATCCTGCGCACATAGCTGAACTTGGTTTTAGGTTTCTGTAACATTTTTAATCGTTTTTTGAGGTTAGAACTCAGCAGCGGACTCGTGGCGGGAAGCGGTTTTCCGGAAAACGCGCTGCCCAGCAGCATCCGCGCAAATGCTGCCGTGTCCGAATGCTGAATGGTTTTATGGTCCGCGAGGTATTCGTGGATTAATGAGATTTCTTTTCGAATCAGGTAAAAGAAAGGGTTGAACCAGAAAAGGGCAGTGATGACTTCAGCCAAAACCCGGTCAAAGGAGTGTTTCTGCTCCATATGCACGATCTCGTGCTTCAGGATTTGCCGACCAAGGTCCGACTGTATAAGGATAGAATCTTTCCAGAATAGATTCCGGAAAAATGAAAACGGCGCTTCTTCCAAGTCGGTCTGGTAAAAGCTGATGCTTTCAAAAGTCTTCTTTGGATATTGTTTCTTAAGCTCAGCGATCCGCCAGATACTATATGCAAATCTTAGCAGAAAGAACACAGAAACCAGTCCAGCACTGTAAATAAAAAATTCAGAATTAAAGAAATCATGACTTAAATCGGTGTTTGAATTAGTCTTGCTTAAAGCGTTTAATAACAGATAAATACCGCTGTTTACTTCAATGGTAAAATAAGATACTTTCATCAGCGGCAACAGCACACTCAGTACCAGAATCCCGAGCAGATAGAACCGGTTGTAGTGGTGGAAAGTCCTGTCCTTTAAGAACAATTGATAGTACAAAAACATTACACCTGAGGCGAGAATTACTTTTCCGAAATAGAGCAGCGCTTCCATTATTTTTTGTTTTTGAGTTCTTCAAGCAGCATCTCGAGATCTTCGACGCTGAGTTCTTCTTTTTCAACCAGGAATGAAACCGCGTTGCGGTAAGAGCCTTCGAAATAGTTTTTCACCAGGCTTTTCATTGATTTTCCGCTGTACTGCTCACGCGCTACCAACGGAAAATATTCGTGCTGGCGGCCAAAAACCTTATAATCGACGAAATTCTTTTCCTTTAAAACTTTGAGGATTGTCGAGATCGTGTTGGTGTGCGGTTTCGGCTCGGGAAACTTTTCAAGCAAATCTTTAAGGAAAGCCTTCTCAAGATCCCACAGATACTGCATCACCTGTTCTTCTGCTTTCGTAAGCTGTTGTATTTTCATTATCACTAAATGTTTAGTGATACAAATGTAGGATTTAATTTCATACTTACAACTATTTTTATAGGTATAAAGTTGAATTTAAGATAACATCCTGTTAATTAATATTAAAAAAATAAATTAAATATCTTATCAATGCCTTAAAGTTCGCTTATCATTTTTGCTTAAAATCATTATCTTTGCACACTTTTAAAAACATAACTGCAAGCCGCCCAAAGCGAATTGCCAAATGCAAAATATATGAAATGTGGAATCGTAGGTTTGCCGAACGTAGGTAAATCAACCTTATTTAACTGCCTCAGCAACGCCAAAGCACAGTCGGCCAACTATCCTTTCTGTACCATTGAGCCCAATTTGGGTACAGTTTCAGTTCCGGATCAGCGTCTCTTCGAACTCGAAAAACTCGTGAATCCTGAAAGAGTTTTGCCCGCTGTGGTGGAAATTGTTGATATCGCCGGTTTAGTTAAAGGCGCGAGCAAAGGCGAAGGTCTGGGTAACCAGTTTCTTGCAAATATCCGCGAGTGTGAAGCGATCATCCATGTTTTAAGATGTTTTGAAAATGGCAATATCGTACACGTGGAAGGTTCCGTTGATCCGCTGCGCGATAAAGAAATCATCGATATCGAACTTCAACTTAAAGACATCGAAACCATTGCAAAAGCTGTTGAAAAAGCAAAAAAATTCATTAAATCGGGCAAGAAAGAAGATGTGCTGACTTACGAAACGCTTCAGAATCTGCTTAAATTCGTGGAAGACGGGCGAAATGTGCGCGAGTTTCCAATGGATGATTTCAGCACAGAAATCATTGCCGATATTCAGCTTTTGACAAACAAGCCCGTGCTTTACGTTTGTAATGTGGATGAAAACTCAATAAAAAACGGCAACGAGTGGATCGCTAAGATCGAGGAGATGGCGAAAAAAGAGAACGCCGAAGTGGTGGTACTTGCCGCGCAAATCGAAGCGGACATCAACGAGCTTGAAACTTTCGAGGAAAGACAGATGTTCCTTGAAGAACTCGGTCTTGAAGAGCCGGGTGTCAACCGACTCATCAGAAAAGCTTATGACTTGCTGAAACTTCAAACCTATTTCACGGCTGGCGTGAAAGAAGTTCGTGCGTGGACCATCGGGCAGGGCTGGACAGCGCCACAGGCTGCCGGCGTCATCCACACCGATTTCGAGAAAGGCTTTATCCGTGCCGAAGTAATCGGTTACGAAGATTTCGTGAATTACGGTTCCGAAGCCAAAGTAAAAGAAGCCGGAAAGATGCGCGTAGAAGGTAAAGAGTATATCGTGAAGGACGGCGATGTGATGCACTTCAGGTTTAATGTGTAAAATTATTCAATATCTGTCAAATAAAATCCGCTTTACTGAAAGGCGGATTTTTTTATTAATCTTTTGTTAAATTAACATACCTCAATGGAATGGGCATTTATTTGGTGTAATTTTTAATTTAATCGAAAAACAAAGTATTATGTCAAATTTAGATGGTAAAGTAATTATCGTTACGGGCGCGCAATGGGACTGGGACTGGCGGCAAGCAAGGTCTTAGCGTCGAAAGGTGCGCATATCGCACTCGTAGATTATAATGAGGAAGCTCTCAGTAAAGCGAAGGCTGAACTTGAGACGGAATATCCCAACTCACAATTTCTTGCGGTAACCGCCGATGTCTCGAATGAAGATGCGGTGAAAAACTATGTGCAGAAAACGGTGGAAAAGTTCGGTAAGATTGACGGACTCTACAACAATGCCGGCATCGAAGGTAAGTAGGCCCCAATGGTTGAGTACGATTTGGATATATTTAAAAAAGTCATCGATATTAACCTGCTCGGTGTTTATTTCGGTATGAAATACGTCATCCCTGAAATGCAGAAGAACGGTGGCGGTAAGATTGTGAACATAGCCTCGGTAGGCGGGATTCGTGGGGTGCTAAACCAAACGCCTTACGTTGCGACCAAGCACGCCGTAGCCGGTATGACCAAAAATGCCGCGGTGGAGTACGGCCGCGACAATATCTTAACGAACGCCATCGCACCCGGCGCTATCCTTACACCGATGGTCGAGGAAGCCTTCCGGCAGGTAAATCAGGATGATCCACAGGCGGCACTGGATGAATATGCTGCACGGAACCCAACCCGCAAACTCGGCAAAGCAGAAGATATCGGAAATTTGGTAGCCTTCCTCCTCAGCGACGAAAACGGCTATATTTCTGGTCAGGTGATCGCGATAGATGGTGGCGAATCAAATATGTATGGTAATCCCTAATGCAAACTTCAAAACAAAATAGTATGGCAAAGAAAATAGCAGTGCTGGTAGGATCGCTACGCAAAGAATCCTACAACAGAAGAATCGCCAACGAAATGATTCGGCTGGCGGACGGTAAACTAGATATGGAGATCGTTGAGATCGGTCACCTGCCGCTTTACAATGAAGACTTGGACCACAATCCACCACAGGAATGGATAGATTTCCGGGACGAGATAAAATCCGCAGACGGTATTCTCGTTGTATCACCGGAGTATAACCGAACGATTCCGGGTGCCCTGAAAAACGCGATTGACGTTGGCTCACGTCCATACGGCAGTTCGGCCTGGCCAGGGAAACCCGGTGCCGTGGTGACATCCTCTGTCAGTGCTTTAGGTGGTTTGGCCGCCAATCATCATATCCGCCAGGCGTTTGTGTTTGTGGATGTGCCCCTGATGCAGCAGCCCGAAGCCTACATTGGCAACGCTTCGCAACTTTTTAAACATGATGGTAATACACTTGTGGAAGATACACAGACGTTCCTGCAAAGTTTTGTAGATGCATTCCAGCAATGGGTTGAAAAATTTTAGTCTAAAAGAAATATTATATAGACCTCATTCCGAAGAGAATGGGGTTTTTTGTTTTCATGTAGGCAAATGATGTTTCTTAGCCAAATTATTCCTATATTTAAGCTAATTTCAAACTTATAAAGACAATAAAGATGTGGTTTACAAAATCTGTTGATGACACCTTGAAAGAACTTCAGGTAAATCCTTCCACCGGTCTGACCGATGAGGAAGTACAGAAGCGCAAATCCCTTTATGGTAAAAACCGGCTTGCGGCTAAGAAGAGAAAATCAGTGTTTCAGATCTTTATCTCCCAGTTGAATGACTGGCTCATATACGTTTTGTTCGCTGCTGTGATCATCACTTTTTTGATGGGCGAATACATAGATTCGGTCATCATCATTACGGTTATTCTCATTAATGCAGGCATCGGTGTCTATCAGGAAGTAAAGGCGGGTAAAGCGATTGAGGCACTGATGAAGATGTCTTCACCAAAAGCACTGGTGCGGAGGAATGGCCACACTACTGAAACCGACAGTACCGAGCTTGTGCCCGGTGATATTGTGATCCTTGAAGCTGGTAGGATAGTGCCGGCGGACCTTCGGCTGCTCGAAGCCGCAAATCTACAGACAGAGGAATCAGCGCTCACCGGAGAGTCCGTGCCAGGCGAAAAAGAAGCAGATGCGGTATATCACGATGGTGCCACCCCCTTGGGAGACCGTAGAAATATGGCTTTCATGTCCTCGGTAGTTACCTACGGCCGTGGTATAGGTGCCGTAGTCGCCACAGGCATGCAAACCGAGGTCGGAAGAATCGCCCATCTTATCAATCATGAAGAAACATCAAAAACGCCGCTCGAACAGAAGCTGAACGCTCTTGGTAAAACACTCGGCAAAATGGCTGTGGGCGTATGTGCGTTCATATTCGTACTATCATGGTTTCAGGGTAGGGATCTGGCAGAAATGTTCCTTACGGCGGTTTCATTAGCGGTCGCTTCAATACCTGAAGGGCTCGCGGCCATTGTCGCTGTAGTACTGTCTGTGGGTGTTACGGCCATGTCGAAAAAGAATGCCATCATCCGTCAACTCCCTGCGGTAGAAACGCTGGGTTCAGTTAATGTCATCTGTTCTGATAAAACCGGTACGCTAACGATGAATAAAATGACGGTCACACAGATCTATACCACAGATGGATTATTAAATGTCGAAGATCATACGGACGGAAAAGTCTCACCCGAAGCAGAGCTTTTAGCCAAAGGCATGATCCTTTGTTCAGATGCAACGCTGCACCAAGGCGAGGCTACCGGTGATCCCACAGAAGTCGCCCTGTTGGCTTTAGGAGACAATATTGGCATTAACCGTACCGAACTTGCAAACGATACACGCAGGTTGAATGAAAAAGCCTTCGACAGTGACCGCAAGATGATGTCGGTACTCATAGAAGATAAAGAGGGGCATTACAGCGTATATACCAAAGGCGCACTTGGCAGCCTGAAAAAAATTGTCACGCATATATACGATGAAGGCCGAAACCGCCCGATTACACAAAACGATCTGGATCAGATCACCCGTACGGCGCGCGAAATGTCAGGCCAGGCGTTACGTACGCTTGCATTGGCATACAAACCGGCTACCAAGGATCTAAAACCCGAAGAAATGGAAGAGGATTTGGTTTTTGTAGGCCTCACCGGGATGATGGACCCTGCTAGGGATGAAGTGAAACCATCGGTGCAGCAGGCTAAGGAAGCCGGCATTAAAACAGTGATGATTACCGGTGACCACCGAGATACTGCCTTGGCTATTGCACAGGAACTTGGGATTGCGCAACACAGCGGCGAAACCATCACTGGGCCGGAACTCGACCAGTTAAGCGATGAAGGGCTGAAAAACAAAGTGAATGATTACACCGTCTATGCCCGCGTGTCCCCTGAACATAAAGTGAAAATTGTTCGGGCGCTGAAAGCCGGTGGGCATGTAGTTTCGATGACCGGTGATGGCGTGAACGACGCACCCTCCCTGAATGCAGCAGATATTGGTGTCGCTATGGGGATTACCGGCACCGACGTGGCCAAGGGAGCAGCCGATATGATCCTTACCGATGATAATTTTTCAACCATCGTAAAGGCGATTGAGCAGGGACGCAATATTTACAGTAATATCCGAAAGTCTGTGATATTTTTGTTAACGTGCAATCTGGGTGAGGTGATTGTGATGTTTTTGGCACTGCTGTTAGGTTGGGCTTCACCGTTGATTGCTACACAATTGCTTTGGATTAACTTGATTACCGATTCGCTGCCGGCCATCGCGTTGGGTATGGACCCCGGCGATCCTGATGTGATGAAAGAAAAACCACGCGCTGCGGACGAAAGTTTTTTTTCGCATGGTGCAGGTCTCCATGCGGTCCTCGGTGGAATGTTTATCGGGCTGATTACGCTTTTTGCATATTGGTATGGCTATGCCGAACTTGGATACAGCCCGTTTGATGAAAACATTCCGGAGGAAGTAGTGAAAAACGCGCAAACACTCGCATTTATGGTGTTGGTATGTGCGCAGTTATTTTATTCATTGGGGCTTCGTAACATGAAAAAGCCACTGTATAAGATGAGGATTTTCGGGAACAGATACCTCATCGGCGCTATCTTGCTTGGCGTAACCCTTCAGTTACTGGTGTTGTGGGTGCCTGTACTCCGTGATGCCTTTAAACTCCACATGCTCGATCAAAAAGGCTGGATAATGGCCATTGTCCTTGGCATTTTACCCCTCGCAGCACTTGAATTATACAAAATAATTTTTGTGCGTGGGAGGTAAAAAGTTGGGATGAATATTACAAACAGAACTGGGACATGTTTTTTAAATAATTTAGATCCATCATATTTCCGCTGGTCAATGTATCAGGATACTTACTACCTAAAGGGTAGATAAAGAGTAGATTAAGAGTATATAGTGGGTACCTAATGGGTACACTTAAATGTGTATTTTTGCTAAAACCTTTTAACCGGCTGTCATGCAGAAACTCTTTGAAAAAATCAATATACAGAAAGCACTGCTTTTTCTATCGCTGATCACCATTCTCATCATTTTGGTGGAACTGAAATATTTCCTCTCAGGGTTTTTAGCCGCAGTTACGCTGTATGTGCTCACGCGCAAGTTTTACCACCGACTTACGGAAGTGAAGAAATGGAAGAAAAACCTTGCGATCTCACTCATTATCTTTTTGATCATTATCACATTTGCCGTACCGCTGTGGATCATTCTAGAAATCCTGATCCCGAAGATTAACGAGTTTGTCAGCGACCGACAGGCTATTGTAGAAAAATACACCGCCGTACGCACCTTCCTCGAAAACAACAAATACCTTAAAAGTTTTGATTTCCACTTAACCAATGAACAGATCCTGCAAATCGTTAACCGCGTCATTTCTTACATTCCTTCAACGCTAAACTGGCTTGGACAAACATTTGCCAACATTTTTGTGGCTTTGTTTATCCTATATTTCATGTTGCGGCAATCACGCCCGATGGAGCAGAAATTCAAGGAACTGCTGCCATTATCGCGCGACAGTAAAAAATATTTCATTCATGAAAATGCTGCTCTAATTCGCTCCAATGCCTACGGCATCCCGGTGCTCGGTTTCAGCCAGGGCGTTATAGCGATCATCGGATATTATATCTTCGGGGTGGATAATGCCATTTTCTGGGGTTTGCTTACCGGCGCGGCCTCTATTGTCCCTGTCGTAGGTACCATGCTTATCTATCTGCCGATTAGCGTGTATCAGATCGCCAGTGGTGATGTGAGCGGCGGCCTGATGCTGGGGGCCTACTGTCTCGTGCTTGTGGGTGGGATTGATAATGTCCTCAGATTTACACTTCTAAAGAAAACAGCCGACATTCACCCTTTGATTACCGTGTTCGGGGTCTTGTTAGGGTTACAGATTTTCGGCGTGATGGGTTTGGTTTTCGGGCCGGTTTTACTCTCTCTGCCTGGAATTCTTTATAGAATGTTTGAAATGGAAAGAAGTTTTAAAAATCTCGAAGAACACAGGAATGAAACCGCGGAAAATTAAACCTAACCTTTAAAGTTTTTTGGGAAAACGTCTGGAAAACGCTGTAACGTAATCACGTTTACTTTTACTAATCTGTAGAATTTAACATTAAAAAAATGAACAACCACGAAATCGACTACAAAATTCACGGCGAAGAAATGCAGTGCGTAGAAATAGAACTTGATCCTAATGAAAGTGTAATCTCCGAACCCGGCAGTTTCATGATGATGACCGATGGAATACAGATGCAGACCATGTTCGGTGATGGCAACGAAAAAGGGTTCATGGGCAAAATCTTCTCGGCCGGAAAAAGGATGCTTACAGGCGAAAATCTCTTCATGACTGTATTTACAAACGTTTCTTCCGGAAAAAGACAGGTGTCGTTTGCAGCGCCGTATTCGGGTAAAATCATCGCACTCGATCTGTCTGAACTCGGCGGA
Organism: Chryseobacterium sp. 6424; assembly: GCF_003692615.1. Classification (NCBI taxonomy): domain Bacteria; kingdom Pseudomonadati; phylum Bacteroidota; class Flavobacteriia; order Flavobacteriales; family Weeksellaceae; genus Chryseobacterium; species Chryseobacterium sp. 6424. The sequence continues at coordinate 1,259,660 of NZ_CP023540.1, forward strand.
AAAGTGATTTGTCAGAAAGACTCATTTTTGTGTGCGGCCAAAGGTGTTTCAGTGGGAGTTGAGTTGCAGCGCAAGCTCGGGACCGGACTTTTCGGTGGTGAAGGTTTCATCATGCAGAAACTCGAAGGCGACGGCATGACCTTCGTGCACAGCGGCGGACACGTAATCGAAAAAACCTTACAACCCGGCGAAATCCTGAAGATCGACACCGGTTGTATCGTAGCATTTACCAAGGAGGTAGATTATGATATCCAGTTCGTAGGCGGCATCAAAAATACCATTTTCGGAGGTGAAGGCTTGTTCTTTGCACAGCTTCGCGGCCCGGGGAAAGTTTGGATTCAAACGCTGCCAATTTCCAGGCTCGCCGGACGAATCCTACAGTTCGGCAACAGCAAAAAAGGCGAGGAAGGCAGTATGCTGGGTGGTCTCGGCCGTATGTTGGATGGTGATGGTTTCTAATCAACTGTTGGTTATACAATACAAAGTTCGTTTCGCAACCTGTGAAACGGACTTTTTTAATTTCAGCTGCTTGCAGCCATACCGCTGAAAACAAATATGATGAATAAAAACCGAACCTAAAATCTTCCTAAAAAATTTTAACTGTACCGTTAGATTCACTATTTTTGTGAATTGCTGCTTTTTTAAAGGCTCGCAGCTTAAATATGATCGAAAATAACAGTGTAAACTATTCCGAAGACAACATCCGTACCCTCGACTGGCAGGAGCATATCCGCATCAGGCCGGGCATGTACATCGGTAAACTGGGCGATGGCTCCTCTGCCGACGACGGCATCTATATTTTGCTTAAAGAAATCATTGACAACTCGATTGACGAGTTTGTGATGAAAGCCGGCAAGCGTATCGAAATAAAAATTGACGAAGGTAAAGCCACAATCCGCGATTATGGCCGTGGAATCCCACTTGGGAAAGTAGTGGATGCCGTTTCAAAAATGAACACCGGCGGAAAATATGATTCTAAAGCTTTTAAGAAATCTGTCGGTCTGAACGGAGTCGGAACCAAAGCGGTGAACGCTCTTTCAGAATTTTTCCGCGTAAAATCTGTACGTGAAGGAAAAGTAAAAATAGCGGAATTTTCAAAAGGGCTCATCACCAATGATTTCCCCGAAGCTGAAAGCAGCGACCGGAACGGAACGGAAATTACCTTCGTGCCCGATGCTACCATCTTCACACATTTCAGGTTCCGCAAAGAGTACATCGAGAAGATGCTCAAAAATTACTGCTACCTGAATCCGGGACTTAAAATCATCTTCAATGGAGAAACATACTTTTCCGAAAATGGCTTGAAAGATTTATTACAGGAGGAAATTGAAGGCGAGATTCTGTATCCGGTCGTTCATCTGAAGGACGAAGACATCGAAGTGGCTATCACACATTCCGACAAATCACAATCGGAGACCTATTTTTCCTTTGTCAACGGTCAGAATACCACGCAGGGCGGAACGCATTTGAATGCTTTCCGTGAAGCGTACGTGAAAACCATCCGCGAATATTTCAATAAAAATTTTGAAGCTGCCGACATCCGTAAGTCGATCATTGCTGCTGTGGCAGTAAAAGTTATCGAGCCGGTTTTCGAATCGCAGACCAAAACAAAATTGGGTTCAAACGAAATGGAACCGGGCAAGGAAACGGTGCGGACTTTCGTGACAAATTTCCTCAAGAATAAGCTCGACAACTTCCTGCACCAAAATCAGGAAATTGCCGAAGCCATCCACCGCAAGATTATCATTTCCGAACGCGAAAGAAAGGAACTTTCCGGCATACAGAAACTGGCGCGTGAAAGAGCCAAAAAAGTTTCGCTTCACAATAAAAAACTGCGCGATTGCCGCCACCATTACAACGACCAGAAAGCCGCGCGTAAAGCCGAAACGATGATCTTCATTACCGAAGGTGATTCGGCTTCGGGTTCTATCACAAAATCGCGGGACGTGGAAACGCAGGCCGTTTTTTCATTGAAAGGTAAACCGCTGAACTGTTACGGATTAACGAAAAGGGTGGTATATGAAAACGAAGAATTCAACTTATTGCAGGCGGCTTTAAACATTGAAGATTCACTGGAAGATCTGCGTTACAACCATGTCATCATCGCCACCGATGCCGATGTGGACGGGATGCACATTCGCTTACTGATGATCACATTCTTCCTGCAGTTTTTCCCGGATCTCATTAAAAACGGGCATCTTTACATTTTGCAGACGCCGCTCTTCAGGGTTCGGAACAAAAAAGAAACCCGTTACTGCTATTCTGAACAGGAAAGAATCAAGGCATTGAACGAACTTGGGAAAAACCCTGAAATCACCCGCTTCAAAGGTTTGGGAGAGATTTCGCCGGATGAGTTTAAGCATTTTATCGGTAAAGACATTCGATTAGAGCCGGTAGTGATTGGTAAAGACCAAACCATCGACCAGATTCTGGAATTTTATATGGGTAAGAACACCCCTGACCGCCAAAATTTCATCCTCGAAAATCTGGTAGTGGAAGATCCTGATATTGATAAGAAAGAAGTGCTGGCTGACGCCGAAATGTAACCTATGAAATTCAGCAATTCGCACAAGGCACCACTATATAATTCCATCATCATCGTTCCCATGCTGATATTGCTGATGGGTAGTGGCGCATTTTTACTTGGTGTTAATACATATGGGTTGTTGGGCACGTCACTTTTCATGGGTATGATCATCGTCCCAGTCGTACTTCTGTTGATTGTTAGTCTGCGGGGCAGGCAGATATTCGAGTATGACAGTGAGGGCGAAACACTGAATCTTTCGAATAAAGGCAGTCTGTTTCGGGGCAAATTTATTAATGATGAATTTCCGAAATACAAGCTGCAACATTATGAAATCGTAGATTTACTGGTTTTAAGAAGACTGTATATCACCATATCGAGCAAAAGAAACCGCCCGATAATTTTAAAATATGAAATTTCTTACCTCACACCAACACAGCTGCGCGAATTATGTAGCTGTTTGGATGAGGTGATTAAGAACAATCAGGAAAACAGGCAAGAGCCATAGAGTTGATGGAAGAACAGGAAAATCATGGACAGGAAACCCTGAAGAAAGTTTCGGGACTATATAAAGACTGGTTTTTAGATTATGCATCTTATGTAATTCTGGATCGTGCGATCCCGTCTATTTACGACGGTTTCAAACCAGTGCAGCGACGTATTTTACATTCAATGCGCGAATTGGAGGATGGCCGCTACAACAAGGTCGCTAATTTGGTAGGTAACACCATGAAGTACCATCCCCATGGTGATGCATCCATCACCGACGCGATGGTACAGATTGGCCAGAAAGAACTGCTGATCGACACACAGGGGAACTGGGGTAACATCTACACCGGCGATTCTGCTGCGGCCGCACGTTACATTGAAGCACGGCTGACGCCATTTGCGCTCGAAGTCGTGTTTAATCCCAAAACCACCGAATGGGCCAAATCCTATGACGGCAGGAATAATGAACCTATCGATCTGCCGGTGAAGTTCCCGCTGCTGCTGGCTTCAGGGGTCGAAGGAATTGGGGTGGGGCTTTCTACGAAGATCATGCCGCATAATTTCAATGAGCTCATCAGCGCGTCTATTGCGCATCTTAAAGGCAAAAGTTTTGAGCTGTATCCCGATTTTCTTACCGGTGGTTTGTTAGATGTCTCCAACTATAACGATGGGGAACGAGGCGGCAAACTTCGCGCACGTGCCAGAATCATCCAGAAGGACAAAAATACACTTTGTATCACAGAGTTGCCTTTCGGTAAAAATACCGGGGATCTTATTGACTCCGTGATTAAAGCCAACGAAAAAGGCAAAATAAAGATCAAAAAAATCGAGGATAACACATCGGATCAGGTAGAAATCAACATTCATCTGAACAATGATGTATCGCCCGACAAAACGATTGATGCCCTATACGCTTTCACCGATTGTGAAATCCCCATTTCACCCAACGCCTGCGTGATCGTAGGGGATAAACCCGAGTTTTTATCGGTTTCCGAAATCTTAAGACGAAACACCACGCACACCGTATCGTTACTGAAAAAAGAACTGGAAATCGAACTGAACGAGCTTCAGGAAAAATGGCACTTCGCCAGCCTCGAAAAGATTTTCATAGAAAACGAAATCTATCAGGAAATTAAGGGTAAATCTTCAAAAGAGGAAGTTTACAGCGCGGTTGGTAGTGGTCTAGAACCTTTTACAGCAAATCTACTACGCGCCGTCACTACAGATGATATCGTGAAGCTCACCGAATTGCCGTTTATGCGGATTTCGCGCTACGATCAGGATAAAGCGGTGGAGAACCTGCTGGCTCTTGAGGGTAAGATAGAACAGGTGAAACATCATTTAGCCAACCTGATTGCCTATGCGATAGATTACTTCACCGGTATCCAGAAGAAATATGGCAAAGGCCGCGAACGGCGTACCGAGCTCCGCATCTTCGATACCATTGATGCTACCAAAGTAGCGGTGGCCAATGAAAAATTCTATGCCAATTTCGAGGAAGGCTTCATCGGGACTTCATTAAAAAAAGACCAGTACCTGTTTGACTGCTCGGATATTGATGACATCATCACCTTCCAGAAAGACGGTACCATGAAAGTGGTGAAAGTAGAGCCGAAAACATTTATCGGTAAAAATATTGTGCACGTGGCCGTATGGAAGAAGAACGACAAACGCACGGTGTACAATATGATCTACCGCGAAGGCAAAGAAGGTCCGTATTATATGAAACGTTTCTCGGTTACAGGCGTTACCAGAAATACCGACTACAAACTGGCTTCAGATAAAAAAGGGTCGGAAATGCTATATTTCTCCGCCAACCCCAATGGCGAGGCCGAAGTCGTGACTGTCCTTTTAAAGCCCAACGCCAGAATCCGAAAGAATAAGATGGAAATCGACTTCTCAGAAATCGGTATCAAAGGCCGCGATTCCAAAGGGAATTTGGTAACCAAATATGCGGTGAAGAGGGTGGACCTGAAGGAAGAAGGCCATTCTACACTTGCCCCGCGCAAAATCTGGTTTGATGAGACCGTTCGGCGCTTGAACGCGGATGCACGTGGCCGACTGCTGGGCACTTTTAAAGGAGATGATAAAATACTTACCGTAACAGCCAGTGGGGAAGCTAAACTCGTAAGTTTTGATCTGATGAACCGTTTTGATGATCAATATCTGATCCTTGAAAAGTGGAATCCCGAACAGCCATTGACCACCATTTATTATGATGGCGAAAAGCAGATTTACTTTATCAAACGTTTCCTGCTTGAAAACACGACCAACGTACAGGCATTCATGCCATCAGATCATCCAAAATCATTTATTGAACAGGTTGTTTATGCCAACGGCGCCACCGCCGAACTGGTATTTGCCAAAGAAAAAGACAAGCAGCGCGAGCCGGAAACTATTAATATGGATGAATTTATATCCGTTAAAGGCATTAGAGCGATTGGCAACCAACTTACCAAGCACAAAGTGAAATCCATTAACATAACGATCCCTGAACCTAAGGAAGAAATGAATCCCGGTTTTGATGTAGTGGAAAGTACTGAAGGACACATCAGTTTTATTGATGAAGATGTGAAAGAAGAGGATTTCCCAGATGAAGGAACGATTGGCAGTCTCTTCGATGAATGATTTTAAAAATAAAAGTCGCCCGACCAGGCGACTTTTCTGTATCAGAATTTTACGTTAACAGTGAGTTCTTCCCCATCCCGCAGGACTGTAATCGGCAGTTCATCACCCGGATTCACCTTTGACAGGCAGTTCATGTACGAATAGATCTCAGTCACTTCGCAGCTGCCAATGCGCGTCAGCACATCACCAGCCCTGATGCCGGCAAGCGCTGCCGGGCGGTTTTCGGATACGCCGTCGATGAGCATCCCATCTTTGGTATCTGCATAATTTGGCATAATGCCGAGTGTTACTTTAAACTGTGGTAATTCGTTGTTCATTGTTCTTTTTGTTTAACTTTTAATATTTGAATAGCCATTTGTTAGCCGCCCAACCTGTAACTAAGTTCGTGCCTTTTCAAGCGTATGTAAACAAAAAAGCCACAGAAAGCTGCGGCTATAGATTAAAATGGATATCCAAAGGCGAAATTCAGCACAGGCTTCCAGGTCTCACCGAGTACAAAACGCTCACCCAAAGGTCGGTTCGGGTCATAGACTTTATAAGCGGCATCCAACCGAAGTGTGATATACGCGACATTGATACGAAGTCCGACACCGGTGCCCACACCCATTTGCGAAATAAATTTACGGAACTTAAACTCATCCCCGAAGCCACTGTCTTTCAGACTCCAGATATTACCTGCATCAACAAATGCGGCACCCTCGAACATTTCGGTAAGCGGCATGCGGTATTCAATATTTGTGGTCAGTTTCACATTATCCATTGCGTAAGACCTAATTTTTTCATCAAGCTGCGAATCCGCCGGACCCAAACCACCGAACACCCGCCACGCACGGATGTCATTTGAGCCACCATTAAAATAAGACCTCACAAAAGGCATCGTGGAAGAATTTCCGTATGGGATACCAATGCCGATAAACTGTCGTAAGGCCAACGTATGCCTATCATTAAAGAAAGTAAAATACTTCCGCACATCCACATCGAATTTTACAAACTGTGAATAAGGAATGTCAAATATCGTATTTGAAGCTTCAGATACCAGCGCATCATCATTTGTCCTGTTTTTGAACGCGCTGAAAACGTTGCCGGCCAGTTCAACTTTGGCATTCAGGTAAAAAGGGTTCGGGCGGTCTTTCTTACCGATTTCATTATAAATTAAATTATAAATAAGAGAAGAAATCAGCACGTCCTGTGTTTGCCGGTCTTTGTTCAGGAGCGATTGCCGGAACGTGTTGTATTGCGAGAGCGGTTCGCCAGTAAGTGAGTTCTGGTAATTACTGTCGTTGAGAATGATTGAAGAAAACTCATCAGAACTGATGGCTCCGTTTTCAAAATCATTGAAAAGACCCGGCGAATAATGCTGGAAAACGATGTTGCGTACCACTGCATCAGCCGGGAAGAAATCATAGTAACGGTCCTTATTCCGCGTTAAACTGAGCTGGATATTAAAAAGTGACAGCCGGTGAGAAATGATGTCGTTCACATTCGCGAAATAATTAAGGCTGGTATTGAAGCCGATTCTCCCTAAACCGATGTTGTTCTGCACTGAAGTCCCGAGGATGACAGAACTGGTAGGAGAGTATCTTTTCGGAATCAGCTTCCACGACTTGAATGGTAACATCAACCGCGGGAAACTAAGGTTTCCCTGGGCGGAAATTTCGTATGCGATCGCTCTTTTATCCGTGTTTTTAGTATCCACCACCGATCCGAAAATACCTGAAATACTGGTGGTAAGGTTTTCAGCGCCGCCAAAAATGTTTCTGCTCGTCAAATCCACCGATGGTGATACCCCAAAGTTCAGTATCTGAGAGTAGTTCAGGTCTGTGGCGATCCGCAGGTCGTATTTCGGCAGTGGGGCCAGGTAATAACTTACATCCAGAATGCTGTCGTTGCCTTTGCGCAAGATCTCATCGTACCGCAACACGCTGAAGTTGTTCATCGAGGCGATGTTCCTTTTGGTAAGGTCCAGATTGCGCTGTTGGTACACTTCGCCTTTTCTTAAAATAATTGGTCGCCACAGCGACATGGTTTTATACTGGTCATCAAGTTTATAGAAATTGATGCCGAGCAGAGAATCCTTTACCGTATCTACCGAATCCGAGAGTTTCTCGAGATAATGCACTTTTATATCGCCAATAGTGGTAAGGCGATAGGGCGTATCTGCTGAATCGCGGTGGATATCCATTGTCAGCGGTACCTGCTTCCGGCTTTGTAACGTGTCTGCGGTGAAGTAAATCTGCTCATTGTTGTTGTTGAATTTATAATACCCACGCTCTTTCATCAGATCACCGATGCGCTTCACTTCTTGCTCCAGAGTGCTTTGGTCTAGTGTTTGCCGACTTTTTATCAAACTTTTTGATAGGTCCTCTTCATAAATCTGCCTGATGTTCTTATCCGGGATATTGTAATAATAATCGCTGATAACCGTAGGGTCGCGGTGGGTGATGAGATAATTGGCCTGGGCTTTTTTCGCAGCAGAATCCAAATCATGCGTGTATTTCACATCAGCATCCCAGTAACCACGATATACGTAGAATTTGCGTATCGAATTGGCGCTGGTCTCCGTCTTTCCCTGATCCAGGATTACCGGTGGTTGACCGATGTTGTGCATAAATCTTTCATAAAAAAGACTTTTGCCCACATACTCCGGATGGTTATATTTAATGAAAAGCGAATCGCGTAACTTCTGGTCCCTCATCTCTGAAGGATAAGTCATGTATTCATTAAGTATCGAGTCGTATTTTGGGTTCGTGGCATTATACATCCAAAGTCCTATCGGAAGCACGAAAAGTTGCTTCTTATTGGGCTTCTGGCTTACATAGCTGCCCACTTCGCTGTCGAAAAGTTTACCATCTTCATACCTGAAGTTATTTTTGGTAAGCAAATATTCCCCCTCTGGCACCTTTCTGGTCGTACTGCACGCGTAAAGCGCAAAAACAGCCATTGCAGATGAGGAAAATATATAATACTTTTGAAAATATTTTGATAAATGCTTACGGCTCATAAAATAAAAATATTACAGTCTCTTGACAGGAAGAAGTTCAGACAAAAATACAATTTGTTTTTGGTTGAAGGGAATAAAACCATTAAAGAAATCCCACACTCTCCTTACCAAATTATGGAACTTTATTCCGTAAATCCACAGGAAATAAATCATATTTTTAAAGATACTACCCAGGTTTCTGCCACTGAACTTAAGAAAATCAGTTTCCTGCAACACCCGAAAGATTCGGTGGCTGTATGTAAACTTCCGGAGGAGGCAGCGCCAACTGAAGTACCGATAGAAATAATTTTAGATGGCATACAGGATCCCGGAAATCTGGGGACCATCATCCGTTTGGCCGACTGGTTCGGCATCGAACAGATCAGGTGCAGCATTGATACTGCAGATGTGTACAACCCGAAAGTCATTCAGGCAAGCATGGGCTCATTTTTACGGGTAAAAGTAGTGTATGAAGATATAGCCGATTATTTAGGTAATACCAACAACCCCGTTCTCGGCACCGATATGGAAGGAGAAAATATTTATACCTATAATTTCCCGGAACGTTTCAGCTTGGTCTTAGGCAACGAAGGCAATGGCATACGGCCGGAAATTGAATCGCTTTTGACACAGAAGATTACGATCCCACGTTTTGGACGTTCGCAGGCCACCGAAAGTCTGAATGTGAGCATGGCTACCGGAATCGTATTGGGTGAAATATTTTCCGCAAAGGCATAAAAAAAACCGCTGAGAAGCGGTTAAATTTTATATCAGATGCTGCATACTCGAGGTGGTTTTGTTCCTTTGGTAATTTTCCAGCCGTTCGCGAACCATTTTCAATACAACGGGTGCCACATAAATCAGCGCGAGGCCAATGGCTTTTTTCTTCCAACTGGTATTGTTAAGGTTCTCTCTGGCATATTTCCCTACCAAATTCACAGCACCAAGTTTAAGTGCATTTTCTGCGATGCTTACTGCTTCCGGGCTGCTGGTGATGCTGTGCACATTCTTTCTGGTCAATACAGATTCGCGGAAATTATTTGCGAATTCTTTCACAATACCACTTGAATCGAAGGCGAGGCGCGTTCCGCCGCCAGGTTTCGGTTCTTCGGTAAGGAATTTATCTGTAAAACCATTGGTGAAAGCACTTAGGCTTTGTTTGGTGTTATCAAAAGTCAGCAAGTCTTCCATATCGGAAACTTCCTTTTTTAAAAGTGCCTTTTTACGGCGCAATTCTTCAAGATTGTTATATTTTGCTTCCATAATGTTAACCGCTAATAGATTTGATGATTTTATTGGCCACTTTATCTTTAATGGCTTTGCGTGCAAGGAATATAACCAGCATCAACAGTAGATAGAAGCCCGCAAGGATCAGGAATCCAAGGCCATAATTATCTACCCAAGTGCCAATAAGAAATCCCAGGCCGATGTTCAGTAGAATGATGAAGAAGAGGGCGGCCACTGCTATAAGCACAAGGTAGGTAGTGGTACCTGCCACGACAGAAGATTTTTCTGTAGCCTCCATTTTCAGCAGGTCCAGCCTTTTCCCGGCATAATCTTTTACAAGGTTCAGCATAGTATTTTGTTTTGGTTTACAAAAAAGGAACTTCAAAAAAATTAAAGTTCCTTTTAATTTAAAATCTTAAGAACCTGGTAATTAAGATTTCATTCCGTCCAACTCGTTTTCAACATCCTTTACAACTTCTGTAGTCGTAGCGATGGCTTGGTCTTTATATTTATCGTATCCTTCTTTTACAGAGCTCACCACTTTGTCAGCGGTTTCGCGCACCTGTGTGGAAATATTGCCATATTGGTCTTTTACCTTCACGGAAACATCCTGAAACTGCTCTTTAGCCTTTTCGCTCATTTTCCCATATTGGTCCAGCGCCTGGTCTTTCAGATCGTTGGCTTTAGCTTTTACTTTCCTTCTGGTTTCAGCGCCTTCCTCCGGTGCATATAGCATTCCTAATACCAATCCTGCTGCGGCACCTGCAAGTAAACCTGCTAAAACTCCTGCTGAGTTATTTCCTTTTTTAGACATTGTGATGTTTTTAATAGTTAATATTAATGTTTGAATAAGATATGTAGGAAGTTACAATTTATATACCAATTAGATTAAAGTGTTCTTAAAATTTGTTAAATCTCTTTGATATACGATAACAGCAGCTCGATGGTTTCCTTTTTCGTAAGTTGAGAGTTATCGATTAAAATGGCGTCTTCGGCTTGTTTCAGCGGTGCAACTTCACGTTCGCTGTCGGTTTTGTCACGGGAAATCAGGTTTTCGCGGACTTCCTCTTCCGGCATTTCAATTCCCAGGTTTTTTAATTCTAGGAATCTTCTTTTGGTACGTTCTTCAATGCTTGCGGTAAGGAAAAATTTGTAATCGGCGTCTGGCAATACTACGGTGCCAATATCGCGCCCATCAAGGATAACGCCGCCATCATTGGCGATTGCACGCTGTGTTTGCAGCAAAAAATCGCGTACTTGGGGCTGACTGGCAATTAAACTTACATTTTCAGATACTTCTTTGGTTCGGATTTCATTCGTGATGTCTTTACCATCCAGAAATAAAATCAGCTCCTCATTGATCTTCCTGAAACCAAGTTTAAGTTGCGGTAGCTGTTCGAATAAAGCCGGTAAGTTGATGTTGCCATCGGGCAAACGGCAAGAGGTAAGTGCAAAATAGGTAATCCCTCTGTAAAGCGCACCAGTATCCATATGGACGAGACCTAGTTTTTGTGCAATGATCTTTGAAATGGAGCTTTTTCCGGTGGATGAATAACCGTCTACGGCGATTACAGGTTTTCTCATAAGGCAAATTTCATCATTTTTTTTCAGATGCCGAAATCTGCAGCGGCGGAATTTCTAAATTATCAACGGCGGTTGCCACCTACCTGAATTAGGTCGAGCGTAAGGCCAAACATATTCATATTAGCAGCGTTGTGGTACCGCACATGCGCATAATCAAACCTAAAGGCGGAAATCTTTATCCCAAAACCGGCCGAAAGCCCAGTAAAACTCCGCTGATCGAGCACGGCGAGTTCATTACCGCGTTTTACATTATATCCGAAACGGATATTGAAAGCCTGTTGGGGGAATAATTCTGCACCTACCGAAAGATGGTCCAGAAGTTTCCTCTGCCAGCTGATTTCCTGACCGTTGTTGTTATAATCCTGGGAAATATTGAACTGCTGAAGATCGTGCGCCGTGATGGTAAACGCCAATGGAAACTCATCAAGTATCTTCGTATAACCCAAATCTACCCGAAACGCCACATCTTCACGAAGACCATTGTAAGTCTTAAACAGATAACCAAAATTCCTGAAAACCAACGCCAATGTTTCATTACTCAATTCATTATGATAAGTAATTCCTGCCGAACCAATGACTGCCATTGACGTGTAGGTATCAATTTTTGAAGTGACAAAACTGGCACTTCCGGCCACCGTCCAATCCTCATCGAACTGATAAGCATAGGAAAGGCCTATGGCAGCATCCATCGCCCCGAAATTGCCGTTGATCTCAGCGCTTTCATCGGTTCGTGGCATGTTCCCATAATCCATGTAACGGATGTTCAGTCCAATCAAGTGTGCTTCATTGAGATCGCGTACATAACTTAATGTTCCGTATTTCGAGTCTGCCAGATAGGAGGAATAATTCAAGGAAATCATTTCATCCTGCTCAATATTCATCAAACCGGGATTAACAGCCGCGAAACCCACATCATAATCCCGCACAGATACCGCATCACCTCCCATGGCTGCCTGGCGGGCAGAAACGGGCAAGTTCAAGAATGGGTAAATCTTAGTCCCTTCCTGAGCGCAAACGCAAACAGTATATAGAAGCACCGAAAGTGTGGCAATCTTTTTCAATGGGGTAATTATGGGTGCAAATGTAATTTTTTTAAGAATTTTCCGGAAATTTTCGCTGTAAATATAAATCTATTAACGGAATTATCTGCGTTTACTTATATTTGCAAAGCAAAAAATGCGATTAATACAAACCATGAAATACCAAAGAATTCTACTTAAACTCAGCGGCGAAGCACTGATGGGTAACCGACAGTACGGGATTGATAACGACAGGCTGAAGGAATATGCTGCCGAAATCAAAAAAGTGGTAGACCTGGGCTGCCAGGTAGCCATCGTCATCGGTGGTGGCAATATCTTTCGGGGATTGGCTGGTGCTGCCTCCGGTATGGACAGGGTTCAGGGTGATTACATGGGGATGCTCGCTACCGTAATCAACGGTATGGCCTTGCAGGGCGCGCTTGAAGATGCAGGTATCCATACCAGATTGCAGTCTGCGATAGAAATGGACAAAGTGGCTGAACCTTTCATCAAAAGAAAAGCGACCCGCCATCTGGAAAAAGGCAGAGTGGTCATCTTTGGCGCAGGCACCGGTAATCCGTACTTCACGACCGATACCGCAGCTACACTACGCGCGATTGAAATTGATGCTGATGTGATCCTGAAAGGCACCCGGGTGGATGGTATCTACGACTCTGATCCTGAAAAGAACGAAGCGGCGGTGAAGTTCAATTCCCTAACTTTTGACGAAGTGTACGCAAAAGACCTGAAAGTGATGGATATGACGGCTTTTACTCTCAGCCATGAAAACAAACTCCCAATCATCGTCTTTGATATGAATAAAGAGGGAAATCTGGTGAAGATTGTGAAAGGTGAGAATGTAGGAACACTTGTAACGATATAAAAATAATTAAAGGCCAGTTCGCGGTTTAAAAATCAGGTGAAGCTGGCTGTATCAACCGAAACAACAATATTATGGAACAATTAGAATTAATTGTGGATATGGTGAAGCAGGAAATGGATGCGGCCATAAAACACCTTGATCATGCTTTTCAGAAAATCCGCGCCGGGCGCGCGTCCACCACGATGGTACAGGACGTAGTGGTAGAATATTATGGCGCGCCTACACCGCTAAACCAGGTGGCGAACGTGATGGTGCCGGATGCGATGACGATCTCTATCCAACCTTGGGACCGTACAGCGATTGGGGCTATTGAAAAAGCCATCATCAATTCTAATCTTGGTTTTGCACCGATGAATAACGGTGAAAACATCATCCTCAATGTACCGCCACTTACCGAAGAGCGAAGACGCGATTTGGCCAAAACTGCCAAAGCCGAAAGTGAAGCTAGCAAAGTTACCGTAAGAAATGCCCGCCAAGACGGCATGAAAGAACTCAAAAAGCTTGATGGTGTTTCCGAAGATTTGATTAAAGGAGCGGAAGCCGACATCCAAGCGCTTACTGATAAATATGTAAAGCTTTGTGATGACCATCTGAAGGCCAAAGAAGCCGATATTATGAGAATATAGTTGAAAGTCCTGAATCTTCAGGACTTTTATTTTTCCGCAAAACTGAATATCGCGCCCAATTTTATATTAGAGTAGCCATTGCTCTTGATTTTCGCGGCGTTGATCATCGCTTTTGCCAGTGTGGCGGTTGGTAACGGTTTCTGCGATTCTAAAATTCCGAGTTTATTAGCAAATTTAATGATTTTTCCACCCAGGACTTCACCGGTGCGGTCGCTGTCTTTCCTGTCGAGCATACCGGGCTGAAAGATGGTTATTTTACCGAAATGCAGGGTTTTCACTCTTTCCTCAAGTTCACCTTTCATCCGCGAGTAAAATAATTTCGATTTTGCATTGGCGCCGTAAGCCGACACGAGGATGTAATCTTCCACCTTATTATCGCTGGCTGCTTTGGCAAAGTAATACTGATAGTCAAAATCAACCTTCCATTGGGCATCGTTACTTCCTGCAGCTTTTAGTGTGGTTCCAAGGCATGAAAACGCTACATCACCGTTTACAAGCTGCTTCCACTCATCGGGTTTATCAAAATTGATAACGTGTGCAGACAGTTTTGGGTGACTGAAATCCAGAGGTTTTCTAACAAAAACAGCTACTTCCGAATAATCGGGATCAGCAAGAAGTTGCTGAACCAAATCTTTTCCTGTTGCGCCTGTGGCACCTATAATTAATGCTTTCATGTACATGTATTTTATGAGAACAATCGTCTTGTTATTCTTTAAATTGATTATATTTGAAGATAAATTCACCCATCGAAATGGATGCCAACCAGATTATAGACTATTGCCTTGCGAAAAAAGGAGTTGATGAATCTTTCCCGTTTGATAAGGAAACCCTGGTGATGAAAGTGGGCGGGAAAATGTTTTTGCTGATGTCCCTGGATAAGCAGCCGGTAAGTATTTCCGTAAAAACCGATCCCGAATGGAGTGCAGAACTTCGCGGGCAATATCCGCAGATTACTGGCGCCTACCATTTGAACAAAACGTATTGGAACTCTGTACGATGCGAAGGTTTGAAACAAGAGTTACTCACAAAACTTATCGATCATTCTTACGGACTCGTATTTAGCTTGCTCACGAAAAAAGTGAAAGAAGAAATATTGAAATCTTAGAATTTAAAGTTTTCTGTAAGCCTTTTGTCCTCATCAAGTCTTTCAATCAGTTTCTCCAAAGACTCGAACTTGATTTCATCATGCAGAAAATCGCGGAAATTTACAGAGATTTGTTTTCCGTAAATATCATCGTTGAAATTGAGGATGTAAACTTCTACTGAAAGCGAACTGCCGCCGACGGTGGGGTTGGTCCCAATGCTCAGCATTCCTTTATATTGTAAGCCATCAATGAAGACTTCAACAACATAGGCACCTTTTTTTGGTAAAAGTTTCATCGGATTCACGGCGATGTTCGCAGTGGGATAACCGATGGTCCGCCCAATCTTTTTACCGCCAATCACTTCACCCGAAACCGAGTAAACGTAACCCAGCATTTCGTTTGCAGCCTTCACGTTACCTTCTACCAACGCATTCCGGATCTGCGTGGAGCTGATGGGTTGGGTATGATAATCTACCGCCTGTACCTGCTCAACTTCAAAACCATACTCAGAAGACATTTTTTGTAAAAGATTAAAATCGCCGCTGCGGTTTTTGCCGAAAGTATGGTCGTGACCGATAATCAAATGCTTGACGTTCAGTTTATCTACCAAGACCTGTCGGATAAATTCTTCACCGGAAAGATTGCGGAACACTTCATCAAATTCTTTCAGAAAAAGATGCTGTACACCGTTTTTATTGAGAAGATAGGTTTTTTCCTCAATCGTATTCAGCAATTTTAAATCATCACATGGGTTGAAAACCGTCCTCGGATGTGGCCAAAAGGTGAGTATAGCTGACTCCAGACCTTTATCATGAGCAATTTCATTAAGATTTCCGATGATGGTTTGATGCCCACGGTGAACCCCATCAAACATGCCTATAGAAAGGGCTAACGGCGTGTCGGAAGAATAATCGTGAAGATTGTTGATGGTTTTCAAAAGTAGCAGTTTTTGATGCTGCAAATATGATAAAAATCTTCAATTAAAATCAATTGCCAATTTGGGAAGTTTCATTATATTTGCACACACGAAAAAAATCAGCAATGGCAAACCAAATTAAAGGAAAAATTTCTCAAATTATCGGTCCGGTAATCGACGTGGTTTTCTCGGATGCAACAGCGCTTCCAAAGATCTACGACGCACTGGAAATCTTGAAAACAGACGGTAACAAAGTAATTCTTGAGGTAGAACAACATATCGGTGAAGACTCCGTAAGATGTATCGCGATGGATGCTACAGACGGTCTTCAGAGAGGTCAGGAAGTTATTTCCCAGGGCCGCCAGATCACCATGCCAACCGGAGAAGGTGTGTATGGACGTCTATTCAACGTAGTAGGCGATGCTATTGACGGTATTCAGGATGTTTCTAAGGAATCCGGTTTGCCTATTCACCGTGAAGCACCAAAATTCGATCAGCTTTCTACATCTGCAGAAGTTCTTTTTACAGGTATTAAAGTAATCGACCTTGTAGAGCCTTATGCAAAAGGTGGTAAAATTGGTTTGTTCGGTGGTGCGGGTGTTGGTAAAACAGTACTGATCCAGGAATTGATTAACAATATTGCAAAGGGACACGGTGGTCTTTCTGTTTTTGCCGGTGTAGGTGAAAGAACGAGAGAAGGGAATGACCTTTTGAGAGAGATGCTGGAATCCGGCATTATTAAATACGGTGATGAGTTTATGCACTCCATGGAAAATGGCGGTTGGGACTTATCTAAAGTAGATATGGAAGAAATGAAAGACTCTAAATGTACTTTCGTTTTCGGACAGATGAACGAGCCACCTGGAGCAAGAGCGCGTGTAGCACTTTCGGGCCTTACAATCGCGGAATACTTCCGTGATGGTGACGGACAAGGTCAAGGTAGAGACGTACTTTTCTTCGTTGATAACATCTTCCGTTTCACCCAGGCAGGTTCTGAGGTATCTGCACTTCTTGGGCGTATGCCGTCTGCAGTAGGTTACCAACCAACTTTGGCATCGGAAATGGGTGCGATGCAAGAAAGAATTACTTCAACTAAAAACGGTTCCATTACTTCTGTACAAGCGATCTACGTACCTGCGGATGACTTAACTGACCCGGCGCCTGCAACTACATTTGCTCACCTTGATGCAACTACCGTATTGGACAGAAAGATTGCTTCATTAGGTATTTATCCTGCGGTTGATCCATTGGCGTCAACTTCAAGAATCCTTACGCCGGAAATCTTGGGTGATGAGCATTACGACTGTGCACAGAGAGTAAAAGAAATCCTTCAGAAATACAAAGCTTTACAGGATATCATCGCTATTCTTGGTATGGAAGAACTTTCCGAAGAAGATAAATTATCTGTATACCGTGCAAGAAAAGTACAGCGTTTCCTTTCTCAGCCTTTCCACGTTGCAGAACAGTTTACAGGTCTTAAAGGTGCATTGGTAGATATTAAGGACACCATCAAAGGATTCAACATGATCATCGATGGAGAATTAGATCACCTTCCGGAAGCTGCTTTCAACCTTAAAGGAACCATCGAAGAAGCAATCGAGGCTGGAGAGAAAATGTTGGCAGAAAACGCATAAGAAATTTTAAATGCTAAATTTTAGATTTTAGATTAGTTTAAAATTTAAAATCTATAATCTATAATTTTAAGAAATGAATATTAAAATTTTAACCCCTGAATTTGTAGCTTTCGAAGGCGAAGTAAGTTCTGTACTGCTTCCGGGCAAGAACGGAGATTTCCACATCAAGAAAGATCACGCGGCTATCGTAGCATCGCTCACAGGCGGTAAAGTAAGGGTTTATACCAACACGATACCCGAGAACTACGAGAAGCATTTCACCAAAGAAAACACATCTGACAGTGTGTATTCAATTGAAGTGAAAAGCGGCGTGGTAGAATTCAGCAATAACAAAGGGATTATTCTCGCAGAATAATTTCAGTTCAGATAAAATGAAATCCCGGAATCTAATTTCGGGATTTTTTTATGTCTTATTTTAAAATGATTAAATTTTTCAGCCGTATCTAAAGGCTCAGCACAACACCATTTTCCTTAAGCTGCTGAACAGGTTTCGAAAACCAGAACATTTCGAAATCCTCGAAATGAAGTTCGAAATCATTTTTCAGTTGCTGAAGCGTGATCTGAGTGCCTTTTTCGATCGAATAATGCTTCATCGTGTCGATAAGCCACGCGGCCACCTGACGATCGAGTTCGATTTTAAGCAAATTCGTGTTCAGATGGAAAGTCAAAGCCGTCATTTCGCGCGACAACCCTTTTCTTGACTTGATAAAATCTTCTTTGATAGGCTCTGGGTGCAGGAATATGACCTTTGAATTTGCTTTAAATTTAAATGTTTCTTCTTCAATTAACGAATTGTGGATAAAATCCTGATCTATAGTCGTACGCGGAATCTTAAAATCAAACCAATCCTGCAGCGGAATTTCAAAATTGATTCCGTGCATATAGTTGAACAAAGATTTTTTCAGTCCGAAACTGAACTTGCTGTGATCAATCCCCGTACTGTCGATGAAATCGACGTCATTATTGGCAAACATAATCTCGCGTTTCACCGGCATCACCCCGAATTCTTCCGGCTTTATCCCGATCGGTGAGTGTGCAGTCATCGCGAACTGGTGCCAGAAGCCGCTTTGCAGCACGCCCATTTCGAAAAGTTGCCTTACCATTTCAAGGGAATCCACGGTTTCTTGAACTGTTTGGGTCGGGAAGCCGTACATCAAGTAGGCATGAACCATGATTCCCGCTTCGGTAAAATTTCGGGTTACCTGAGCCACCTGCGCCACCGAAACGCCTTTATCGATGAGCTTCAGAAGTCGGTCACTGGCCACTTCAAGTCCGCCGGAAACCGCCACACACCCGGAAAGTTTAAGCAGGAAACACAAATCCCGACTAAAACTCTTTTCAAACCGGATATTGGTCCACCACGTCACCACCAGTTTCCTGCGGATGATTTCGAGTGCTACTTCGCGCATCAGCGCCGGCGGTGCGGCTTCATCCACAAAATGAAATCCGGACTCGCCTGTTGAAGCCATCAGTTCCTCCATTCTGTTGACCAGAATTTTTGCAGCGACAGGCTCGTAAATTCGAATATAATCAAGCGAAATATCGCAGAATGTACATTTGCCCCAATAGCAGCCGTGCGCCATCGTGAGTTTGTTCCACCTGCCGTCACTCCAAAGGCTGTGCATCGGGTTTGCAATTTCGATTACCGAAATATATCTGTCGAGCAAAAGACCGCTGTAATCCGGCGTGCCAACTTCCGCCTGGCGATAATCGGGCAGGGTGGAATCATTCAAATACACCACTTTGGAATCTTCTAAGAGGAAAGTACGTTTATACGATCTTGGACCTTCATTTTTAAGATTTTTGATCAGCAGTTCAAGCGGAAGTTCACCGTCATCCAAAGTAATAAAATCGAAGAACTCAAAAACACGTTTATCCTTTACTTCGCGCAGTTCAGTGTTCGGAAAACCGCCACCCATAGCGGTTTTGATGTGCGGATATTTTTCTTTGATGTGTTTCGCGCAACGGAATGCAGCGTACAAATTACCCGGAAACGGCACCGAGAAACAGACCAATCCTGGATTTTCGCAGTTAAGATGACCATCCACAATATTTAATGTCAAACGGTCAATGTAGGTCTTTGGACCGATAATTTTCTGATATAATTCGTCGAACGAATTTGCGCTTTGGCTGATACGTTCGGCATAGCGGCTGAATCCGAAATCCGGGTCGATATTCTCAACGATATAATCTGAAAGGTCTTCAAGATAGAGCGTGGCGAGATGCTTGGCTTTGTCCTGCAAACCCATATTCCCGAAAGCATAATCAAGCTCGTCGAGCTGAGCAAAACGGGAAGCTTCGGGCAGAAAATTCATCGTGCAGATTTGCCTTGCCAACGTCGCATTTTTATTCTGAAGGAAAAGAATGACCTGATCGATAGTTCGGATATACTCGTTCCGGAGCGAAAAAATCCTTTGCGAGTTCACGGAAGCTTTTTGCAGATCGGTCGGTTGCGAGAAGACATTGGAGATTCCTTTTTTCGAGAACAATTCCAGTATCACTTCAATCCCCAAATCCATCTGATAGCTTTCAATATTCTTAGTTTTAAGAAAACCTTTGATATAAGCTGTGGCGGGATACGGCGTATTAAGCTGCGTAAACGGGGGAGTGATAAGGAGGATATTGCTCAAAAGTAATTTTTTGCAAATTTATCTTAAATCTTTCAGATAAACAGGGTGCTTCAATTTTTAAAAATAATCCTGATATTACTTGGTTATTGACAGGATGAACGCCGCCGCAATGCCCAATAAGATGCCGAGTTGCTGTTTTTTGGTGAGATATTCTTTGTGATATAATTTTGAAATGGTAAGCCCGATCACCGGTTCAATAAGTCCGATGATCGCGAACATAACAATACTGATATTGGCCAGCGCAAAATTTAAACAAAGTGTGCCCAAAGTGCCTAGAAGGATGAGCAAAAGTACCTCCTTTTTAGTCCTTGAACTGATGGCGGAGATTTCTATTCTTTTTGGTTTAATTTGAATACAGAGCGACACTCATTACACAAACTGTAAACTCAAGTATGACGCAGAAAAGTATCGGACCTAATTTATTGATAAAAGGCACATACAAATAAGCGGCAGACCAAAAAATCTTGCATAAAATAGAGTAGATCAAACCTTTTGAGATGATGGTGGAGCGTTTCTGGCCGGCGCTGTCAACCAATGAAATACCTATCAAAACGACTATGCACATCATAATTTTCAATGGCGAGATGTCTTCATCGTACACAAAGTACGCTACCCCATCCCTATTACCAAACCGATTTTGCCAAAGCCAATGGTTTTGGCCACAGGCGCGTGCTTCATGGATTTAAGGAAGAAAAACAAGCCAAAATAATTCACCGCACAGATACCCATCGTCTGTAGAATATCTACATAGGTAAACTTTGGGTGATTAAAAACACCGAAAAATATCAGCCCAAAATACAGCCCGGAAAAAATAAGAAAACAGCAGAAACTCCTGATGATGATGAGCGGTAAGGTACCAATTTCGTTCCGCGGGTTTTTCCATAGCACATTGGTGGTACCATACGCGATGTGGCCCAGAATAGTAAGTAAAATCCCCAGCATTAGATTTTCTTCATATAAGTAAACTTAGTACGCGCTATAAGGATGTCGAACCGCCGTTGCAAGTCCTTCCTACGTGGGTATAAGATGCGGGCGAAGTAAACATACTTCAATTCGAAGTAAATTTTGCTGTTGAACGAAAATGTTCTCATGTTATTAAGGTCACTGGGTAAGGTCTTAAATATCGTGAGTGCCTTTTCGATATTGCCGAGATGATATTGCGTAACAGCCCAATTAAGTTTGTAAAGAAAAATATGGGCACGGAAATGCGGTGCGTCTTCAGCGAAATGTTTCAAGCATTTTTCTGAGGCAAATTCACCGAAACACAAATCGGCGTTTTCATAATCCTGCAGAATGTTGAGAATGTTCGTAACATAAGTACCGAAGATAATTTTATCTGTAAGGGTAACCTCTGGCAGATGCCGTAGTGCGATCTGCCGTTGTAGTTCGGCATTTGGCCTTTTGCTTTGCGCATCCGTACCGGTGATGTGGGTGTAGATTATTTTTGCGATAGCATAGCGTGCTTCAGGAAACGCATGAAAGTTTTCACTTTCTTCACGCATTTGTTTTACGGCTTTTTCTATTTTTGACATTAATTTTTTCGCTTCCTCTAAGCGAAGGTTTTCAGACATGAACTTCCCGAACATTATAAAGCTGTAAGCAAATACTTTCAGATGTGCTTTTGGCGAGTTATGGGCCATTTGCAGCAGTGCCGCCTGATAATTTGTATGTGCGATATTTTCGTAGGAAGGGTGCCAGGCAAGCACATATTCCAGTGCTTCATTGTTTTGTGCGAAGCGTTTGACGAACTCTTTCAGGTTCTGTGGATCAGAGATGATTTTCTCCGCGAAATAATAATTGGCAAGCTGAAAACGCGTTTCGTTATGAGAGGTACCGTGACCTTTCACACTGCCGTAATAAATATCCAACAGATCAAAATCCAAGGAATATTTTTCCCTACCTACAGTTTCGCAGAAATGTCCGTAATTTTTATATCCAAGTCTTTGGGCAATAAGGCTGAGGGTAGAGGACCGTAATTGCGTGTCATCATTCAGTTTACCTAAAAATCTGCGTAGTGAGTTTTTAGAGATTTCTATGTTCTTTGCCAGTTCTTCAAGCCCTTTTGTAGTGGATACTGTGCTGAAATAAATTTCTTCGAATTCCTTACGTAATTTTCTTACCATTTATGATTTAATAATTTAATAAAGATAGTCCTTTTTTCACGAAATGGGCAAATTTGGGCAAAAAACCAAACATGATTAAAGTGTAATTTTGTACTATAAATAAGCAACAAAACACATCAACATATCAAGAAAAATCCGCATTCATTTTATTCGAATGCGGATTTTTTATTCAGTATGGTCATTAGCGATTCCTTATAAAAACCCATTAATTTTTTAAAGGTCGAAATCACCAGCAGCTTCAGGCTGATAGATGATTTCATCAATGATGATTTTTGTCATTCCGGAAGGGACTATCCAATCAATTTCATCGTTTACACGATAGCCAATCAGCGCCGCGGCTACAGGTGAAAAGATGGAGATTCTCTTTTCTTTGATATTTGCTTCATGCGGATAAACGATTTTAAATTCCGTAACGGTTTTGTTATTTTCGAAATGGATTTTTACCACAGAATTCATAGTCACCACGTCTGCGGGGATTTCTGAAGGTTCCACAATTTTAGCTGAGTGTAGTTCGTTCAGCAGTCGCTCGGCATCTTCTTTCTTGATGGTATTGTTCTTTTTGGCATCTAGGATAGATTTATGTATCCGCAGCGAATCTTGTTTACTGATGATGATCTGTTTCATATTTATGTTATTTATTGGTGTTTAGGAATAAAAAAAACCACCTGAATTTTTCAGGCGGTTATATTTTACTATAAGTGAAAAATTCTTAGGTTGCTTTAAAGGATAAACCTTCTTGTTCTACAAGTTTCTGTTCCTGTTGTTTATAAAAGCCGGATGTCAGTTTATCGTGGATCGCATCAAAGGCATCCAGCGTTTCATTAATTTCAGCATCCGTATGAGATGCGGTAGGGATTAGTCTTAGCAAAATCATCCCTTTCGGGATTACCGGATAGATCACTACAGAAGTAAAGATGCCATAATTCTCTCGGAGGTCTTTTACAAGCAAAGTAGCCTCTACGGTAGATCCCTGCATCATTACAGGCGTCACACAGGTATTGGTGTTACCCAGGTTGAAACCTCTTTCCTTAAGTCCGTTCTGTAATTTGTGCACGTTTTCCCAAAGTTTGGCCTTGATTTCCGGACGAGAGCGCAAAAGTTCGAGTCTTTTCAAACCACCGATGACCATTGGCATCGTCAGGGATTTTGCGAAAACCTGCGAGCGCAGATTGTATTTTAAAATTCTGATGATGTCTTTGTCTGCCGCGATGAATGCTCCAAAACCAGCCATAGATTTGGCAAAAGTAGAGAAGTACACATCAATCTGGTCCTGGCAACCCTGTTCTTCGCCAGCACCGGCACCGGTTTCACCTAAAGTACCGAAACCGTGCGCGTCATCTACCAGCAAACGGAAGTTGAATTTGGATTTCAGGTCGCATATTTCTTTGAGTTTCCCCTGCATGCCACGCATCCCGAAAACCCCTTCGGTAATCACCAGTATGCCGCCACCGTTTTCTTCAGCTACCTTGGTGGCTCTTGCCAGGTTTTTTTCAAGGCTGGCAATATCATTATGTTTAAAGGTAAAGCTTTTGCCCATATGCAGACGTACACCATCTACAATGCACGCATGAGAATCTGCGTCGTACACAATCACATCGTGGCGTGTCACCAATGCATCGATGGTTGATACCATACCCTGATACCCGAAATTCAGTAAGTAAGCAGATTCTTTTTGAACGAACTGGGAGAGTTCATTTTCAAGCTGTTGGTGCTGAGCGGTTTCGCCAGACATGGCTCGGGCGCCCATTGGGTAAAACATTCCGTATTCGGCAGCAGCTTTCGCATCAGCTTCTAAAACTTCCGGGTGGTTGCAAAGTCCCAAATAATCATTGGCACTCCAAAAAACCACTTCGCGCCCCTGGAACTTCATTCTCGGGCCGATAGGTCCCTCCAACTTCGGGAATACGAAATATCCTTCTGCGTAATCGGCAAATTGCCCCAGCGGTCCTGGATTTTGTCTTAACCGTTCAAAAATATCTGTCATTATTTGTTAGAATTATTTAAAAATTATAAGAGTAGCAAAGTTAACAAAATTTGGCATTAAAAAACCTTTTGGATGTTGCAAAAGGTCTTTATATGGGTAATTATCAGGATATGTTTATTTGATTTCCTCGGTTTTGAAAACTGCGTCGTAATTATGTACATCATTATTTGTGAAGCCCTGCTCTGACATCCAGTCATCACTGTACACTTTGGTGATATAGCGCGACCCGTGATCGGGGAAAATCGTTACCACCACATCGCTTGGTGAGAAAGCGTTCTCTTCCGCATACTGCAACAATCCCTGTACGGCTGCGCCAGTTGTATATCCGCCCATAATGGCTTCTTTAAGGGCAATCTCGCGTGTACGGTACGCGGCCATCTCATCATTTACACGAACGAATTGGTCTACTTTATCGAAAAGCAGTGCGGATGGAATCAGGTTTTTGCCCATTCCTTCAATTTGGTAGGGATGGATGTCGGTTTTATTGATCTCGCCGGTTTCATGAAAACCTTTGAGGATAGAACCGTCCGCATCTACCCCGATTATTTTGATGTTCGGATTTTTTTCTTTCAGAAACTTCGCGGAGCCGGAAAGCGTACCGCCTGTACCGGTACAGGCGACAAGGTGTGTGATTTTACCTTGTGTCTGCTCCCAAATTTCGGGTCCCGTCGTTTGGTAGTGCGCATCAATATTCAGTTCGTTGAAGTACTGGTTGATGTAGATGGAATTTGGGGTTTCTGAAGCGATTCTTTTGGCGACTTCATAATAAGATCGCGGATCGTCTGCGGGTACGTTTGCGGGGCAAATATATACGGTGGCACCCAGTGCTTTCAGGTAAGCAATTTTTTCTTTCTTTGTTTTGTCGCTTACGGCAAGGATGCATTTGTAACCTTTGATGATGCAGACCATGGCAATAGAGAAACCGGTGTTCCCGGAAGTTGTTTCTACTACGGTAGCGCCGGGGTATAGCAAGCCCTTCTTCTCAGCGGCGTTTATGATATGTATGGCAATTCTGTCTTTGGTAGAGTGACCTGGGTTGTAAGACTCCAGCTTGGCATATACGGTTGCAGGGATATCTTGGGTTACAGTGTGGAGTTTAACCAGCGGTGTATTGCCAATTAATCCCAGAATGTTCTCGTAAACATTAGTCATTTTTTGTCATTTTTTTTCTCTAAAAACCGTGGGCAAAAATACTAAAAAATAAATAACAGCACAATTTATAGCGTTTTTTCTAAATGAGGCACATTGTAATGTATGCAGGCTTTGGATAATTATTCAGGCAACAGTTCGTATCGCTGGAAAGGGATTAAATTAAGTTAAATTATACAGATAACAGCGGAAAAATCTTATTTTCGCAGGATTGAATGTTTTTTATGAAAAATTGGTCTTTTAAACAGTGGAATACCGTATTGGGATGGGTAATTTTCGGTATCGCTTTCCTCACTTATTTAACTACTATGGAGCACAGCTTCAGTTTTTGGGACACCGGCGAGTATATTGCCTCGGCTGCCAAACTAGAGGTTACCCACGCGCCTGGCGCGGCTCTGTTCCAGCTTGTTGGCGCTGTGGCCGCGATGCTTGCGTTTGGGAACGGTGAAAATTATTCCATTGTCATCAATGCCATGTCTGCGCTTTTCAGTGCTTTTACCATCTTGTTTTTATTCTGGATCATTACTCACCTTGTACGCAGACTCCTGAATAAAGATTTCGAGCATATTTCCCGACACGAAAAAATCTCTATTCTTTTTGCCGGTGCCATCGGTGCACTTTGCTTTACATTTTCAGATACATTTTGGTTCTCGGCGGTAGAAGGCGAAGTATATTCAATGGCGACCATGTTTATCGCGTTGCTTCTGTGGCTGATTACCAAATGGGAAAACGAGTATCACGCTGACGATAATGAGCGGTGGATCATCCTCATATTTTTTGTAACCGGGCTTTCCATTGGGGTACACATGATGTGCATGCTGGCCATCCCGGCGGTATGTTTTATCTACTACACCCGCAATTACGAGTTTTCCTGGAAAAGTTTTATTTGGGCAAATGCCATCACGTTATTAATTTTAGGCATTGTCTTCAAGGGCATTTTCCCATTGATTATGACGCTTTTCGGTAAGATGGAGATTTTCGCGGTAAACGGTATCGGCTTGCCTTTCCATTCCGGGACCATTATTGCGTTTATCATCCTCATCGCACTTTGTTATTTCGGTTTGAAATATGCTCGTCGTGCCGGTAAAAGTGTTTACCAGACCATCATTTTGTCTGCTATTTATATGATTATTGGTTTTTCTTGCTGGATGGTGATCCCCATCCGTGCAAACGCCAACCCACCCATGAACCTGAACAATCCCGATAACGCGATTGGCATGCTTGATTATTACAATCGTGAACAATATGGCGATTGGCCTACCTTTTACGGGCAAAATTATACCGCTTATCTGGATGCAAACGGTATTCAGAAAAACGAAGACGGAAGCTATAAAAACAAGAAAACCGGTGATGTTTACGAAAAAGATGAGCAAACAGGTACCTACCGAAAGGTGGGCGAACGTTTTAATTACGTGTACAGCGACGCACATGTAGGATTTATGCCGCGGATGTTCAGTGAGGACCGCGAAGTGATGTCGAATTACATCTCGATGTACGGTGCGCCCGATTTTTCATTTAATTATGATAATGAAAACGTAGCTGACAGCCCTGAAGCAAAGCAGATTTTTGAGGATCTGCGTGCAAAATTTGAAGCAGGCACCATTAAGGCAGAAGATTATCTACAGGTGAAACCTTATAACTTAATCAACGTTCAGAAACCTACTTTCGCGCAGAATCTTGATTATTTCTTTACCTTCCAGAACGGTTATTATTTCGTGCGTTACCTGATGTGGAACTTTGTGGGCCGCCAAAACGACCTCGAAGGTCATATGGAAAATAACCGCGGAAACTGGATTTCCGGGATTCCGTTTATTGATAACGCGCTTTGGGGCGACCAAAGCAAGATGCCGGCAAAATTTAAGAATGAAAGCACCGTAGCCTTTTTCTTCTTACCTTTAATCTTAGGGCTTATAGGATTTTTCTTCCAACTCAACCGTGATTTCGGCCGTTTCTATGCCATACTTTCGCTGTTTATCTTAACCAGTGTGGGCATTATTTTCTATACGGGTGTAAAACCTTTTGAAGTACGTGAGCGTGATTATGCGATGGTAGGCTCTTTCTTTGCGTTTTCTGTATGGATAGGCCTTGGGGCAGCCTCAATCTTATGGTGGCTTCAGGGGAAAGTAAAGTCCAATGCGGGCAATGTAGTGGGCGGTGTAGTGCTTCTTGGCATACCTTTGTTAATGGGTTTCCAGAATTATAATCCACATGACCGAAGCGGGCGGACCGCTGCCTATGATTATGCCTATTCTACACTAAAGTCACTGCCGAAGAATGATATTCTGTTTGTGTATGGTGATAATGATACGTACCCCATTTGGGGAATGCAAGAAACCTCTGGCCTTCGGGATGATGTTAAGGTAGTGAACTTCACACTGCTGTCCACCCCGTGGAATATAGATCAGGTGAAGCGAAGAACTTACAACGCGATGCCTATACCATCCGTATTGAACCATGAGGATTACCGGGACGGTACCAACGACCAGATTTTCCTGATGAGTACTGAAGATTGGCAGAATGTATTTGCAAACCTACAGGACCAAGGGGCGCCGCCAAGTGCTTTTGCCGGTTTCAGGAAATATCTTAACCAAGACAGCATGACGATGAAAGAAGCCATCAACTTCATCAAAACAAAATCTGATGATAAAGATGAAATCTTAAAGATGCTCTTCGGTGAGGAAAAGTATGAGAAGTTCAACTTCCTACCGGTATCTAAATTTATTTTACCTGTGAATAAAGCAAACGCTGTGAGATCTGGTACCATCAATGCTAAAGATCTGCCTCAAACAGTGGATCAAATCACGATTGATTATAAAAATACCATGATGTTCAAAAACAACCTGATCCTCATGGATTTGCTGGCACACAACGACTGGTCGCGACCGATTAACTTCAGCTCAGGCGGAATTTACTCTCCTGAAAACATCTTCTACCTCGGCGATTATTTACAGTATGATGGGTTCAGCTACCGCCTTGTCCCTATTAAAACTGAAGAACGCGAAGATGGCGAAATGGGTCGCGTAGATGCGAATTCGCTATATAATATCGTGAAAAATTACCGGTGGGGCAACTTTAAGGACCTTAGTGTACATTTTGACGAAACCTGCACCCAGAATATAGTAAGTTACCGAAGCTCGGTAAGCCGCGCTGCGGAAGCCCTGGCGCTCGGTGGGCAAAATGGTAAAGCCATCGAAATGCTGGATCTTGCTTCCAGAGAGATCCCAGTGGCGAAATATAATGACCCACGTTCATTAAGTTCAATTGTATATGGTTATATTGTCGCGGGGCAGGAACAAAAAGGTCTGCAATTGGCAGAAACCCTGAAGAAAGGTATTTTCGAGGAATATGAATATTACAGCAACCTGTCAGCAGAGGAACAGAGATTCGTGGGCCGACAGATGCGTACAAAACCCATGGAATATTCCCTGGTTGTCGGCGCAGTGACAGATGCCTACAACCGTATCGGGCAGAACCAAAAGGGTTATAATTATTTGGTGAAATCCATAGAGCCGGTGGATAAGATATTTAATACCTTCATCCAGCAATTGACTGTGATGGGCAAAGAAAAAGCATACAAAGAATCGGAAAAAGTACAGAAGATCACCCCATTCTACACCTATCTATTTGATGTAATGCAGCCTTACGACTCCACTTACAGTAAAGAGAAAGAAAACCAAATTACCAATGCCATCATTAAAGCCACACAGTAAGATCTGATGCTAAAAAAAAGCGCTGCCAGGAATGATGTTCCTCACGGCGCTTTTTCATTATCAGCGTCACTGCCTAAGCCGAAAAACCTTATTTTTGTAGGATATAATAAAATTTAATTAAATGATTCAACATTTAGAAAATATTCGTCACAAAGATTCCGAAAATTTCTTTCTGATTGCCGGCCCATGTATCATTGAAGGGGAAGATATGGCATTGAGAATCGCTGAAAAAGTGATAGAAATAACAGATAAGTATAAAATCCCATACATCTTCAAAGGAAGTTTTAAAAAAGCCAACCGCAGCCGTGTAGATTCTTTCACCACCATCGGCGAAGAGAAATCCCTGCAGATCCTTAAAAAAGTGGGGGAAACTTTTAACATCCCAACTACCACAGACATTCATGAAAATGAACATGCAGCCTTGGCCGCAAATTATGTAGATGTACTTCAAATCCCAGCCTTTTTGGTACGCCAAACCGATCTGTTGGTGGCTGCCGCTAAGACCGGTAAATGTGTGACTTTAAAAAAAGGTCAGTTTCTTTCACCTGAAGCCATGAAATTCGCGGTAGAGAAAATCACCGATTCCGGAAATGAAAAGACCGCGATCATCGAACGGGGTAATTCATTTGGTTATACCGATCTGGTGGTAGATTTCCGTGGGATACCTACCATGCAGCAATATGCAACAGTTATACTGGATGTTACGCACTCTTTACAGCAACCCAACCAAAATTCAGGTGTAACAGGCGGCCGCCCGGAACTGATAGAGACCATCGCCAAAGCCGGTATCGCAGTAGGTGCAGACGGACTTTTTATTGAAACGCATCCCGATCCTTCATGTGCGCTTTCCGATGGAGCCAATATGCTGAAACTCGACAAGCTGGAAGGGCTCCTGCACAAACTTACCCGCATCCGCGAGGCGATTCTTTAAATTTTCTATCTTTAAAGCCTAAATATACCGCATTGAAAAAAGCCTTTCTACTCGCTGCGCTGCTGCCTGGTTTGGCCATGTCGCAAATCAACCTTAAAGTTCTTGATGAAGACGGCGCACCCGTTCCCCAGGCGCAGGTTTCTTACAACAATCAGTATTTCCGCACAGATGACAGTGGTTTTGTAGAAATACCCATTGCTAATACCGATCAGTTACTTTTAGTAGAGAAAGAGCAGTACCAGAGATTTTCAAAAAACATCAGGAATACCCCGAAAGTGCAGCATATCCATGTGCTTTTTGTGAGTAAAACGCGCGAAACACAAATTCAGGAAGTGGTATTCCAAAAGAAAGGTAAACCTAAAGTAACCGACCTTACTTCGGTAGAAATCTCCGCTAAAGAAGCGCAGCAGGTCGCATCAATGTCCGGTGGAGTAGAAGGTTTGCTGAAAACCTTACCATCAGTAAACTCAAATACTGAACTTTCGTCACAATATATGGTGCGTGGCGGAAATTATGATGAAAACCTCATCTACATTAATGATATTGAGATATACCGTCCGTTTCTCATCCGAAATTCGCTGCAGGAAGGGATGAGCATCATCAATCCGGATATGGTGCAGGCCATTAATTTCTCTGCCGGCGGGTTTGAGGCGAGATATGGCGATAAAATGTCATCAGCACTTAATATTTATTATCGGCAACCTACTAAATTTGAAATTTCCGGTGAGGCAAGTTTAATAGGCGCACGACTTACTACCGGTTTGGCATCAAAAAATAAAAAGTTAACTGCGCTATTTTCGGGTAGATACCGAAATACCAACCTGGTCCTTAATACATTAAATGAGGATACCGATTTTAATCCGCAGTATGCTGATTTTCAATCTTATATCAATTATAAGTTAAATAGTAAATGGGATTTTTCATTCATCGGTTATTTCAGTAAAAATGACTACGAGATGATCCCCAAAGTAAAGGAAGTAGATTTCGGTAGTTTACAGAACCCTTTACGACTAAGCGTTTTTTATAACGGGCAGGAAGATGATTCTTATAAAAACATGATGGGAACAGCTTCCGTAACATATAAGCCTAATAAAAAATGGATATTTACACTCGATAACTTTGCTTACCAAAACCGCGAGCGCGAATATTATTCGATCGCTTCCGCGTATATGTTGCAGACTTTCGATCCCATTACCGGTGCGCCGATGGCTTCTTATGATGCAGGTGGCCAAATAGATCACGCACGCAACGATTTGTTGGTGAAAACGTATGGCTCCCAATTGAAAACACGTTATTCGCCCGATGTAAATACGGATTTTGAAGTCGGACTGAAATTCGAAAAAGAAAACCTAAAGGATCTCACCAACGAGTGGCAACTCATCGATTCTTTAGGTTACAGTACACCGCGCGACTTCACCAGTCCGGGTGAGTTAGATGCTTCTGACCTTAGGCTGCGCTACCAGATGGCGGGGCAAAATCATATTCAGCCCACACGGTTTTCGGGCTATGCGCAATACGCCCGCAAGTTTTATTGGGGCAGGAACCGGGTTTTCGTAAATGCTGGCGTAAGAGCCTCGCATTGGGATTTCAATAATGAGACCATCATTTCGCCACGCGCTCAGTTTGCGATAAAGCCAGATTGGGAGGCAGATATGTTGTTTAAAATTTCGAGCGGAATTTACTATCAGTCACCATTTTATAAAGAGATTAAGGATTTGGACGGTCTTTTTAACAAAGAAATTAAATCGCAGCGATCAACACAGGTAATCCTGTCTCACGATTATGAATTCCGGATGGTAGAGCGCCCGTTCAAACTTACCACGGAAGCATATTATAAAAAGATGGACGATCTGATTCCTTATTATCTTGATAATGTAAGGATTCGGTATTCAGGGAAAAATAATGCCGAGGGTTATGCGTATGGAATCGATGCAAGGCTTTTCGGGGAGTTTGTGCCCGGTGTGGACTCCTGGATTTCGGCCAGTTATGCGCGGGTGTATGAAAATATTGAAGGGAAAGGCTATATACCGCGCCCTACAGATCCACGATTCCGTTTCTCAATGTTTTACCAAGATTATATGCCGAAGTTCCCGTCTATGCGTGTAAACCTGACGTTAACTTATGCCAATGGCTTGCCTTCCGGCACACCAATTTCGCTAGACGCAAATGGAAAACCTGATTATGAGGCACCTTACCGCTACCAAAATACGTTGCCTTCATACAAAAGGGTGGATATCGGCCTGTCTAAGGTTTTCATCGATCAGAAAGACAACCGGGTAGATAACGGTTTCTGGAGCAACTTCCGTGAGCTTGCGTTGGGCGTGCAGATTTTCAATGCCTTCAACATCCAGAATACGGTCGCCAATCAGTGGGTAAATGATGTCTCGTCTGGATACAATTATGCGGTTCCGGTGCGTTTAACTGGTAGATTCTTCAATGTTAAAGTTGATTTTAAGCTATAAAATATCATCCCGGGAATTGGCTCTGGGATGGTATTATTCTTTTTCTTTTTTCAGGTCAACAGTTTCATAAAGGTCACGGCGCCGGTCGTTCATAGTCCGTACAGCTCCATAGTGATGAAGTTCTTTAAGTAAATTTAGGTCTACATCGACAATCAGTGTAGTTTCTGTATTTGGTGTAGCCTCACCTTTTACCGCGTTGCTCGGAAAGGCAAAGTCTGACGGCGTGAAAACTGCGGCCTGCCCATACTGAATATCCATATTATTTACACCGGGTAAATTACCCACACAACCAGCGATGGCCACATAACATTCGTTTTCTATTGCCCGAGCCGCTGCGCAATGCCGCACACGCATATAGGCATTCTGTGTATCGGTAAGGTAAGGGACGAAGAGGATCTTCATGCCTTGGTCTGCCAAAATCCTGGGCAGTTCCGGGAATTCAACATCATAGCAGATCACCAGACCTACTTTTCCGCAATCGGTATCAATTACCTTAATTTCACTGCCACCTTTCATTCCATAGAATTTTCGTTCATTGGGGGTGATGTGTATTTTGCGGTGTTCATCAATCTTGCCATCTCGGTGAAGCAGATAACTGATGTTATAAAGTTCACCGTTTTCTACATACGGCATACTGCCAGCGATAATGTTAATGTTATAACCAATGGCGAATTCTGAGATTTTATTCTTGATCTCTTCAGTAAGTTCTGCCAGTTTAAACATACTTTCGCGTTCTGAAAGATGATTGAAAGGCGCAAGCAAAGGCGTATTGAAAAACTCCGGGAACATAACGAAATCTGATTTATAATCTGCCATCACGTTCACAAAAAACTCTACCTGTTCATAAAACGCATCAATGGTTTTGAAGTGCCGCATCTGCCACTGTACCAATCCCAAACGAATTACAG